>NZ_OBDX01000049.1:0-20595 GCF_900215185.1 Pseudomonas sp. LAMO17WK12:I10 | reverse complement strand
CAACCGAGGCGCGCATTCTACAGCAGCCTCTGCATCTGTCAAGCGGTTATTTTAAGAAGTTTTCAAAGTTTCCTTTGCAACTTCAACCACTTGCGCCTCCGATCTCTCGTCAGCGGGAGGCGAATTCTACAGCGTTACACGCTGCTGTCAACACCTCTTTTTCTCCGCTTTCGACCGAGAAGATCGAATCGTTAATTCGGCGAAAACTGACTGCCGAACCAACTCCTTCGGGCTTCGATGAACTGAAGCGTGACCGCTGTCGAAAACCGTGTAACTAGCTGAATCTCAAGGAGTTTTCCGTTTCGACTGCGCCGGAAGTGGGGCGAATTATAGACTTCCAGAATCTGCCGTCAACCCCTAATTTGTCTTTTCTATCAATAACCTGCAAAAACGGATGAATCCTTCTCTATATAAGAAGAACAGAAACATCATGAGCAATATATTGCTCAAGCGTTTTTAGTTAAGCATCATGTCGGCGCACCAAACCCTCCCCTTGACCCGGATGATGCCTTGCCATGAATGACCAGCCCCGCAGACTAGCCTCGACCCTGTTCCCGGTGGGACTGCTGCTTATTGCCATGGCGTCCATCCAGTCCGGCGCCTCACTGGCCAAAAGCATGTTCCCGATAGTGGGCGCACAAGGCACCACCACATTGCGCCTGATTTTCGCCAGCATCATCATGCTGCTGCTATTGCGCCCATGGCGCGCGAAGCTCACCGCCAAGTCTCTGCGCACCGTCATCGTCTATGGCATGGCGCTGGGTGGAATGAACTTTCTCTTCTATATGTCGCTACGCAGCGTTCCCCTGGGAATCGCCGTGGCCCTGGAATTCACCGGCCCACTTGCCGTGGCCATTTATGCTTCGCGAAAAGCCATCGACTTTCTCTGGATCGCCCTGGCGATTATCGGTCTGCTGCTGTTGATTCCAACCAGCGATACCAGCGCTGGTATCGACTTGATCGGCGCGGGTTATGCCTTGGGAGCCGGGGTGTGCTGGGCGCTCTATATTCTGTTCGGGCAAAAGGCCGGGGCCGACAATGGCATCCAGACTGCAGCGCTGGGCGTGATGATTGCTGCCTTGTTCGTGGCGCCTATCGGCATCGTGCATGCAGGGTCCGCCTTGCTGACGCCTTCCCTGATCCCCATAGCCATCGGCGTGGCCATTCTCTCCACCGCCCTCCCCTACAGCCTGGAGATGGTCGCCCTGACCCGAATGCCGGCGAGAACCTTCGGCACGCTGATGAGTATCGAGCCTGCTTTTGGTGCCTTGTCCGGGCTGCTGTTCCTCCACGAATTCCTGTCGCTCGCGCAGTGGCTGGCTATTGCCTGCATCATCCTGGCGTCAGTGGGTGCGACCCTGACCATGCGCAGCGAATCGAAACCTTTGGTCGCGGCGGATTGATTCCTGGTTGTACATAGCTCTGGTATTTGCCGCTCAATTAGGCCATGTTTAGGCGCTGTAACTCAGCGCCAGTCATGGATTTTTCAGGCAAGGACCGCACAGACGCCAAAGTGACCGCCAACGCAGTCGAACCCGGACAACAGATCCGGGATCAGCAATAGGGACAGGAATGAAACGTTTTTTGATTCTGTTAGCCGTACTGGCCATCGCAGGTTGCGCCGCAACTTCGAAAACCGAGGTCAAGCGCGGAAAGAAGGGCCTGCATATCAACTGCTCCGGCCTGTCCTCCTCCTGGGACAAATGCTACGCCAGCGCTGCTACCTCCTGCGGCCCCAAAGGCTACAAGGTGATCGCCAAGTCCGGAGATACAGTTGAGGATCCGGGCGACTATCCCTTCGGCCTGAATCCCGCCGGCTATACCAGTCGCAGCATGATCGTCATCTGCAAGTAGGCAGCACCTGCCTACTGCACATCCTGCGTTGGCAATTGACGAACAATTTCGTCATGGCTCGACTTCAGGACCTGGCGCTGAATGTCCGGACTGACCAGCATTCGCGCCACCACCAACGCCCCCACGCATTGCGACAGAATCGACCAGGCCAGGCTGTCGCTGCCCAGGGTGCGCGCCCAACTCTGCTGCAAACGGCAAATCCAGTCTTGCGCCTGCTGTCGAACCACCTCGTCCGCCCGTGAGATTTCCGCGCCCAAGGTTGGCAAGGCGCAGCCCGTTTCAGGGCTCTCGACATGCGCCATGCTCAAGTAGTGCTTGAGACAGCGCTCAAGCCGCATCCGGCTTTGCTCACCATCGCCCCCCAGACGCTCAAGGCTCTGGCTCAGTTCCCGTTCAACGATCGAACCGAACAGCTCATCCTTGGATGAAAAGTGGCTGTAGAACGCCCCACCACTCAGCCCGATCGCTTTCATCAGGCCATCGACCCCCACAGTCGAAAATCCTTCTTTTTTCGCTGACACCGCGCTGCTCTGCAGCAGCCGTTCCCGGGTTTCCTGCTTGTGACTGGCTGAATAACGCATGACGCCCCTCTCCTCTCTTCGCCTTGACGCTCGGCGGATCGTAGCATAACGTTCGTTTAGTTAACGACCGTTTACCAATAGAGCGATCCCACCATGACTACAGCCACAGAGAACAAGAAAGTCGTTTTGGTCGTCGGAGCCGGCGATGCCACAGGCGGTGCAATTGCCAAGCGTTTTGCCCGGGAAGGTTTTGTCGCCTGTGTCACCCGACGCAGCGCGGACAAGTTGCAGCCCCTGGTGGAGGCCATCCAGCAATCGGGAGGCGAAGCCCATGGGTTCGCCTGCGACGCTCGAAAAGAGGAAGAAGTGATTGCCTTGATCGAACAGATCGAGCGCGAGATCGGTCCGATCGAAGCCCTGGTGTTCAATATCGGCGCCAACGTGCCCTGCAGCATCCTTGAAGAAACAGCGCGCAAGTACTTCAAGATCTGGGAGATGGCCTGCTTCTCAGGTTTCCTCAATGCGCGGGAAGTGGCCAAGCGCATGGTCACTCGCAAACGCGGGACCATCCTGTTCACCGGCGCCACCGCGGGCTTGCGCGGCGCTGCGGGGTTTGCCGCCTTTGCCGGAGCCAAGCATGGCATTCGCGCGCTGGCGCAAAGCATGGCCCGGGAACTGGGACCGCTGAACATCCACGTTGCTCATGTGGTGGTCGATGGCGCCATCGACACGGACTTCATCCGCAACAGCTTCCCGGAAAAATACGCGCTCAAGGATGAAGACGGCATCCTCAACCCCGAGCACATCGCCGACAACTACTGGCATCTGCACAGCCAGCCACGGGATGCCTGGACCTTCGAACTGGATCTGCGGCCCTGGAACGAACGCTGGTAACCTCTCCCCCATAACAACAAAAAGGAGCATTACCGATGAGCAAAACCGTCGAGTTCTTTTTCGACCTGGGCAGCCCGACCTCGTACCTGGCCTACACCCAATTGCCGAAGATCTGTGCCCAGACAGGCAGCCAACTGATTTACCAACCCATGTTGCTCGGTGGTGTGTTCAAGGTCACTGGCAACGCCTCGCCAATCAGCATCCCCGCCAAAGGACGCTACATGCTTCAGGATCTGGCGCGTTATGCCAAACATTATGAGGTACCACTGGCATTCAACCCGCACTTCCCGATCAACACCCTGCTGCTGATGCGCGCGGTGACCGGTATACAACTGCGACATCCACAGCGTTTTATCGCCTTTATCGACTGCCTGTTCCGCGCACTCTGGGTCGAGAAGCGCAACCTGAACGATCCGGCCACCGTTGCGGCAGTACTCAGTGAGGGAGGATTCGATCCGCAAGAGGTGCTGGCCCTGACCAACGATGAAGAGGTCAAGAACGCCCTCAAGGACAAGACCGAACAAGCCTTGCAACGCGGCGTTTTTGGCGCGCCGAGCATGTTCGTCGATAACCAGTTGTTCTTCGGCCAGGATCGCCTGGGCTTTGTCCTCGAAGCCCTGAGCTAAGCCAAAGCTTCGGTAAGACAAACAACGCAATTCGCGCTGCCGGCCCAAAGCCGGCAGCGCGATTCACGTTCAGAGGGTCGCGGTACGGGTATTCAGCCATTCCAACGCCGCGCCCTGCAACAGCGGACTCAGGCGCCGACGCACTTCAGCGTGGTAGGCGTTGAGCCATTCACGCTCGTCCTGGGTCAGCAGCGAAGGTTCCAGGCAGCGGCTGTCGATCGGACATAGAGTCAGGGTTTCGAACTTGAGGAACTCGCCGAATTCGGTAGTGCCTGCCTCACGGTTCATCGCCAGGTTTTCGATGCGCACGCCCCAACGGCCCGGACGATAAGTACCCGGCTCGATCGAGGTGATCATCCCTGGCTGCATCGCGGTTTGCGGTGCTGGCGCCGCCTGATAGGCGATCACTTGCGGGCCTTCGTGGACATTGAGGAAATACCCCACGCCATGACCGGTGCCGTGCCCGTAATCCACGCCTTCGGCCCAGATCGGCGCGCGGGCGATGGCGTCCAGCAACGGCGACAGGATGCCCCGCGGGAATTGCGCCCGGGACAAGGCGATCACACCCTTGAGCACCCGCGTGCAATCGCGCTTCTGCTCGGCGCTCGGGGTACCGACCGGGACCATGCGGGTGATGTCCGTGGTGCCGCCCAGGTATTGGCCGCCGGAATCGATCAGCAGCAGGCCATCGCCTTCGATCACCGCGTGCTCTTCTTCGGTGGCGCGGTAATGCGGCATCGCGCCATTGGCGTTGAATGCGGCGATGGTGTTGAAGCTCAGGGATACGTAACCGGGGCGACGGGTGCGCGCCGCGGTCAGGTGCTCGTCGATGGTCAACTCGGTAATGCGTTCACGGCCCCAGGCCGACTCCAGCCAGGCAAAGAATTCGCAGAGCGCTGCACCGTCCTGCTCCATGGCCTGGCGGATATGCTCGGCATCAGCCAGGCTTTTGCGGGACTTGGCCAAGGTCGTCGGATTCAGGCCTTCCAGCAGCTTCACACCGTTCCCAAGGTTATCCAGCAAACCGGCGGTAACCCGCGCCGGATCCACCAGCAGGCTGGCGCCGTCGGAAATCGCACTCAGGGCCGCGGCCACTTCGCTGTAGTCACGCAGGGTGATGCCGTCCTGTTCCAGCACGGCACGCAAGGCGTCATCGACTTTGCTCAGCGCCACGAACAGCGTCGCCTGCTGTTGGCTGATCAGGGCGAAAGAGACGAACACCGGGTTGAACGAGACATCACCGCCGCGCAGGTTGAACAGCCAGGCGATGTCGTCGAGGGTGGCGATGAAATGCCAGTCCGCGCCTCGCTCTTTCAGGGTTTCGCGCAGCTTGCCGAGCTTCTCGACCCGGCCGACCGTGGCCTGGGGCGGCAAATGCTGGTAGATCGGCTGGTCCGGCAGGCTCGGGCGGTCGCTCCAGACTTCGTTCAGCAGATCAATATCGGTGCGCAGGCGAGCACCGCGCTCCTGCAGCTTGTTGCCCAGGGTACGCGCCGAAGCCAGCGCCATCACCGCGCCGTCCACCGCGACCACGCCCCCTTCCGGGGTTTGTTCGGCCAGCCAGTCCAGCGGGCCGGGCTGGCCCGGCAACAGTTTGACCAACTCGATGCCGCTGCCCTTGAGTTCCTTGGTCGCCTGCTCCCAATAACGGCTATCGGCCCAGACCCCGGCGAAATCCGCCGTCACGATCAGGGTGCCGACCGAACCGTGAAAACCCGACAGCCACTGCCGGCCTTGCCAGTAACCGGGCAGGTACTCCGACAGGTGCGGGTCGGCCGACGGCACCAGCAGGGCATGAATGCCCTCGCGGTTCATCAGCTCGCGGGTGCGCGCCAGGCGCTGGGGGACCACTCCATTGGTCAAGGGCTGCGTACTCATTGTGTCTCCTGCTACCAGGTCAATCATTGTTATTGGATACCGAGGGCATCGACCCTCAGGGTTGGGCAACCGCCCAGAACGCCGGTGCACTGGCGGATGAAGCCTTGATCAGCTGGACAGCCTGATCGATGTCCTGCTCGGTGGTGAAGCGACCCAGGCTCAGGCGGATGGTCCGCCCCGCCGCCCGGGCGTCGAGCCCCAGCGCCAGCAACACATGGGACGGCGCATTGCTCGCCGAGTTACAGGCCGAGGTCGCGGAAAACGCGATGGAGGCACTCAGGGCCGCCGGGTTGAACTCCCCTTCACCGAAGGTGAGGCTCAAGGTATGGGGAATGCGCTGGGCCGGGCTGCCGTTCAGGCGTAGCCCCGGTACGTCGGCCAATTGTTCGAGCAGACGCTCGCGCAGACGGGCGATGGTCGCCGCTTCTTCGTCGAAGTGTTCGGCGGCCAGGGCAAAGGCGGCGCCCATGGCGGCAATCTGATGGGTCGCGAGCGTCCCGGAGCGCAAGCCGCCTTCATGGCCGCCGCCGTGGATCTGCGCCTGCAAGCGCTGCTGCGCGCGCGGGCCGACGTAGAGCGCGCCGATGCCCTTGGGGCCGTAAATCTTGTGGGCGGAAAAGGACATCAGGTCCACCGGCCACTGCGCCAGGTCGATCGCCACCTTGCCCGCGCCCTGGGCCGCGTCGACATGCAGCAACGCCCCGCGCTCGCGGACCACGCGGCCAATGCCCGGGATGTCGTTGAGCGTGCCCAGTTCGTTATTGACCAGCATTAGCGACACCAGGAAGGTGTCGTCGCGCAGGGCCTCGCTGACCGCCTCGGGCGTGATCAGCCCGTCGCTGTCCGGCACCAGGTAAGTCACCGCCACGCCGGCAGCCTGCAACTGGCTGGCGGTGTCGAGAATGGCCTTGTGTTCGATCTGGCTGGTGATGATGTGCCCGCCGGAGATGCCCCGGGCCTGGGCCACGCCCTTGAGCGCCAGGTTGTTGGATTCGGTGGCGCCGGAGGTCCAGACGATCTGCTCGGGCGCCGCGCCCACCAACTGGGCGACCTGCTGGCGCGCCAGCTCGACGCTGCGCCGGGCCTGTTGGCCGAAGGCGTGGGAACTGGACGCCGGATTGCCGAAGTTACCGTTGAACCCCAGACATTCCACCATCACCTGAATGACTCGCTCATCCACCGGCGTGGTGGCGGCGTAGTCGAAATAGAGAGGACGTTTATTCATCGCAAAAATACCCGCAGAGCCTGTTCCAGGATCAAGGTTCGCTCGGTGCCGAACGCTGATACGCGCCCTTTCGGCAACGCAAAAACGGCAGACCGTCAGCAATACCCGATCGGATGCAGTTAAAGAAGGACAACTTCATTTAAAAGTGCGTAGGAACGCTCCCGAGGGGCAGCTTAACAGGCTCCGGGAGCCGGGTTAAGCAAGGTTCGGCCAGGGGGCTGAAGAACAAGGCGCAAGGCGGGAAAATCATCACAGGGTTTTGCCGACGCTCACCGGCAGTCCGTCAGCCTGCGCGGGCAAGGCCGTGGCAGATCAGCAAATCAGCTGGCCCGGCCATGCAGGGTCACGCTGTGCTCGGCGTTCATCTCGCCCTGCTGGTCGAAACCGAAGGTCCGTTGCGGGGCAAGCAGCTCGGCCTTCTTCTGTTGGTATTCGTCAAAGGACAGCCCGCGCCGGTTCAGTGCTTCCAGCGCCAGTTCGCGGGTTTCCTCGGCGGTATAGGGACGCGACTCCGGGCCAGGCTGGCTGGCACAACCGGCCAGTACCGCAGTGGCGACAAGCAAGGAAAAGACAAGCGAACGGTTCATGGCAAAAGCTCCTGGATCTGGGCTGCGAGGCAATGGACACAGGCTACCGTCGCCCTTCCCGGGACAAAAATCATCACGCTCGATAGTGGCTATCGATTCCCCCTATCGCAGCCCATCGCAGGCGCACATATTTCTAAAAGACCTATAAATATGGAAATAAAGTATTTTTTAGGAATATCAGTAAGCCTTATAACAGGCCCATCGCGCCGCCTGCTGTTGCCTGAGCAACTGTTCGCCAGGCAACAGCCAATCAACAAAACAGTGTCTTCCCAACAACAGCCTGCTCCTGCAACAGCGCCACAGGCCCCGCCACTCAAGGCTTTGCGTCGCTGGTACAGCTCTTGCTCAAGCCCTGGGACTACTCACTGCTCGTTGAGCCCTGTTCAACAAAGGAACTGATCATGTCGCGTCCATTAAAAGTCGTTGCCCTGTCCGGTGGAACCTGGCGCCCCTCGCGCACCCTGGTGCTGACCCAGGCGCTGCTCGCCGAACTGGCGGGGCAATTGCCGATCGAGAGCACGCTCATCGAACTGGGCGACATCGCCCGCCCCCTGGGCGCGGCCCTGTCCCGCCAGGAGCTGGCGGCGGAAGTCGAAGCGCAGTTGCAGGCCATCGAAAGCGCCGACCTGCTGATCGTCGCAGCGCCGGTGTACCGCGGTTCCTACCCGGGCCTGCTCAAGCACTTGTTTGACCTGATCGACCTCAACGCGCTGATCGACACCCCGGTGCTACTGGCCGCCACCGGTGGCAGCGAGCGCCATGCCCTGGTGCTCGATCACCAACTGCGGCCGCTGTTCAGTTTCTTCCAGGCCCTGACCCTGCCCATCGGGGTCTATGCCACCGAGGCCGACTTCGCCAACTACCAGATCACCAGCGAGCCCTTGAAGGCCCGCATTCGCCTTGCGGCAGAACGCGCCGCGCCACTGTTCGGCGTGCATCCGAAAAATCTGCTGAAAATCGCTTAAGGACCTGTCATGGATGTTTTCTGGTTTCTTCCGACTCACGGCGACGGCCATTACCTGGGCACCACCCAGGGCGCGCGTCCGGTCACCCTCAACTACCTCAAGCAAGTGGCCCAGGCCGCGGACAGCCTGGGCTATCACGGCGTACTGATCCCCACCGGGCGTTCGTGCGAAGACTCCTGGGTGATCGCCTCGGCGCTGGTGCCCCTGACCGAACGCCTGCGCTACCTGGTGGCGATCCGCCCGGGGATCATCTCGCCGACCGTCTCGGCGCGCATGGCCGCCACCCTCGACCGGCTGTCCAACGGGCGCCTGCTGATCAACGTGGTGACCGGCGGCGACCCCGACGAGAACCGTGGCGACGGCAGCTTCCTAAGCCACAGCGAGCGCTATGAAGTCACCGACGAATTCCTGAGGATCTGGCGCCGGGTGCTGCAAGGCGAAGCCGTGGACTTCGAAGGCAAGCACCTCCACGTGCAGAACGCCAAGGCCCTGTACCCGCCGGTGCAGAAACCTTACCCGCCGCTGTATTTCGGCGGGTCCTCGGACGCCGCCCATGACCTCGCCGCCGAACAGGTGGACGTGTACCTGACCTGGGGCGAACCACCGGCCGCGGTCGCCGCGAAACTCGCCGACGTGCGCGAACGGGCCGCCCGCCATGGCCGCACGGTGAAATTCGGCATCCGCCTGCATGTGATCGTGCGCGAAACCGCGGAAGAGGCCTGGAAGGCCGCGGACAAGCTGATCGAACACATCAGCGACGACACCATCGCCGCCGCGCAGCAATCCTTCTCGCGCTTCGACTCCGAGGGCCAGCGGCGCATGGCCGCCTTGCACGACGGGCGGCGCGACAACCTGGAAATTGCCCCCAACCTCTGGGCTGGCGTCGGCCTGGTGCGTGGCGGCGCCGGCACCGCGCTGGTGGGCAACCCCGAGCAGGTGGCGGCGCGGATCAAGGAATACGCGGACCTGGGGATCGAGAGCTTCATTTTCTCCGGCTACCCGCACCTGGAAGAAGCCTACCGCTTTGCCGAGCTGGTGTTCCCGCTGCTGCCGGAACCCTACGCCAGCCTGGCCGGACGTGGCGTGACCAACCTCACCGGGCCGTTCGGCGAAATGATCGCCAATGACGTGCTGCCGAGCAAAAAAGCGGCAGGAGGCTAACCAGCATGGCGACCCCATGCCATGGGTCGCCTGCCGGAACGCTATCGCGGGCAAGAACTGGGCGTCCCCCCTGCTCCTACAGAAACCACCTGCGCCCTGTAGGAACAAGCTTGCTCGCGATCGAGCGCCCCGCGCTCGCCTCACAGCCCCACCGATTTCACGGCCGCGCAACCGGCCCCAAACGAGGAACACCGCGTGACTGCCAAGCCGCAAAGCGCCTTGTTGTCCCCCTTGCAGACCGCCCGCCAGCTGGCGGCCGAGTTTGCCCTAACCGCCGTCGAACGCGACGAACGCGGCGGTACCCCAAAAGCCCAGCGCGACGCCCTGCGCCAGAGCGGCCTGCTGGCCCTGAGCATTCCCACCCAGTACGGCGGCCTCGGCGCCAGCTGGAGCGAGACCCTGAACATCGTCCGCGAGTTCGCCAAGGTCGACAGCTCCATCGCCCACGTCTTCGGCTTCCATCACCTGATGCTGGCCACCGTGCGCCTGTTCGCCCGCCCGGAACAATGGCAACCCTGGTTCGAACAGACCGCGCGCAAGAACTGGTTCTGGGGCAACGCCCTCAACCCGCTGGACACCCGTACCGTGGTGAAGAACCTCGGCGGCTGGCGCGAGTTCTCCGGCAAGAAAAGCTTCTGCTCCGGCGCCAGCGATTCGGAAATGCTCATCGCCTCGGCGGTCGACGAAAGCAACGGCGGCAAGCTGCTGATCGCCGCCATTCCCAGCGGCCGCAGCGGCATCACCCTGCACAACGACTGGAACAACATGGGCCAGCGCCAGACCGATAGCGGCAGCGCCAGCTTCGAGCGGGTGCGGGTCGAGGAATCGGAACTGCTGCTGGACCCGGGCCCCTTGAGCACACCCTTCGCCTGCCTGCGCCCACTGATCGCCCAGCTGACCTTCACCCACATGTTTCTCGGCATCGCCGAAGGGGCTTTTGAAGAAGCTCGCCAATACACCCTCACCGAAACCCGACCCTGGCATAAGTCCAGCGCGCAGGAGGCCTATCAGGACCCTTATGTGCTGGGTCATTACGGTGATTTCTGGGTGGCCCTGGAAGGCATGCGCCTGTTGGTGGAGCGCGCCGCGGAGCTGCTGGACAAGGCCTGGGCCAAGGGCCCGAACCTGAGCGCCGAAGAACGCGGCCACCTGGCCACGGCCATCGCCACCGCCAAGGTCGCCACCACGCGCCAGGGCCTGGAGCTGTGCAGCCGCCTGTTCGAGGTCACCGGCGCCCGCTCCACCCACGCCTCCCTGCGCCTGGACCGGCATTGGCGCAACCTGCGCACGCAAACCCTGCACGACCCGGTGGATTACAAACTCCATGAGTTGGGTGACTGGGCCCTGAACCAGTCCCTGCCGACCCCGACTTTCTATTCCTAGCCTTCTGCTCCCGGAGCTTGTCCATGCAGCTTTTGACCCTACCGCCCTCGCCGGCCCTGGCCACCTCGATCCGGGCCACCGCCCAGGTGTTCGAAGACCCGAAATCCCAGGCCTTGCTGGCGCATCTGCAGCAGGTCGCGCCGAGCGAGGCCAGCGTGTTGATCATCGGCGAAACCGGTACCGGCAAGGAGCTGGTGGCGCGCCATATCCACAACCTCAGCGCCCGGCGCAACCGGCCCTTCGTGGCGGTGAACTGCGGCGCATTCTCCGAGTCGCTGGTGGAGGCCGAACTGTTCGGCCATGAAAAAGGCGCCTTCACCGGCGCCCTGAGCGCCAAGGCCGGCTGGTTCGAAGAGGCCAATGGCGGGACCCTGTTCCTCGACGAGATCGGCGACCTGCCGATGGCGATCCAGGTGAAGTTGCTGCGAGTGCTGCAGGAGCGCGAAGTGGTGCGCCTGGGTTCGCGCAAAAGCATTCCTATCGATGTGCGGGTGCTGGCGGCGACCAACGTGCAACTGGAGAAAGCCATCAACGCCGGACATTTTCGCGAGGACCTGTACTACCGCCTCGACGTGGTCAGCCTGGAACTGAGCCCGCTGCGTGAGCGCCCCGGCGACATCCTGCCGCTGACCCGGCACTTTATCGAAGCCTACAGCCAGCGCCTGGGCTACGGCGCCGTGACCATCAGCAGCGAGGCCGAGCACAAGCTGCGCAGCTACAGCTGGCCGGGCAATATCCGCGAACTGGAAAACGTCATCCACCACACCCTGCTGATCTGCCGCGACGGCGTGATCGAGCGCGACGACCTGCGCCTGTCGAACATGCGTATCGAGCGCCAGGACGACGGCCACCACAGCCACGACGACTCAGCCGAAGCGCTGTTGGAGCGGGCCTTTCACAAACTCTTCGAAGAGCAGGCCGGCGCCCTGCATGAAAAGGTCGAGGACGCGCTGCTGCGCGCGGCCTACCGCTTCAGCCATTACAACCAGGTGCACACCGCCAACCTGCTGGGCCTGAGCCGCAACGTCACCCGCACCCGGCTGATCAAGATCGGCGAACTGGCGGTGAACAAGCGCCGTCCACCGGAAAAACCCGGCCAGCACGAGCGCACCCTGCAACTGTCGATCTAGCTGGCCAGGCGGCAATGCAGCGCGTTGTCCGGGCTGCGCTCGATGCTGCGCACCACCTGGAACGAGCCGAAGGTCACGGTCTTGGCCTGATAGGCACGCAGCAGTTGCCAGAAGTCCTGTTCGCCCTTCTCGAAACTCTGGAAGGCCGCCTCGCCGGCTTCCCGGGTTTGCCATTGCAGGTAGTTGAGCACCCGCCGGCCGTCCTCGCTGGCCTGCACGCTGCCACTCAGGAAACCCGGGTAGCCCTGGGCCAGGCGCTCGGTCTGCTCGGACAGCGCCGACACCAGGCCGGGTTGTTGATGGGGTTCGATTTCGAATTCGATCAATTGCGTAAAGCTGCGGTTTTGCGCAAACGCATGCATGGCAAGTCCCCACTGACGGATAAACGGAATCTTGTGATTCGAAGGCCCGCAGGGTAAAACCTCCAGTTAAGTAAAGGTCAAGCGACTTTTGCTCATTCCCCCACCCGCAGGAGCGCTGCATGCTCAGCCCCGAAACCGTGCACAAGGAACTCACCGTCGGCCAAGTGGCTGCCCGCAGTGGCGTAGCGGTCACCGCCCTGCATTTCTATGAAACCAAGGGGCTGATCAAGAGCAACCGCAACGCCGGCAACCAGCGCCGTTATCCGCGGGAAGTGCTGCGCCGGGTGGCGCTGATCAAGGTGGCGCAGCGCCTGGGCATTCCCCTGGCCGAGATCGGCCAGGCCCTGCGCAGCCTGCCGGACCACCGCGCGCCGACGGCCGCCGACTGGAGGCGGCTGTCCGAGCAGTGGAGCCAGGAGCTGGATGAGCGGATCAAGCAACTGACCCTGCTGCGCGACCGCCTCAATGGCTGCATTGGCTGCGGCTGCCTGTCGATGCAAGACTGCCCGCTGCGCAACCAGGGCGACCAGCTGGGCGAGCATGGCCCGGGCGCGCAATTGCTGGAAACCGACTGAGCAGGCGGCACAGCGGTTTCCCCAGCCCCATCGCAGCCTGCGGCAGCGGCTGCACCTCTTCTCCTGATCGCTGGCTCACTGTTGCCAGGCGAACACCTCGTCAGTTCAAGCCAGACTGTGGACTGCCCGGGCCTATAGTGAACCAACCGGAAAACCGGCCAGGTTCACTTCGACAAACCCATGACAAGAAAGGAGAACCGAGATGAGCGTCAAACCCATCCCCGAGGGTTACCCCAGCATCACGCCCTACCTGGGGATTACGCAGGCCGCCGAGGCTATCGAGTTCTACAAGAATGCCTTCGGCGCTACCCAGGTCATGCGCCTGGACATGCCCGACGGCAGCGTCGGCCATGCCGAGCTGCGCATCGGCGACTGCCCGATCATGCTGGGAACGCCCTGCGATCAAGGGCCACTGAGCAATCCCGACCAATCACCCTCCGTCGGCCTGCACCTGTACGTCAACGATGTCGACAAACAGTTCGCCCAGGCCATCGCCGCTGGTGGCCAGGTGGTGTCCGAGGTCAAGGACCAGTTCTACGGCGACCGCAGCGGCACCCTCAAAGACCCGTTCGGCCACCTGTGGTTTCTCGCCACCCGCAAGGAAGACCTGAGCGAAGAGCAGATCAAGCAGCGGGCCGTGGAGATGTTTAAACAACAGGGATAAGCCCTGTACCTGAAAACCGTTAATCGCAGGCAAGCCTCGCGCGCTTCTTCTGTCGCGAGGCTTGCCCGCGATAGTCTCCCCCCGGACCTTGCCCCTGCCATTGGTCGCGCGGAAACATTTACTTTCATATCGTCTTTCGGGATTTACGATTCTCATTCGTCTTAATTAGATGCAGCAGGTCGCGTTGGCGAAGGTTACGCCGCGGGTTTCTCTCCGGGCTTACCAGCCGCCCGCGGCTCCACTCCTCGAATCAAGACGCGTGCTCAATGTCGAAGAAGTCCCGCTCGAAAATCTGGTTTCTCGTTCACAGCTGGCTGGCCCTGCCCATCTGGTTCTTTGTGCTGATCGTTTGCGTCACCGGCACCCTGGCCGTGGTCAGCCAGGAAATCGTCTGGCTGGCCAACCCCGACATCCGCGCCAGCAAACCCACAGGCGACGCCCAACCGCTGAGCTACGACCAGATCGTCAAAGCCATCAAGCAGGCCGAACCGCAGACCCTGGTCGAAAGCATCAGCCCCCCCGACGAAGCGCATTTCGCCCTGACCGTGGGCGTCAGCTACCCCGATGGCCGTTCCGTCGAGGTCTATGTCAACCCGTACACCGGCGTCATCCAGGGCGTCAGCCCGCAATTCAACTTCCAGGCCTTCACCCGCGCCCTGCACGGCTGGTGGCTGGTGCCTTTCACCAACGGCTACAGCTGGGGCTGGTACCTGGTATCGCTGCTCGGCCTGCCGATGCTGGCCTCGCTGGTCACCGGCCTGGTGGTCTACAAGAAGTTCTGGAAGGGCTTCCTCAAGCCGACCCTGCGCCTGCGCCATGGCGCGCGGATTTTCTGGGGCGACTTCCATCGCCTGAGCGGCATCTGGTCGATCTGGTTCATCGCGGTGATCTCCATCACCGGCACCTGGTTCCTGATCGAGGCGATTCTTGGCGACAACCAGATCACCCTTTCCAGCGAACCCATAGTTCCGGTGATCGCCCGCGAAAGCGTGCCGACCTCCGCCGACGGCAGCCCGGCGCCAATGATCGGCGTCGATGAAGCCATCCGCATCGCCACCCAGCAGATACCGGGCTTCGAGGTCAGCTTCGTCATGCTGCCGAGCAATGCCTACAGCCACCTGTTCATTGGTGGCCGCGGCTGGTACCCGCTGATGTACCAGACCGCCAACCTCAACCCTTACAGCGGCTCGGTCGATACCACGCACCTGCTGTCCCATCGCTCGGCCCTGGAGTTCGTCACCGAGTCCATGCGTCCGCTGCACACCGGTGATTTCGGCGGCATCTGGATCAAGCTGATCTGGTGCTTCTTCGGCCTGCTGCTGAGCATGATGGTGCTCAGCGGCCTGCTGATCTGGACCAAGCGCACCGCCCTGGCCACCGCCGCGGCCCTCAAGCGCAGCACCAAGACAGCGCGCCCCGCCCTCGCCCAGCGCCCGGTTGCGGCCCTGCACAGCGACACGCCGGAGGGCAACCTGTGAGCAAGACAGACAACCCAATGCCGGTTTCGCCCCTGCGCCAGTTCTGGCTCAAATGGCGCTTCCACCTGAACATCCTGCTGTTGCTGATCCCCCTCGGCTTCATGCCCAAGTACTTCGCCGACGCGGCGCTGGCCCGTGGCGACAGCGGCCTGGGCGAACGCGAGGTGGGCGAGGTGCAGGTCGGGCCCTGGAGCCTGCGCCTGGCCGAACTGCGTAACCAAGCGCCGCAACTCCAGGGGCCGGCCGGCTACATGAAGGGCTTCAATGCCGCCCTGTGCGAAACCTGCATCGACCAGGTCAAGGCCACCTACCTGCGCATCGGCAAACCCCGCAGCCTGCGCGCCGCCGGGGTGATCTTCTTCGGCACCCCGTACCGCATGGGGGCCAGCCTGCCCGTTCCGGAAAAGACCAAGGCCGACGCCGAGCTGTGGATCACCATGGAAGGCTGGGACGGCAGCCTGCACCAGGCGGCCATCCCCCTGGGCCAGGCATCCCCGGCCACCCTCGCCTGGCTGAACCAACAAGGAGGCAAACCATGATTGCTGTACCCACCGCCCGCCTGCGCCTGCTCGGTGCCGGCGCACTCCTGCTGGCCAGCGCCGTATTCAGTGGCGGCGCCCTGGCCCACAACCCGATGTGCGAATGCAAGCAGATCGACGGCGAGCAGATCCGCTGCACCGGCGGCTTCTCCGACGGCAGCGGCGCCCCGGGGGTGACCCTGGACGTGATCGGCTACGACGAAACCATCCTAGTGCCCGGCAAGCTGGGCGCCGACTCCACCCTGACCTTCAAGAAACCCGACGCCGAGTTCTACGTGCTGTTCGACGCCGGCCCCGGCCACGTGGTCGAGATCGACCAAGCCGACATCGAGGCCCCATGAGCACCTCCACCCCCCAAGTCGTGCGCCCGGCCGGTGCCGGCCATGAAACCCTCTACGTCCTGCTGTTGTGCCTGTTGATCCTCTGCGTGGCCGGCACCGTGGTGCTCTGGCGTGGCGAAAGCAGCGAAGTGGCGAGCGTCGACAGCCATCAACTGGACGCCCGCCGCGACCTCACCGCCGGTGAACAGGGCCTGTACGCCGACCTGCGGGTGACCCTCGACGAAATCCGCCTGCTGCGCGAAGAAGCCCAGGCCCTGCCGACGCCCGAACAACTGGCCGAGGAAGGTTTCGCGCCCTTTGCCCAGGACGCCAGCTCGGTGAGCCGTGGCGGGCATGTCTGGCAACTGCGGCAACAGGCCTATGTCGGCCTCAGCCAGAACAATGCAGTGGCCGGCTCCTTCCTGATGCGCATCGCCGCCGACCCGGCCGCCGCCCCGGACATCTGGCTCAACCGCGGCCCGCCCCTCGCCGCCCCCGACGACCTCAGCGACGCCGCCCTGGCCAGTGCCGGCTGGCAGCAGGTGGTCGCGCAATTCGATGCCGGAGTGACCCGCCAGCATCGCCACTGAACCCACGCATTCACCCGAGAGAAGACCGCTAGCCCATGCCTATTTCATCGCAACGCCGCCCGCTCCTGCGGGTGCTGCTGGTCAGCCTGTTCGCCCTGTTGCTCAGCCCTCTCGCCACGGCCGACCAGGCCAAGCGCCTGCGTATCGGCATCACCCTGCACCCCTACTACAGCTACGTGGCCAACATCGTCGGCGACAAGGCCGAGGTCGTGCCGCTGATTCCCGCCGGCTTCAACCCCCACGCCTATGAACCGCGCGCCGAAGACATCAAGCGCATCGGCACCCTGGACGTGATCGTGCTCAATGGCGTCGGCCACGACGACTTCGCCGACCGCATGATCGAGGCCAGCGAACGCCCGGACATCCCGGTGATCGAGGCCAACCAGAACGTGCCGCTGCTGGCCGCCACCGGCATCGCCGCGCGCGGCGCCGGCAAAGTGGTCAACCCGCACACCTTCCTGTCCATCAGCGCCTCCATCGCCCAGGTCAACAACATCGCCCGCGAGCTGGGCAAGATGGACCCGGCCAACGCCAAGACCTACACCCAGAACGCCCGTGCCTACGGCAAACGCCTGCGGCAGATGCGCGCCGACGCCCTGGCCAAGCTGACCAAGGCGCCCAACGCCGACCTGCGGGTGGCCACGGTGCATGCGGCCTACGACTACCTGCTGCGCGAGTTCGGCCTGGAAGTCACCGCCGTGGTCGAGCCGGCCCATGGCATCGAGCCCAGCCCGAGCCAGTTGAAAAAAACCATCGACCAACTGCGTGAACTGGACGTCAAGGTGATCTTCTCCGAGATGGACTTCCCGTCCACCTACGTCGACACCATCCAGCGCGAGTCCGGGGTCAAGCTCTACCCGCTGTCGCATATTTCCTACGGCGACTACAGCGCCGAAAAATACGAGAAGGAAATGGCCGGCAACCTCGACACCGTGGTCCGGGCGATCCAGGAGGCCGGCGCATGACCGCCCTGCACAGCCTGGCCCGCGGCCCGTCCATCGAATTCGACCAGGTCGGCCTGACCCTGGGCCGCACCACCATCCTCGACAACGTCAGCTTCAAGGTGCAGCCCGGCACCATACATGCGCTGGTCGGCCCCAACGGCGGCGGCAAGAGCTCGCTGATCAAGACCCTGCTCGGGCAGATGCCCCACCAGGGCCAGTTGCGCCTGCAATGGCCGGGCGAACCGGGGGTGATCGGCTATGTGCCGCAAGCCCTGGAATTCGACCGCGGCCTGCCGATGACCGTCGATGACTTCATGGCCGCCATGTGCCAGCGCCGCCCGGCTTTCCTCGGCCTCAGCCGGCATTACGCCGCGGCCATAGGCGAAGCCCTGGAGCGGGTCGGCATGCAGGACAAACGCAAGCGGCGCATGGGCGCCCTGTCCGGCGGCGAACGCCAGCGGGTGCTGCTGGCCCAGGGGCTGATCCCGGCACCGCAACTGCTGGTGCTGGACGAACCGATGTCGGCCCTCGACGAAGCCGGCATCCAGGTCTTCGAGCGCCTGCTCGGCGACTGGCGCCAGGCCGGGATCACCCTGCTGTGGATCGAGCACGACCTGGAAGCGGTCGGCCGCCTGGCGGACCGGGTCACCGGCCTGCATCGCCGGGTACTGTTCGACGCCCACCCGCAACAGGCGCTGACCCCGGAACGCCTGCTGACGCTGTTTTCCACCCACCCGCGCAGCGCGGATATCGTCAGCGGGAGTGTTGCCTGATGAGTTACGAAGCCTTTCGTCTGATGATCCAGGGCTGGGCCTCCTCCGGTTACCTGCCAGAAGCCCTGGCCTATGGGTTTGTGGTCAACGCCCTGCTCGCCGGCTTGCTGATCGGCCCGGTGCTGGGCGGCCTGGGCACTTTGGTAGTGGTCAAGCGCTTCGCGTTCTTCTCCGAAGCGGTGGGCCACGCGGCGCTGACCGGCGTGGCCATCGGCATCCTGCTCGGCGAGCCCTACACCGGCCCGTACGGCAGCCTGTTCGGCTACTGCCTGCTGTTCGGCATCCTGCTCAACTACCTGCGCAACCGCACCGGCCTGGCGCCGGACACCCTGATCGGGGTATTCCTGTCGGTGTCCCTGGCCCTGGGCGCCAGCCTGCTGCTGATCCTCGCCGGCAAGATCAACGTGCACATCCTGGAAAACGTGCTGTTCGGTTCGGTGCTCACGGTCAACGGCAACGACCTGCTGGTGCTGCTGATCGTCGGCGCCCTGGTGATGGGCCTGAGCCTGCCGCTGTACAACCGCATCATGCTCGCCAGCTTCAACCCGCAACTGGCGGCGGTGCGCGGTGTCGCGGTGAAAACCCTGGACTACCTGTTCGTGATCCTGGTGACCCTGATCACCGTGGCCGCGGTGAAAGTCATAGGCGCGATCCTGGTCGGCGCACTGCTGGTGATCCCGGCGGCGGCCGCGCGCCTGTTGAGCCAGTCGCTCAAGGGCTTTTTCTGGATCTCGGTACTGATCGCCACGGTCAGTACCCTGTGCGGCATCCTGCTGCCGATCCTCTTCGACCTGCCCGTCCCCTCCGGCGCCGCGATCATCCTGGTGGCCGGTGTCGCCTTCGCCCTGGCCGCCGTTGCCCGCGGCATTGTCCCCAGCCTCAAAGGGAATATCGGATAAATGCACAGTTCATTACGTCACCTGACACGCCCCCTGACTTTGGCCCTGGCCCTCGCTGGGCTGGGCAGCGCGCCGGCCCTGGCCCAGCCGGACCGTTTCGAACCGATGCGCGTCACCGCCAACCAGAGCCTGGGCACCACAGCGCTGCACAGCGCCAGCTCACCCAAGCCGCTCACCGTGCTGGCCTCGCTACCGATCACCTTCGGCCTCGGCCAGTGGCTGCTGCAAGGCACCGATGTGCGGCTCGAGCGCGCCGCCCCCGACAACCTGCCGGGCTCGCGCCAGACCGCCTACTTCACCGGTCGCGGCGCCCCGGCGCTGCACAAGCTGGCCCTCGACGCCGACGCGGTGATCGGCCTGCGCTCGATCTGGCCGGACGACCCGCTGTACCCCAACGCGCGGCGCAGCAATATCCGCATTGTCGAAGTCGATGCCGCGCGCCCGGTGGACGGTGCCCTGCCCGGGGTCGCCCTGCAGCCCGGTAAGAGCGATGGCCTGAACAGCCAGCCGTGGCTGTCGAGCAATAACCTGGGACGCATGGCCGATGTGCTGGCCGCCGATCTGGTGCGCCTGGCGCCGGCCGCCAAGCCGAAGATCGACGCCAACCTGGCCAGCCTCAAGCAACGCCTGCTCAAGCTCAGCGCCGATAGCGAGGGGCAACTGGCCAACGCCGACAACCTCAGCGTGCTCAGCCTCAGCGACCACTTCGGTTACCTGGTCAGCGGGCTCAACCTGGAACTGCTGGAGGTCGACGCCCGCGCCGACAACGAGTGGACGCCCGAAGCCCTGCAGCAACTGCAAACCCGGCTGAAGGACAACGATGTGGCCATCGTCCTGCACCACCGCCAGCCGTCCGCTGCCGTCAAGGCCGCCATCGACGCCGCCGGCAGCCAGTTGCTGGTGCTGCAAACCGACAGCGCCGACCCGCTGGCGGAGCTGGAGAACAACATCAAGCAGGTGACCACGGCGCTGAACGCCAAGTCTTGAACGCGCAGCCCCTAATGAAATGGTCACCCCCTCCCCCCCTGTGAAGGCCACTAAGCTTTCACAGGGCACTCCCGGAGGCCATTATCATGAGCAACCCAGCCATTATCGGTATCGATCTTGGGAAGAACTGTTTCCATCTCCACGGCCAGGACCACCATGGGCAGGAGCTGTTCCGTAAGAAATTCAATCGATCCGGCCTCTATAAATTCCTGATCGCGCTCGCACCTTGCACCTTGCACC
>NZ_OBDX01000001.1:90931-520289 GCF_900215185.1 Pseudomonas sp. LAMO17WK12:I10 | reverse complement strand
TGCCCAGATGGTGAAATTGGTAGACACGCCAGCTTCAGGTGCTGGTGGCCGCAAGGCCGTGGAAGTTCGAGTCTTCTTCTGGGCACCACATTCAAGTTTCACAGCGTAGCTGTGAAGTCTCACAAAAACCCGCGAAAGCGGGTTTTTGCGTTTCTGGCCCACAACAATCATTTCCCCCGCCAAAACGCCCCCTCCTCCAGGGCTATCCAGCCCGCCAAGCCGCACATGAGAAACAATATCGTTTATGATTGTTACAAGTTTTTGCGGCATCACAGTGAGGAACCCTGCGAATGATGTTTAGAAACACCCCCCTTCCAACATCCCTTCTGCGTGGCTTGACCATCACTTTGCTGGGCCTGGCCCTGGCATCTCCACTCACTCAAGCAGCTGATCCGGTTTCCCTGACGCTGTACAACGGCCAGCACAAGGAAGTCGGCGACGCCATCGCTAAGGCTTTCGAGGCCAAGACCGGGATTCACGTCAATGTGCGTAAAGGTAGCAGCAACCAGCTCGCCAGCCAGATCGTGGAAGAAGGCGAGCGCTCCCCCGCCGATGTGATTTACACCGAAGAATCGCCGCCCCTGAACAAACTCGGCGAGCAAGGCCTGCTGGCCAAGACCGATGCGGCGACCCTTGAAGTCCTGCCCAAGGACTACGTCGCCGGCAACGGCACCTGGATAGGCATTACCGCCCGCGTTCGCGTGGTGGCGTTCAACCCGAAGCTGATCGACGAAAAAGACCTGCCTGCATCGGTGATGGAGTTCTCCCAGCCACAATGGCAAGGCAAGGTAGGCTTCGTTCCTACCAGCGGCGCGTTCCAGGAACAGGCCGTGGCAATCATCAAGCTGCACGGGATGGACGCCGCCGAAGAATGGCTGACCGGCCTGCGCGCTTTCGGCAAGACCTACAGCAATAATATGGTGGCCTTGAAGGCCGTGGAAAACGGCGAAGTCGCCACCGTGCTGGTGAACAACTACTACTGGTTCGCCCTGCAAAGGGAGAAGGGCCAACTGGACTCGAAGCTGCACTATTTCACCGGCGGCGATGCCGGCGGATTGATCACCGTATCCAGCGCCGCGGTACTCAAGTCCAGCAAACACCCCAAAGAAGCCCAGCAATTCCTCGCTTATATGGCCAGCGAAGAAGGCCAGCGCGTAATCACCCAGACCACCGCAGAATACCCGCTGCGCAAAGGCCTGGAGTCGGATCGAGGCCTCAAGCCGTTCAGTGAACTGCAAGCGCCGAAAGTCACCCCGGCCGACCTCGGCAACGCCGAAGAAGCCCTGGAACTGGAACGCGAAGTCGGCCTGAACTGATGAACGCATCGCTGCCCGCCCCCGCCTCGCGCACGAACTACATACCGAGGCGCAAGGGGCCTTCGATCTGGCTGCTGCTACCGGTCCTGTTGCTGGTCGGGCTCAGCCTGCTGCCATTGCTCTATGTCGGGCTCAAGGCCTGGCAGGCCGGCTGGGCCGAAGCCCTGCACCTGCTGTGGCGACCCTATGTATTCGGCCTGCTGCGCAACACCCTGCTACTGCTCATTGGCGTGACCGTTACCTGCGCCATCATCGGCCTGTCCCTGGCCTGGCTGCTGGAACGCAGCGACTTGCCGGGGCGACGCCTCTGGGGCGTGATCCTGTGCCTGCCCTTTGCCGTACCGGCCTTTGTCAGCAGCTTCACCTGGGTCTCCCTCAGCGCCAGCTTCGAAGGCCTGGGCGGGGCCATCCTGGTCATGAGCCTGTCCAAGTACCCGCTGGTATTCCTGCCTGTCGCGGCCACCCTGCGCAATCTCGATCCCTCCCTGGAGGAATCGGCCCGCACCCTCGGGCAGAATCGCTGGGGCGTGTTCTTCCGGATCACCCTGCCCCTGCTCTGGCCGTCGCTGCTGGCCGGCTCGCTACTGATCGCCCTGCACATGCTGGTGGAGTTCGGCGCACTGTCGATTATCGGCCTGCAAACCTTCACCACCGCGATCTATCAGCAGTTCGAACTGGAGTTCAGCAATGCCAACGCGGCGATGCTTTCCGCCGTGCTGCTAGCGCTGTGCCTGGCCCTGCTGTGGCTAGAGTTGCGGGTTCGCGGCAAAGGCCGCCATGTACGAACCGGCCAAGGCGCGGCGCGACATGCCGAGCAGGTGCGCCTCGGCAAGTGGGCGATTGGCGGGCAACTGTACTGCGCGCTACTGACCCTGATCGGCAGCGGCATTCCGCTGGGCATGCTGGCGTACTGGCTGGCCGTCGGCTCATCGGCCGCTTTCCCGGTCGCCGCCATCAGCGAAGCCCTGCTCTCCTCCCTGGCGCTATCGTTGGGTGGCGCGGCGCTGTGCCTGGTGCTGGCGGTACCGGTCGGACTGCTGGTGGTGCGCCACAAAGGTCGCCTGGCACTCTGGGCCGAACGCCTGCCTTACCTGCTGCACGCCCTGCCAGGCCTGGTGATCGCCCTGACGCTGGTGTTCTTTGCCCTGCACTACGTACCGGCGCTGTATCAGACCTCAGCCCTGCTGCTGATTGCCTACGCCCTGCTGTTCCTGCCCCTGGCGCAGGCGCCGATCCGCACCGCCCTGAACAAGGCGGCGCCACAACTCGAGGAAGCCGCCCGCACCCTGGGCGCCTCCTCATTCACGGCCTTCTGCCGCGTGACTCTGCCGATCATTTTCCCGGCCTTGGGCGCCGCCTTTGCCCTGGTATTCCTGGATGCCATGAAGGAACTGACGGCTACCCTGCTGCTCAGCCCGACCGGACTGAATACACTGGCAACGGAAGTCTGGGCGCACACGGCGAATGTGGAGTTTGCCGCCGCAGCGCCTTATGCGGCGCTGTTGATTCTGGTATCGGGACTACCGGTCTATCTGCTGACGACACGGATGTATCTGAGCCGCTGAGCCTACCCCTACAGAAAATCTTCTGTAGGAGTCCCCCGTCCCAAGCATTCGGCCACGCAGAACCTCAAGCCCGGAACTGCCCCAGGCTGGCCTTCAATTGGGCCGCCAGGCTATCCAGCACCTTGCCGCTGGCCGTGGTCTCCACCACAGCCTGAGCTGCCCGCTCGGCCTGGGCATGGATGGTCTCGACCCGACCGCGCACCGCTTGCGCGCCCTGAGCCTGATGGGCGGCCGCCTGGGTCGCCAGGCCAATCGCCGCGTGCACCTGCTCCACCGACGACTGCACCGATTGTTGCAGCCGCGCACTGTCGCGCAACACCAGCAATCCTTCGCTAGCCTGCCTTCCAGCCTGGCCGATCGCCGCCACCGCCTCGCGCGCGCCCTGCTGCAGCGCACCGATATGCGCCTGGATATCGCCGGTAGAGCTTTGCGTCTTGCTCGCCAGCGCCCTGACCTCATCGGCCACCACCGCAAAGCCGCGCCCGGTTTCCCCGGCCCGCGCCGCTTCAATGGCCGCATTCAAGGCCAGCAGGTTGGTCTGCTCGGCAATCCCATGAATCACCGTCAACACCACCTCGATCTGTTCGCTCTGCTGCGCCAGGCGTTCGATGACCTTGGCCCCCGTGTCGACCTGCCCCGCCAGTGCCTCGATCAGACCGCCCACCTGGGCCGAGGTCCGGGTGTTTTCATCGGTCGCCTGACGGATCTCCACCACCTGCTGCAAGGCCGCCTGCATCGCCTGGCTTTCCGCCTGGGCTTCATCAGCCATCTGCGACAGCGCCCGCAAACTCTCCGCCACCTCGTCACGCTGGGCCTCGGCCGCGGCGTCCGCCCCAGCATTACGCAGGCTCATCGCGCCGATTTCGACGCCAGTACGCTGCGCCACATCGCCGGCCTCACGCACGATCGGCTGCAACTTGTCGACAAAGCGATTGACCGCCGAGGCCATGTCGCCGATCTCGTCATTGCTGTTGAGCTGGACCCGCTTGGTCAGATCGCCCTCACCGGCGGCCAGATCGTTTAGCGCGGCGATCAGCAGATGCAGCTTGCTGACCACTCGCCGCCCTAGCACCACCGCCAGCAACAGCAAGACCCCGCAGCCGACCAGCGCCAGGCCCATGCCGATGCGCCAGCGCAGGGTGGCCGCCGCGTCCTGCACGGTACCCGCGGTGTTGGCCTGCATGTCCGAAGCGCTGGTCTGCGCCGACTGCAAGCGCGCGCGCATGGCTGCCGAACTGTCCGCCGAAGCGCCCTTGAGGCTATCGCCGACCAGTTGGTCGCTGCTGGCGATCAAGGCCTCGAAACGCTTGTCCAGCGCCGCCACATCCGCCTCGACCGACGCCGTGGAAACCCCCATCAGCACCTTGCCGATCTCCACGCCGTTAGGACTGATAGAGGCCTCCAGGTAATAGACCGATGGATCGTTCTTGGCCGCGTCCAGCACCTTGTCCAGGGCACGGTCGCCCTTGCCCTTTTCCAGTAGCGCCTTGTTGATCGGGTTTTCCCGGTTCAGATAGCGGGTCAGGTGCTCTCCATTGGCGTCGTCGTACACCACGAACAGCACGTTGGGATTGCGCTGGGCGCGCCGGGCGAACTCGGAGAGGGTCGGAACGTCGCTGTCCCACATGGCGCGTGGGGCCACCGAAGCGAGCAACTGGGCCATATCATTGGCTGAATCCTTGAGATCCTTCTCCAGCGTCGTGCGCAATTGCGCCTGCTCCTCTTCCAGGCGCGAGGAGAGCCCGGCAGTCAAGCGCTGCCGGGTGCTGCTGGAAAGGCTTTCCAGGCTCGAAGTGACCTCGCGAGCCGCCTGTTCCAGTTCGCCGGACAGCTTCTGGCTATCGACGCCCAGACGAATGGCCAGATCCGCCTCCAGCGCCGTCACCGTGCTCCGGGTCAGGGCAACGGCAACCAACACCTGCACCAAAAGAGCGATACCAAGGGTAACGAACACAGGCCGCAACAAACGGCTTTGTAACAGTGAGAGAACGGCCGACACAGGAAATCCCTCTACTTCAACGCCATCAAATTGATGGCACTCTGGAAGGGCAAATCACAGCAAGGGTCGTGCCGCCCGGCAGGCAGAAACGACAAAGGCCCCTGAGGAGGGGCCTTTGTTTTTTACATCAACGACTTATCAAGCAAACGGGTGACGCAGAACGATGGTCTCGTTGCGGTCCGGGCCTGTCGAAATAATGTCGATCGGCGCGCGGACCAGCTCTTCGATACGCTTGATGTAGGCACGGGCAGCGGCCGGCAGCTCTTCCAGGGTCTTGGCCCCCAGGGTCGACTCGTTCCAGCCTGGCATCTGCTCGTATACCGGCTCCAGGCCGATGTAGCTGTCAGCGTCGGTTGGCGCGTCGATGACTGCGCCATCCTGGTTCTTGTAGCCCACGCAGATGTTGATGGTTTCCAGGCCGTCCAGTACGTCCAGCTTGGTCAGGCACAGGCCCGAGATGCTGTTGACGTCGATGGCGCGACGCAGGATGACGGCATCGAACCAGCCGCAACGGCGGGCACGGCCGGTGGTTGCACCGAACTCATGTCCACGCTTGGCCAGGAAAGCGCCCACGTCATCGAACAGTTCGGTCGGGAACGGACCCGAACCTACACGAGTGGTGTAAGCCTTGGTGATACCGAGGATGTAGTCCAGGTACATCGGGCCAACACCCGAACCGGTGGCGATGCCGCCGGCAGTGGTGTTGGAGCTGGTGACGTACGGATAGGTACCGTGGTCGATGTCCAGCAGCGAGCCCTGGGCGCCTTCGAACATGATGTCCTTGCCCGCGCGACGCAGCTGGTGCAGCTCGGCGGTCACGTCCAGCATCATCGGCTTGAGCAGCTCGGCGTATTCCATGCACTCGTCGAGCGTCTTCTGGAAGTCGATGGCCGGCTCTTTGTAGTAATTGACCAGTACGAAGTTGTGGTAGTCCAGCAACTCGCCCAGCTTCGCGGCGAAACGCTCGCGGTGGAACAGGTCGCCGATACGCAGGCCGCGACGAGCGACCTTGTCTTCGTAAGCCGGCCCGATGCCGCGACCGGTGGTACCGATCTTCTGCTCGCCGCGGGCCTTTTCACGCGCCTGGTCCAGCGCTACGTGATAGGACAGGATCAGCGGGCAGGACGGGCTGATACGCAGGCGCTCACGCACCGGTACGCCTTTCTCTTCCAGCTTGACGATTTCACGCAGCAAGGCGTCCGGCGCAACCACCACGCCGTTGCCGATCAGGCACTGGACGCCTTCGCGCAGCACACCCGAAGGGATCAGGTGCAAGACGGTTTTCTCGCCGTCGATCACCAGGGTGTGGCCAGCGTTGTGGCCACCTTGGTAGCGCACTACGGCGGCAGCATGTTCGGTCAGCAGATCAACGATCTTGCCTTTGCCCTCATCACCCCACTGGGTGCCCAGGACTACGACATTCTTACCCATAACACTTGTCCTCATTCGCGCAAACTTGGTGCCGGCAACGGCCGGCGGGAAAACTCAAGAAGCCAGCGGCAATACTTGCCAAAGCCCGTTCTGCTGAATCAATTGCCGGTCGCAGTCCGCTTCACGGGCGGCGGCCAATGGTTGTCCAGGCAAGGCCTGAACCACGCGCTGACCCTCACTGCGCAACTGGCAAACCTGCTGCCAGAGGGCCGCATCCGTACTGTCCGGCATCCAGATACCGCCAGACGGTAGCTCGATCTCAGCACGCCCCAGGGTCACCAGGGTTTTCAAATCGGTAGAGAAGCCGGTTGCCGGACGGGCGCGACCGAAGTCGGCGCCGATGTCGTCGTAACGACCGCCCTGGGCAATGGACTGGCCAACGCCCGGCACGAACACCGCGAATACCACACCGGTGTGGTAGTGGTAGCCACGCAACTCGCCCAGGTCGAAGTACAGCGGCAATCCAGGGAAACGCACGGAAAGACGCTCGGCAATCGCCAACAGGTCGTCCAGGGCCGCCAGCACCGGCGCCGGCGCATTGGCCAGGCGTTCGCGGGCTGCAGCCAGCACTTCACGGCCGCCGCACAGGTCGACCAGCGCCCGCAGCATGCCGGACAGGTCGGCCGGCAGGCCTTCGGTCAAGGTAATGACTTCGTCGATGGCCTTGCGCTGCAGGGCATCGAACAGTTGCTGTTCCACTTCGCCGGAGAGACCGGCCGCGCGGGCCAGGCCACGGTAGATACCGACATGCCCCAGATCCATGTGCACATCCGGCACATCGGCCAGTTGCAGCATCGCCAGCATCAGGCTGATAACTTCCACGTCGCTGCTCGGGCTCGCATCACCATACAACTCGGCACCCAGCTGGATCGGGCTGCGCGAGGACGACAAGGCACGCGGCTGCGCATGCAGCACGCTGCCGGCGTAACACAGGCGGCTCGGGCCTTCGCGACGCAGGGTATGCGCATCGATACGGGCCACCTGCGGCGTAATGTCGGCGCGGAAACCCATCTGCCGACCCGATTGCGGGTCGATGACCTTGAAGGTACGCAGATCGAGGTCCTGGCCCGCGCCAGTCAGCAAGGATTCCAGGTACTCGATATGAGGGGTCACGACGAACTCGTAACCCCAGCTCTGGAACAGATCCAACACCTGGCGACGCGCAACTTCAATGCGCGCCGCCTCAGGTGGCAGTACTTCTTCGATGCCATCTGGCAGCAGCCAGCGGTCTACCGTTGCCATTACGCCATTCCCCTGTGATCCAGGCGGCCAGCCTATGGGCGGGCCTTGAGTGAAACAGAAAATGATCGGCCCATGTGCAAACCACGCGCATGGGCGACGGGGCGAAAAGCCTGAAACCGGCTTCGCCACTCACTTTCCTCGAAAAAACCTGTCGAGTCGTTCAACTCGCCGTCTTGCACCAACAACCACAATCAAACGTGCAGACGCAAAAAAGCCGGGAATTTCCCGGCTGCCGCATCATACACTCGTTTTCCCAAAGGATCACCCCGCCAGACACTTTAGCCGCCGGGCGGGGCGATTCAGGTCAACGTCGCATCAAGGCTTGGCCTTTTCCAGGTAACGGAAAAAGTCGCTGCTTGGGTCCAGGACCATGACGTCGGATTTGTTCGCGAAGCTTTCACGATAGGCACGCAGGCTACGGTAGAAACCGTAGAACTCCTGATCCTGACCGTAGGCCTTGGAGTAGATGGCCGCAGCCTGGGCGTCGCCATCACCGCGAATCTCTTCCGACTCACGATAGGCTTCGGCCAGCAATACGCGGCGCTGACGATCGGCATCGGCACGAATACCTTCCGCCAGCTCGTTACCCTTGGCGCGATGCTCACGCGCTTCACGCTCACGCTCGGTGCTCATACGCTCGAAGACGCTGCGGTTCACTTCCTTCGGCAAGTCGATGGCCTTGACCCGGACATCGACCACTTCGATGCCCAGCTCTTTCTCGGCCATCTTGTTGAGCGAAGCCGTGATATCCGCCATCAACGCATCACGCTCACCGGAAACCACTTCGTGCAGGGTGCGCTTGCCGAACTGGTCACGCAGGCCCGACTCCAGACGACGGGAAAGACGCTCGTCGGCGATCTGCTTGAGGCCGGAAGTCGCGGTGTAGAAACGCTCCGCATCCTTCACGCGCCATTTGGCATAGGCATCGACCATCACGGCTTTCTTTTCCAGCGTCAGGAAACGCTGGGTCGGTGCATCCAGGGTCATCAGACGAGCGTCGAACTTACGCACCTGATTCACATAGGGCACTTTCACATGCAGGCCCGGCTGAACGTCAGCCTGGACCACACGACCGAACTGCAGCAACACCGCGCGCTCGGTCTGAGCGACGATGTAGAAGCAGTTCCAGGCAGCGATCGCCACGACGACGCCAACGATAAGGGCGATCAGCGATTTATTGCTCATCAGCGACTCTCCCTGGTACGCGCTTGCTGTTGCTGCAGATCAGCTGCCGCACGCGCATTCGCTTCGTTGCTGCTGGCTGCTGCGCCGGTCACCGGAGCACTGGTGCTGCGGCCACTTTCGACCATTTTGTCCAGCGGCAAGTACAGCAGATTGCTCTGGCCGTTCTTGTTGCCGGTCACGAGAACCTTGCTGGTATTGCTGAAGACTTCCTGCATGGTGTCCAGGTACAGACGCTCACGGGTCACTTCAGGTGCCTTGCGGTATTCGGCCACCAGCTTGGTGAAGCGATCGGCCTCACCCTTGGCGCGGGAAACCACTTCGCCACGGTAACCGTTGGCATCCTCGATGATGCGCTGGGCCTGACCACGGGCTTCCGGCACGACGCCGTTGGCGTAGGTTTCAGCCTGGTTGCGCGAACGCTGCTCGTCTTCACGGGCGCGGATCACGTCATCGAAGGCTTCCTGCACTTCACGCGGTGCAGCTGCGCTCTGTACGTTCACCTGGGTAACGGTGATACCGGTGCGATAGGTATCGAGGAAACGTTGCAGACGCTCCTTGATTTCGCTGGCCATCAACTCACGACCTTCGGTCAGCACCTGGTCCATCGCGGTGGAGCCCACTACGTGGCGCAGCGCACTGTCGGTGGCGTGCTGCAGGCTGATTTCCGGCTGATCGACGTTCAGCACGAAGTCCTGCAGGTTGCTGATCTTGTACTGCACGGTCAGCGGCACTTCGACGATGTTCTCGTCTTCAGTCAGCATTTGACCCTGCTTGGTATAGGCACGCTCGCGCGTGACGTTTTCCATGTACTTGCGATCGATCGGCGGGAAGTAGATGTTCAGGCCCGGGCCGACGGTTTCGTAGTACTTGCCGAAGCGCAGCACCACGGCCTGCTCCTGCTCGTCCACGACATACACCGCGCTGTACAGCCACACGGCCGCCAGCACGACCAGACCGATACCGAGCAGGCCGAGACCGCCGCCCTTGCCGGAACTGCCACCATCGTCACCACGTTTCTTGCCACCACCGAACAACCCATTCAGGCTTTCCTGCAGCTTGCGGAAGGCCTCGTCGAGATCCGGTGGCCCCTTGCGGTCGCCATTGTTGCGGCGCTTACCACCCCAAGGATCCTGATTATTCGAGTTGCCACCCGGCTCATTCCAAGCCATAGCGCTCTCCATCTGATAAAGCAAAGACGCACCCACGGCGCGCCGACCAATGCTACAGAATGCCTGCTACAGCGGCACAACCGCTTTCTCAGGCTTTTATTGCAAAGTGTGTTGCTCGATGAACTCCAGCGGCTGCATGCCTTCGCGGCTTACCAGTCGATTCAGCTCGACTCGCGGCAAGCGGACAGCCAGCAGGCTGACACCTTCCTCGTCGTGATCTTCTTTCTGCACTGCGCCCAACTCGAAGAACTGCGCTCGCAGTCGAGCAAAACGCTGCGGCAAGCGCAAGGTGCCTACAAACAAATCCTCGCCGAGCAACTCGGCGATGGCCTGCTTGAGCAGGTCCAGCCCTTGCCCTTCACGAGCCGACAACCAGACCCGCTGCGGCTTGCCATCGGCATCGCGCTGGATCTGCGGGTCTACCCCCTCGAGCAAATCGAGTTTGTTATAGACCTCCAGTATCGGCAAGTCCTGGGCCCCGATCTCGCCGAGCACCACCATGACCTGTTCGATCTGGGCCATGCGCTCCGGCTCATGAGCATCGATCACATGCAACAACAGGTCGGAGTTGCTCGACTCTTCGAGCGTAGCCCGAAACGCCTCGACCAGTTTGTGCGGCAGATGACGAATGAACCCCACGGTATCGGCCAACACGACCGGACCAAGATCGTCCAGCTCGAGTCGGCGCAAGGTCGGGTCGAGGGTGGCGAACAGTTGGTTGGCCGCGAATACATCGGACTCGGTCACAGAGTTGAACAAGGTGGATTTGCCGGCGTTGGTGTAGCCCACCAACGATACCGAAGGAATATCGGCACGCTTGCGCCCACGACGAGCCTGCTCGCGCTGACTGCGGACCTTCTCCAGCCGGGCCTTGATCTGCCGCAGGCGAACCCGCAGAAGACGCCGGTCGGTCTCGAGTTGGGTTTCGCCCGGGCCACGCAGACCGATACCGCCTTTCTGCCGCTCAAGGTGAGTCCAGCCACGAACCAGACGGGTACTCATATATTCAAGCTGGGCCAGTTCTACCTGGAGCTTGCCTTCGTGAGTGCGGGCGCGCTGGGCGAAAATATCGAGAATCAGACCCGTGCGGTCAATCACGCGACACTCGAAAGCACGTTCGAGGTTACGTTCCTGACTGGGTGTGAGGATGTGATTGAAAATCACCAGGTCGACCTGTTCGGCTTTGACCAGGTCGCGTAATTCTTCGACCTTGCCGCTGCCAACCAGGTACTTGGCGGTTGGCCGATGACGCGGCACGTTAACAAACGCGACGGTCTCGGCGCCGGCCGATATTGCCAACTCCTGAAACTCCTGCGGATCTTCGCGCGCCTCAGGGTCCTGACCATCCAAGTGAACGAGAATTGCACGTTCACCACCACCGTGGCGCTCAAAGAACAAAGGAGACTCCTATCAGGCGTTACCTGGCTCAGCGTCACCCTGTTCGGATTCGGATGCGCTAGGCAGGCGAATTGGACGAACCGGCACCACTGTCGAGATAGCGTGCTTGTAAACCATTTGGCTGACGGTGTTCTTCAGCAGGATGACGAACTGGTCGAAAGACTCGATCGTACCTTGCAGCTTGATCCCGTTGACCAGATAGATGGAAACCCCAACTTTCTCTTTACGTAAAGTATTCAAGTAAGGGTCTTGTAGCGAATGCCCTTTTGACATGTGCCGCACTCCTTTAAGGATCAATAATAAAAAATCGGAAAACAGATGGCTAAAACCGCCCCACCCCCAAGGATAGACGGCAATTGCAAGGACTCAGCTCAATATGGAGACCGTTCCCAGGTATTTCAAGGCGCGTGGCAGATTGTCGCAATCCAGGCTGTCCAGCCAGTGTAAATCAGCCCAGCTGCGTAACCAGGTGAACTGGCGCTTCGCCAATTGGCGCGTGGCAATGATGCCGCGCTCCTGCATCTCGGCGAATGTCAGCTTGCCATCCAGATGATCCCAGACCTGTCGGTAGCCTACAGCACGTATAGACGGCAACCCGGCATGCAGGTCACTTCTAGAACGCAGAGCTACGACCTCGTCGACGAATCCCTGTTCCAACATAATTGTGAATCTTTGTGCAATGCGCTCATGCAGTACCTGACGGTTTGCCGGGGCAATGGCCAAGTTCGCGACAGTATAGGGCAATTGTCCCCGTCCCGAAGCGGCTGCTTCAGTACTTTGCGCAGATTGTCGCAGTCTGTGGGCGGTCATGCTCAGGCCGCTGACCCGATAGACTTCCAGCGCCCGGGTCAGGCGCTGCGGATCATTGGGGTGAATCCGCGCCGCCGACTCGGGGTCGATGGCCGCCAATTGGTCGTGCAGGGCCTGCCAGCCAAGGCGTGCCGCTTCTTCTTCCAGCTCGGCACGGACCTGCGGGTCGGCCGGAGGCATGTCCGCCAGGCCTTCGAGCAAAGCCTTGTAATAGAGCATCGTGCCGCCCACTAGCAGCGGAATCTTGCCGCGCGCGGTGATATCGGCCATGGCGGCCAGCGCATCAGTGCGGAAATCCGCCGCCGAATAGCTCTCGGCCGGGTCGAGGATATCGATCAGGCGGTGCGGGAACTCGGCCAGGATTTCCTTGGACGGCTTGGCGGTGCCTATGTCCATGCTGCGGTAGACCAGCGCCGAATCGACGCTGATCAGCTCGCAAGGCAGAACCTTGGTGAGTTCGATGGCCAGGTCGGTCTTGCCAGCGGCAGTCGGGCCCATCAGGAAGATCGCTGGAGGAAGCTGGCTCATCAACGACCGCGCAAGAAGAGTTTGTCCAGATCGTCCAGGCCCAACTGGGTCCAGGTCGGTCGGCCATGGTTGCATTGACCGCTGCGCTCGGTGTTTTCCATGTCGCGCAACAAGCCGTTCATTTCCGGCAAGGCCAGGCGGCGATTGGCCCGGATCGCCCCGTGGCAGGCCATGGTGCCCAGCAACTCGTTGAGGTGCGCCTGGATACGGTCGCTGGTGCCGTACTCCATCAGATCGGCCAGGACATCATGCACCAGGCGATTGGCTTCCGCCTGCTTGAGCAGGGCCGGAATCTGCCGGATCGCCAGCGACTCAGGGCCCAGGCGCTGCAACTCGAACCCCAGGCGCTGGAACCAGCTGACGTGTTCCTCGGCACAGTCGGCTTCGCGCTGGCTGACTGCGATCGACTCCGGCACCAGCAGCGGCTGGCCGCTCAGGCCTTCGCTGGCCATCGCCACCTTCAGGCGCTCATACATGATCCGCTCGTGGGCCGCGTGCATGTCCACCAGCACCAGGCCCTGGGCGTTTTCCGCGAGGATATAGATGCCTTTGAGCTGCGCCAGCGCATAGCCCAGTGGCGGGATATCGCCCTGAGCATCCGGCAAGGCCGTCGCCCCAGACTCAGGCAAGGGCGCGAAGAATTCACGATAGGCGCTTTGCGCCTCGGCCGCCGGCAGCACTGGCTGCGGACGCGGCGTGTACTGGTACTGATAACCCGCGCCCGAGCCGGTCCCCGGCGGATTGAAGGCCGGTTGGGCCTGCGGCTGTTCCAGCGTCATGTTCGCCGCCAGGCGCATTTCACCCTGGGGACCGAACTCGCCAGCCTCGATCCCGCTCGGCCGCACGATACCCGCGACCGCTGCCGGAGCCGCCAGATGGTCTTCCGGCCGGACATCACCAAGGGCGCGGTGCAGCGTGCCATAAAGGAAGTCATGGACCATGCGCCCGTCACGGAAGCGCACTTCGTGTTTGGTCGGGTGCACGTTGACGTCGACCACCGCCGGGTCGACTTCGAAGAACAGCACAAAGGTCGGGTGCCGACCGTTGAACAGCACGTCGCGGTAAGCCTGGCGCACCGCGTGGGCCACCAGTTTGTCGCGCACCGCGCGGCCGTTGACGTAGAAATACTGCAGGTCCGCCTGGCTGCGGGAAAAAGTCGGCAAGCCTACCCAGCCCCACAGATGCAGGCCGTTACGCTCGACCTCGATCGGCAGCGCCTGCTCGAGAAAACCCGAACCGCACACTGCCGCCACTCGCCGCGCACGTGCCACATCATCATTGGCTTCATGCAGGCTGAGGACGCTTTTACCGTTGTGGCGCAGGTGAAAGGCCACGTCGAAACGCGCCAGCGCCAGGCGCTTGATCACTTCCTGCAGGTGATCGAATTCGGTTTTCTCGGCTTTGAGAAACTTGCGCCGGGCCGGGGTGTTGAAGAACAGGTCGCGGACCTCCACCGAGGTACCGACCGGATGGGCGGCCGGCTGTACGCGTGGGGCCATGTCGCGGCCTTCGGTTTCCACCTGCCAGGCCTGATCGGCATCGCGGGTGCGGGAAGTCAGGGTCAAGCGCGCAACCGAGCTGATGGAAGCCAGTGCCTCTCCACGAAAGCCCAGGCTCATGACCTGTTCCAGGTCCTCAAGGTTGCGAATCTTGCTGGTGGCGTGGCGCGCCAGGGCCAGCGGCAGATCGTCCGCGGAGATGCCGCTGCCGTCGTCGCGTACCCGCAGCAGCTTGACACCCGCCTGCTCGACATCCACATCGATACGCTTGGCCCCGGAGTCCAGGCTGTTCTCCAGCAATTCCTTGATCACCGAGGCCGGACGTTCGACCACCTCACCGGCGGCAATCTGGTTCGCCAGCCGCGGGCTGAGCAGCTCGATGCGGGCGCTGCTGATGACTGCGTCATTCATTCCTTGGCCGCCAGTTCTGTACCCGGGATGGTCAGGGTCTGACCGACTTTCAGCTCATCGCTGCTCAGGTTGTTGGCGCTGCGCAGGGTGGCGGCGGAAACCTGATAACGCACGGCGATCATCGCCAGGGTTTCCCCCGGGCTCACGCGGTGGTCGCGTGGCCCCTGGGCAATCTTCCCGGAATCACGCAGCCAGGCGATGTAGGTGCCCGGCGGCGGGTTCTGCTGGAAGAACTGCCGCACGCCGCTGCTGATGGAACGCGCCAGTGCCTGCTGGTGGCTGACGGTGGCCAGCTTGGAGGCTTCGTTGGCATTGGAGATAAAGCCGGTTTCCACCAGGATCGACGGAATGTCCGGAGACTTGAGCACCATGAACCCGGCCTGCTCGACGCGTTGCTTGTGCAATGGAGTGACCCGGCCGATGTTGCTGAGCACTTTCTGGCCGACGTTGAGGCTGGAAGTCAGCGAGGCCGTCATGGACAGGTCCAGCAACACGCCGGCGAGCATCCGGTCCTTGTCATCGAGGCTGACGTTGCCGGCCCCGCCGATCAGGTCGGAACGGTTTTCGCTGTCCGCCAGCCAACGGGCCGTCTCGGACGTGGCGCCGCGGTCGGAGAGCGCGAACACCGAGGCCCCGAAGGCCGCGCTGGACGGTGCCGCGTCGGCGTGGATCGAGACGAACAGGTCGGCGCCTTTCTTGCGGGCGATCTCGGTACGACCGCGCAGCGGGATGAAGTAGTCGCCGGTCCGGGTCAGCTCGGCTCGGAAGCCCTTGAGGCCGTTGATCTGGCGCTGTAGCTCACGGGCGATGGCCAGTACCACGTCTTTCTCATGCTGGCCGCGAGAGCCGGAGGCACCCGGGTCCTCGCCACCGTGACCGGCATCGATGACCACGACGATATCGCGTTTGCCGGCCGGGGCCGGTGGCAGCTTGATCTCAGGCTTGGTCGGCGTTACCGGGACTGCCGGCACGGTCGCGACATTCGGCGCGGGTGGCGGCGTCGGCGCGGCGTCCGCCGGGTTATCGAACAGGTCGACCACCAGGCGATTGCCGTATTGGGCATTGGGCGCCAGGGTAAAACTCTTGGGGGTCACGGCCTTTTTCAGGTCGACGACCACCCGCAGGTCGGTAGGCGTGCGCTGGGCCGAACGCATGGCGGTAATCGGCGTATTCGCCGTGGAGACATTCAGCGGCCCGCCGAGGGTCGCACCGTTGATATCGATCACCAGACGATCAGGGGCCGTCAGGGTGAAGACGCTGTGCTGGACCGGCCCGGACAGGTCAAATACCAGTCGAGTGTTATCCGGTGCCCGCCACAGGCGAACGCTGCGGACCTGTGTAGCGGCCAGAGCGTCAACGGCCAATGCCGTAAGCAACAGTCCTACGACAGCAACCAACGCGCGAATGCGCATACCTAACCCCATCAATTATTTGAATTCCAACGCCAAAGCGGCACACCAGGCCTCGCCACGCGAGCCTTGCGACAACAAATGCAGGGAGCGCCCGCTGTTATGCGGGCTAATGGTAATGGTCAGGTCCGGCTTTGGCAAAAAGCCCGCACCACGCTGGGGCCACTCGATCAGACACAGTGCATCGCCCTCGAGATAATCGCGGATGCCGAGAAACTCCAGCTCTTCCGGATCGACCAGACGATAAAGATCGAAGTGGAAGGCCCGCACATCGCCGATCTCGTAAGGCTCGACCAGGGTAAAGGTCGGGCTTTTCACCGCGCCGGCATGTCCCAGGCCACGGATAAGCCCCCGGGACAATGTGGTTTTCCCCGCCCCGAGATCGCCTTCCAGAAAGATCACACCCACCCCTTGAGTGACCTGCGCCAGGCGCGCGCCAAAGGCGATCATGGCGTCTTCGTCTGCCAGATACAGGGTTATTTCAGACACGATGATTGTTCCTCCAGCAACTGACGAATGACCGGGATCAGATCGCTGGCCGCCAGCCCCCGGCCCAATTTACCTTGATGCTCGCCCGCGACGGCATGCAGCCAGACCGCCAGGCAAGCGCTATCGAACGCCGGCATCCCCTGGGCCAGCAGCGCCCCGACCAGACCGGCCAGCACATCCCCCAGCCCCGCCGTGGCCATGGCCGGATGCCCCCGGTCGCAACGGGCCAGGTGGCCATCAGGGCTGGCCACCAGACTTCCGGCGCCCTTCAGGAGGGCGACAGCTGTGTATTTTTTGCTCAACGCCCGCACGGCGGCCGGGCGATCCGCCTGCACCTGCACGGTGGAAACCCCCAGCAGCCGTGCGGCCTCTCCCGGGTGCGGGGTGATCACGCTGCCCGACGGCAAGGTCAAACCGCCCTTGGCCAGCAGATTGAGCGCATCGGCGTCCCAGACCTGGGGCCGCGGCGCATTGGCGGCGGCAGATAAAAGGCTGCGCCCCCAGGCCGCCTGCCCCAGCCCGGGCCCCGCCACGATGACCGACGCCTGCTCCAGCAAGCCCATCAACTGGTTGGCCGAGTCGGTGCCCAGGGCCATGACCTCCGGGACCCGCGCCAGAGCGGCTGCAACGTGCTCGCTGCGGGTCGCCAGAGAAACCATCCCGGCACCGCTGCGCAGGGCGCTCTCGGCGCAGAGCAGCGCCGCGCCGCCAAAACCGCGATCGCCGCCGATCAGCAACAGGTGCCCGAACTGGCCTTTATGGGCGCTTGGCGAACGGGCAGCCAGCCGCGGTAGCGTGTCAGGCGTCAACGGCTGAATGTCGGGTAAAGGGTGTTTTGTCTGCGGCATGCGTCTTCGGGCTCCGATGTCTGGCAGAATTATACGCACCTCAGCCCCGGTTTCTCTCGCCTCATGCCTGCCATTACCACCGATCTGCCCGCCCTCGCCCAATCGATCAAGGATTGGGGCCGCGAGCTGGGCTTTCAGCAAGTCGGCATCAGCGGCCTGGACCTGGCCGAGCATGAGCAGCACCTGGAACGCTGGCTCGAGGCCGGCTACCACGGTGAAATGGACTACATGGGCGCCCACGGCAGCAAACGCTCCCATCCGGATGAGCTGGTGCCCGGCACCCTGCGCGTGGTGTCCCTGCGCATGGATTACCTGCCCGGCGACACCCAGATGGCGCAGCGCCTGGCCCAGCCGGAAAAGGCCTATGTCTCGCGCTACGCCCTGGGCCGCGACTATCACAAGCTGATCCGCAAGCGCGTGCAGCAACTGGCCGAGCGCATCCAGAAGGAAATCGGCCCGTTCGGCTATCGCGCCTTCGTCGACAGCGCCCCGGTGCTGGAAAAAGCCATCGCCGAACAAGCCGGGCTCGGCTGGATCGGCAAGAACACGCTAGTACTCAACCGCAAGGCCGGCAGCTATTTTTTCCTCAGCGAACTGTTCGTCGACCTGCCCTTGCCGGTGGACGAGCCACACGCCACCGAGCATTGCGGCCGCTGCACGGCATGCCTGGACATCTGTCCGACCAAGGCCTTCGTCGGCCCTTATGTACTGGACGCCCGGCGCTGCATTTCGTACCTGACCATCGAACTGAAAAACGCCATTCCCGAGGATCTGCGCCCGCTGATCGGCAACCGGGTGTTCGGCTGCGACGATTGCCAGATCGTCTGCCCATGGAACCGCTTCGCCCGCCCTTCCGGCGAAGGCGATTTCAAGCCACGCCACAACCTCGACAATGCCGAGCTGGCCGAATTGTTCATGTGGGACGAGGACAAGTTTCTCAGCAGCACCGAAGGCTCGCCGCTGCGCCGCGCCGGCTATGAGCGCTGGCTGCGCAACCTCGCGGTGGGGCTGGGTAACGCGCCGTCGAGCATTCCGGTGCTGGAAGCCCTGAAAGCCCGGCGGGATTACCCGTCAGAGCTGGTGCGCGAACACGTGGAATGGGCGCTGAAGCAGCACGCCAGCCGTCATTGCTCGTCGTTGTAGACGAACTTGGGCATTTCCCAGTGAAAACGGATCGCCAGCAGGCGCAGTAGGAAACCGCCGAACAGGGTGATGAGGATCGACTGCTCGCCGGGCAATTGCAGATAAATGCAGAGCATGTAGCACCAGGCCGCAGCGAACGAGACGCTGGCATACAACTCACGACGGAAGATCAGCGGAATATCGTTGCAGAAGATGTCCCGCAGGATGCCGCCGAACACCCCGGTAATCACCCCGCTGACCGAAGCCACCACCATGCCGTGGCCCATTTCCAGGGCGGTCATGCAACCGATCAGGGTGAACGCCACCAGCCCCACGGCGTCGAGCACCAGGAACAGCGAACGCAAGTGGCGCATCAAGGGTGCGATGAAGATCGTCACCAGGGCCGCAACCGAGGTCAACACCAGGTACTCCGGGTGCTTGACCCAGGTCAGCGGGTAATGCCCCAGCAACACATCACGCACCGAACCGCCACCCAGGGCCGTGACGCAGGCGATCAACACCACCCCGAACCAATCCATGCCGCGACGACCGGCGGACAAGGCGCCAGTCATGGCTTCGGCGGTAATGGCAATCAGGTAAAGCATCAGCAGCATGATGGCGGTCCTTACAGGAAGGCGCGCAGTCTACTCAGTTGCTGTCGGCACCAAAAGGGGGCGCCGCCTGGAATTGCTGGAGCCCCTGGAGCGATCTATCGCGAGCAAGCCTTGCGCGAACCCGTAGGAGCGAGGCTTGCCCGCGATGGCGTCAGAACAGACGCCAGCGCACCATCAGAGCTTGATGAAGTGCTTGCGGTAATGCTGCAGTTCGGCGATCGACTCGCGGATGTCATCCAGGGCCAGGTGGGTACTGCCTTTCTTGAAGCTGTCGCGCACATCCGGCGCCCAGCGGGCCGCCAGTTCCTTGAGGGTGGAAACGTCGAGATTGCGGTAGTGGAAGTAGCTTTCCAGTGCCTTCATATGGCGGTACAGGAAGCGGCGATCCTGGCAGATACTGTTGCCACAGATCGGCGACTTGCCCTTGGGCACCCACTGCTCCAGGAAGGCGATGGTCTGCGCTTCCGCTTCAGCCATGCTGATGCGGCTTTCACGCACGCGCTGGGTCAGCCCCGAACCGCCATGCTGGCGGGTGTTCCACTCATCCATGCCGGCGAGAATTTCATCGCTCTGGTGGATGGCGATGACCGGACCTTCAGCCAAGGTATTGAGATTGCTATCGGTGACGATGGTGGCCATCTCGATGATGACGTCGGTATCAGGGTTCAGACCGGTCATTTCCAGATCGATCCAGATCAGATTCTGCGGGTTTTGCATGTGTGGGCTCCTCGGCGTAGTTGCGCAGTTTAGCCTAGAGGGACCTGCCGGCGTGCTAAACTCGCGGCCGTTTTACCTAACCGCCGCATTATCGACACGGAACACCAATGGCCAAACGCCAGCTCAATCGTCGCCAAAACTGGCGCATCGAAAAGATTCAAGGCGAACGCGCCGCCCGCGCCGCCAAACGTGAATCCTCTGCCGTGGAAGCACTGGAAGGCGGCGATCTCGGCCCCGAACAGACCGGCCTGGTGATCGCCCACTTCGGTGTGCAGGTCGAGGTCGAGGCGCGCGAGGGCGAACTGGCCGGCCAGGTGTTCCGCTGCCACTTGCGCGCCAATCTGCCGGCGCTGGTGACCGGCGATCAGGTGGTCTGGCGTCCGGGCAACCAGGGTATCGGCGTGATCGTCGCGCAACTGCCGCGCCACACCGAACTCTGCCGTCCTGACAGCCGCGGCCAGCTCAAGCCGGTCGCCGCCAACGTCGACATGATCGTGATCGTCTTCGCCCCGCTGCCCGAACCCCATGCCAACCTGATCGACCGCTACCTGGTAGCCGCCGAACATGCCGGCATCCGTCCGCTGCTGCTGCTCAACAAGTTCGATCTGATCGACGAGCAGAATGCCCCCGCCCTGAATGCCTTGCTGGCGGTCTATCGTCAGCTGGGCTACCCGGTGCTGGAAGTCTCGGCGCACCACGGCGACGGCATGGAACAGCTGCAAGCGCAGTTGGACGGACGGATCAGCGTGTTCGTCGGCCAGTCGGGCGTGGGCAAGTCGTCGCTGGTGAACAGCCTGCTGCCGGAAGTCGAAACCCGCGTCGGGCCTTTGTCGGAACTGTCCGGCCAGGGCACCCACACCACCACCACCGCGCGCCTGTTCCACTTCCCGGGTGGCGGCGAACTGATCGACTCCCCGGGGATTCGCGAGTTCGGCCTGGGCCACGTCAGCCGCGCCGATGTCGAAGCGGGTTTCATCGAGTTCAACGACCTGCTGGGCACCTGCCGTTTCCGCGACTGCAAGCACGACCGCGAACCGGGCTGCGCCCTGCTCAAGGCTCTGGAAGACGGCCGGATCCAGCAGCAGCGGATGAACAGCTATCGCTCGATCATCGCCAGCCTGCCGGACAGCAGCTATTAATAGGTAGCGCCACGCTGAAACAAAAAAGGCCGCGATGATCGCGGCCTTTTTTATCGAGCACTCTTTATACAGAGCCCGCCGTTACCAATCACCGCGCGGCTGGAGGCGTAGCTGCGGGTGCAGCCGCGCCTTCGGTCTTCGGTGCTGCGTCGTCGAAGATATTCAGGCGCTCGCGCAGCTCATGGGCCGGCAGCGGCTCCTGCTCTGGCGGCAAGGCGTTCGGGTCGACCGGCACTTCGCCCGGGGCGCCCTGGCCCTGGGTCGGTGCCGGGGCCTCGGGGGCGACTTCGCCTTCGATCGCGCGCTGGGCCTTTTTGGTCAGCACCACGATGTCGATACGCCGGTTGATCGGGTTGAACGGGTCCTTGCGATCGAACAGCGACGACGAGGCATACCCCACCACGCGAGCCACCTGGCCGTCCGGATAGCTGCCCGCCACCAGCGCCCGACGCGCGGCGTTGGCACGGTTGGCCGAAAGCTCCCAGTTGCCGAAATCGCCGGTGCCCGAGTAAGGCTTGGCATCGGTGTGACCGCTGATGCTGATCTTGTTCGGCACCGCCTTGATGGTGTCGGCCATGGCCAGCAGGATGTCCTCGAAGTATGGCTTCAGGCGCGCACTGCCGGAGTCGAACATCGGCCGGTTTTCCGAATCGATGATCTGGATACGCAGGCCGTCCGGAGTGATCTCGAACAGGATCTGGTCCTTGAACTTCTGCAATTGCGGGTTTTCTTCGACCTTGTTCTGCAACTCTTGAAGCAACAGCTCCAGACGCTCTCTTTCCACCTGCTCGGCCATGCTCTCGACCTGATCGGTATCGACCGTGACCTTGTCCGGCTGCGGCTGCGACTTGATCTCGGGGTTGAGCGTGTTTTCCGGCGCCAGCTCGGGAGAACCGCCCAGGTCGATGATGTAGGGCGTGCCGCTTTCCGAGAAGCCGATCGGGTCCTTGAAGTAACCGGCGATGGCGATCTTCTGTTCCGGGGTGGCGGTGGACAGCAGCCACAGCACCAGGAAGAACGCCATCATCGCCGTGGCGAAGTCGGCGAAGGCGATCTTCCATGCCCCGCCGTGATGCCCGCCGGCAAAGCGCTTGACGCGCTTGATGATAATCGGCTGATTGTTTTCCATGGCTTAGCGACCGCGAACCGCTTGTTCCAGCTCGGCGAAGCTCGGACGGTGCGCCGGGTACAGGACCTTGCGCCCGAACTCCACAGCCAGTGATGGCGGCATGCCGGAAGCCGAGGCCACCAGGGAGGCCTTGATGGCTTCATAGACGTTCAGCTCTTCCTTGGCGTCGTGGGCCAGGGAATGGGCCAGCGGGCCGAAGAATCCATAGGCCGCGAGAATACCGAAGAAGGTACCGACCAGCGCCGCACCTACGTGCAAGCCGATGGACTTCTGGTCGCCATCGCCCAGGGACGCCATGGTCACCACGATACCCAGTACCGCCGCGACGATACCGAAACCCGGCATGCCGTCGGCGATGCCGTTGACCGCATGGGACGGATGCTCGAGGTCTTCCTTGAGGCTGAACAGCTCCATATCGAACAGGCCTTCCAGCTCGTGGGGAGCCATGTTGCCGGAGGACATGATGCGCAGGTAGTCACAGATGAACGCGGTCATGCGCTCGTCTTTGAGCACGGATGGATACTTGGCGAAAATCGGGCTGGCGGCGGCGTCTTCGATATCGCCCTCGATCGCCATCATGCCTTCGCGGCGGCTCTTGTTGAGGATCTCGTAGATCAGGCCCAGCACTTCCAGGTAGAAGGTCTGGGAAAAACGCGAACCGAACATCCCCAAGGACTTCTTGAGCACGTGCATGGTCATGTAGCCGGGGTTCGCCTGCAGGAATGCCCCCAGCGCGGCGCCGCCGATAATCAAGACCTCGAAAGGCTGGATCAGGGCGGCAATCTTGCCGTGAGAAAGCACGTATCCGCCGAGCACGCTCGCGAACACGACGATGATGCCGATAATTTTAGCCATAGGTAGGAAGGTACTTACTGAGTCGGGTTCAAGGTCATATTCGGAAGTTCTTAAAACTCTTCTTCTACTTATCGGCAAAACTGCGCCAGACTATAGGCCGTTAAGGCGAAAAGCCAGTTTGGCCCGCTCTGGGCGTGTTTACAGCAGACGATGATTGCGCCCAGCCATGTCTAATGAAACGACAGTCCCAACTAGCGCCCCGCACTCCCTCGAATCCTGGATAAAGCTGCTTGATGCGGTCCGCCTGCCGGTGCCGCAGGCCAGCCATGACCGAGTCTGCAAAGCCATCAGGGACAATCGCAGCTCATTGCGCGACATTGCCGACCTGATGCAGGACAGCCCCGCGCTGGCCTTGAGCGTGATTCGCGAAGCCAATCGCCACACCCACGGCAGCATGAGCGAGCCGGCCGAGAACCTTGAGGTCGCCCTCAACCGCCTGGGCCTGGCGCGTACCGAAGAGTTGCTCGCCCGCCTGCCCGCCCAGCCCGAGGAGGAGATCCCGGTCGGGCTGCGCCAGTTGCAACTGATCAGCCAGCACGCGACCCAACAGGCCAACGGCTTTTTCGCCGGGCGCCTGGCCAGGCTCTGGCAGGACATTCACTGGGGCAGCCTGCTGTTTCTCTCGCCGCTGTGGCCCTTGGCGCTGGCCTATCCAAAACTGCTCGAAGAGTGGGAGCTGCGTGTCGTCCATAAAGCCGAACCGGCTCAGGAGGTCGAGCAGGAACTGTTCGGCGTCGGCCTGCTTCAGTTGGGCCAGGCCCTGGTCGAGGTCTGGCACTTGCCGATCTGGGTACAGCAAGGCTACCGCCTGCTGATCGACGAGCAGGAACAGTTGGTCAAGGCCCTGCATATCGCCCGGGACAACGCCCACCCGTTGCACCAGCGACAATGCCTGGATGCCGATCCGGCCCTGCAGCGCTGGCTGAACCAGCCGGCCAACAGCGTGCTGCTGGCCAACGCCCTGGCCCTGTCGGCGCAAGAGTCCTGGACCGGCCCGCACTGCATGCGCTGGCAATACCTGACCAGCCTGTACCTGCAAATGCCGATGGACGAACTGCAACAACAGTTGCACCAGCAAGCCGCGCAGAGTGCCCGGCATCACCGCATGCCCGACTTGTGGCATCCGGCCGAGGCGCTGCTCTGGCCCTGGGAGGCCCGGCGCGTGCATCGCGGCGAGCTCCCGGTTCCCGCACCAACCGCAGAAGACCTGGCCAAGTGGCGCAAGCAATGCAGCGAATTGCTGGTGGAGCCCAGCCGCTTCAGCAATGCCATGCACCTGACCACCTTTGCCCGCGACGCCCTGGTGGCGTGCGGCATGCGCCGGGTAATGCTGCTGATGGTCGACCGCACGCGGACCCAGTTGCGCGTGCATCAGATCGCCGGGCTGCCTGCGCCCGCCATGAACCTGGCATTGACGATCAACCAGAGCAGCGTGCTGCAAAGGCTGCTGGACGCTCCGGCGCAAGTGCGCCTGACGCCGACCAACAACGCCCAGTTCTCCGCCCGCCTGCCCGCCAGCCTGCGCACGCTGTTTCGTGGCGAGCACCTGCTGATGCGCTCGGTGCCCAGCAATGGCCGGGTGATCATGCTGATCGTCGCCGACCAGGGCGGCCAACCCTTCTCGGAAATCTCCGTACAGGCGTTCGGCAAGACCGCGCAGTGCATCGAAAAGGCCCTGCACAGCTTTACCAACCGCAGCCGCTGACGCTTGCGCTACAATCCCTCCCTTTGTGCCCTGGAGACCTCACATGCCTGACTTCTCTGGCTTGCCGCTGGTGATCGAGCCGAGCGACCTGCTCCCTCGCCTCGACGCCCGCGAACTGATTCTGGTGGACCTGACCAGCGCCACCCGCTATGCCGCGGGCCATATCCCCGGCGCGCACTTCGTCGACCCCAAGCGTACCCAGCTCGGTCAGGCACCGGCGCCAGGGCTGATGCCGCCACAGGCGGCCCTTGAAGCCCTGTTCGGCGAACTGGGGCATAACCCGGACGCGGTCTACGTGGTCTATGACGACGAAGGCGGCGGCTGGGCCGGGCGCTTCATCTGGCTGCTGGATGTCATCGGCCACTCCCGTTACCACTATCTGGACGGCGGGCTGCTGGCCTGGCTGGCAGACGGCCTGCCGGTCTCGAACGAAGTCCCGGCGGCCGTCGGCGGCCCTGTCGCCCTGACCCTGCACGACGAGCCGACCGCCACCCGCGAATACCTGCAAAGCCGTCTTGGCGCGGCCGACCTGGCGATCTGGGATGCCCGCGGCCCCCTGGAATACTCGGGGGAGAAAGTTCTCGCCGCCAAGGGTGGGCACATTCCCGGCGCGATCAACTTCGAGTGGACGGCAGGCATGGACCCGGCGCGCAACCTGCGGATCCGCAGCGACATGCCGCAGATCCTCGAACAGCTCGGCATCAGCAAAGACAAAGAAGTGATCACCCACTGCCAGACTCACCATCGCTCTGGCTTCACCTATCTGGTGGCCAAGGCGCTCGGTTATCCGCGAGTCAAAGGCTATGCCGGTTCCTGGGGCGAATGGGGCAACCACCCTGACACGCCCGTAGAGATTTAAGGTTTTAAGGACAGTTAATGAAAAAGCGTTTGTTTATCCTCAGCCAGTACCTGCTGCCTCACCACCTGCTGTCGCGCCTGGCCGGCTGCATTGCCGAGTGCCGCGTGCGCTGGTTCAAGAATGCCTTCACCGCCTGGTTCGCCAAGCGTTATCAGGTAGACATGTCTCAAGCGCTGGTGGAAGACCTGACCGCCTATGAGCACTTCAACGCCTTCTTCACCCGCGCGTTGAAAGACGGCGCCCGCCCGCTGGACCAAACCCCGGGCGCGATCCTCAGCCCAGCCGACGGCGCAGTCAGCCAGCTTGGCCCGATCGAGCACGGTCGGGTATTCCAGGCCAAGGGCCACAGCTTCAGCGTGCTGGAACTGCTGGGTGGCGACTCGGCCCTGGCAGCCCCGTTCATGGGCGGCGATTTCGCCACCATCTACCTGTCGCCGAAGGACTACCACCGCGTGCACATGCCACTGGCCGGCACCCTGCGGGAAATGGTCTACGTGCCGGGACGGATCTTCTCGGTCAACCAGACCACCGCGGAAAACGTGCCGGAGCTGTTCGCCCGCAACGAGCGCGTAGTATGCGTTTTCGATACAGAGCGCGGCCCGATGGCCGTGGTATTGGTGGGCGCGATGATCGTGGCCTCGATCGAAACCGTCTGGGCCGGCCTGGTGACTCCGCCCAAGCGCGAACTGAAGACCGTGCGCTACGACGAAGCCGCCCGCGCGCCGATCCACCTGGAAAAAGGCGCCGAATTGGGCCGTTTCAAGCTGGGTTCCACCGCGATCGTGCTGTTCGGGCCGGAGCAAGTGCAGTGGGCCGAAGAACTGGCGGCCGGCTCGCCGGTGCAGATGGGCCAGGGCATCGGCCTGGCCAAGGCCTGAGCCTTGGGCATAAAAAGCCGGACATAAAAAAACGCCGCGGATCGCGGCGTTTTTTTTGCCTTGGATTCGGCTCAGAGCTGGCCGTCGCGATCGCGGAAGCCCAGCAGATAAAGCACCCCATCCAGGCCCAGGGTGGAAATCGCCTGCTTGGCCGACTGCTTGACCAACGGCTTGGCGCGGAAGGCCACGCCCAGGCCGGCAATCGCCAGCATCGGCAAGTCGTTGGCGCCGTCGCCGACCGCGATGGTCTGCTCCAGGCGCAAACCTTCCTTGGCGGCCAGCTCGCGCAGCAGATCGGCCTTGCGCTGGGCGTCGACAATCGGCTCGACCGCGACACCGGTCACCTTGCCGTCGACCACTTCCAGTTCGTTGGCGAATACATAGTCGATCCCCAGCTTGGCCTGCAGCTGCTTGGCGAAGTAGGTGAAGCCACCCGAGAGGATCGCGGTCTTGTAGCCCAGGCGCTTGAGTTCGGCGAACAGGGTCTCGGCCCCTTCGGTCAGGCGCAGCGATGCGCCGATGGAGTCCAGCACCTTGATATCCAGGCCCTGGAGCAAGGCCAGGCGCTCCTTGAAGCTGGCACGGAAATCCAGCTCGCCGGCCATGGCCCGCTCGGTGATTTCCGCCACGCGGTCACCCACGCCGGCCGCCTTGGCCAGTTCGTCGATGACTTCCGCCTCGATCAGCGTCGAGTCCATGTCGAACACCGCCAGGCGGCGGTTGCGACGGAACAGCGAGTCTTCCTGGAAGGCGATATCGACGTTCAGCTCCTGGGCGACGCTGAGGAACTCGGCACGCAATGCCTGCGGATCGGCCGCTTCGCCCCGCACGGAGAACTCGATGCAACCCTTGCCCTTGTCGGCCGGGGTGTCCAGCGGCATGCGCCCGGAGAGGCGATCGATGTGGTCGATGTTCAAGCCGTACTTGGCGGTGATCGAACTGACGCGCTGCAACTGCTCGGCCGTGACCTTGCGGGTCAGCAAGGTGACGATATGGCGCTTCTTGCCCTGGCCGCCGACCCACTGCTGGTAATCCTCTTCGGAAACCGGCGTGAAACGGACCTGCTGGTCCAGCTCATAGGCGGTGAACAGAATGTCCTTGAGCACCGACGAGCTCTGCTCGTTGTCCGGAATTTCAACCAGGATGCCGAATGACAGAGTGTCGTGAATCACCGCCTGACCGATGTCGAGAATGTTCACACCACCCTGGGCCAGAACGCCGGTAATGGCCGCAGTGAGACCCGGACGGTCTTCACCAGTGATGTTTATCAGGACGATTTCGCGCAAGGCGCACCCCCGCAGGTGGAAAAAAACCGCATTCTACCCACTTTCAGTGACCATCGGGCACAGCCAGCGCTTTGCCGGTCTAGGGCCTGTCGCTATACTGCGCCTCAACTTCACGGACAAAAGAGCCGAGCTCAGTGAACCGGCCCACGCCAGTTAAAACCGATAACTTCTTCCTGCTGATCTTCCGTGCACTGCGTCACCGCCGTGTACCGATTGCATTGCGCATTGCCAGCCATAACGTGATCCTGGTCGCCCTGGCCCTGGTGATCTATGCCTGTGTGATGGGCCTGCAGTTCAAGCAGGCCATGCACGAACAAGCCGACGCCCTGGGTCAGAGCCTGACTACCCAGACCGCGACCTCGGCCACCGAGCTGTTGGTGTCCAACGACATCCTCAGCCTCAACGTGCTGCTGAATAACCTGACCAAGAACCCGCTGGTTGCCCATGCGGCGATCTACAGCGTGGACAACCGCATCCTCGCCGAAGCCGGTCAGCGCCCGAAAAGCAGCCTGCTGGGTGAAACCGAAGGCGTCTACCAGACCAAGATCACCTTCCAGGACGTGACCGCGGGCAACCTGCGCATCAGCCTGGACATGGAACAATTCCAGCAGCCGATGACCATCAGCCTGCAGAGCATGGGCATTCTCAGCGCGATCCTGCTGGCTTTGGCCCTGGCCTTGAGCCTGCGCCTGGGACGGCACATCTCCACACCGCTGATGCAACTGCGGGTCTGGCTGCGGGATATCGACGAGAACACCCCGGCCACCCAGCGCCAGGACGAGATTGGCGATCTGGCGCGCCAGCTGCACGCCAGCTTCGCGCCAGAGAAGGTCGAGCCGGAACCCGAACCGGAAGCCGAGCTCGACGATACCGACTACGACGACAGCGAAGACGCGGAACCGACCTTCGAGGTGCGCAACCTGCGTGACCCGAGCTTCGATGAAAGTGCTCCGGTGACCGGCCTCAAGCCCGCGCCACGGCACGTGGTCAACGCCGAAGAGGACCTGGTCGACGATGAAGATCCGTTCGCCGATCTTCGCGACAGCTCGTCCACCGCCACCGCTGCCAAGCCGATCGTGAAACCCACGGTACCGGCACAGCCGCAGCACAGCGCGGTCCTGGCCGTGCAACTGGGCGCCCAGGAGCAACTGCGCCGCCTGCCCCGCGCCCGCCTGACGGAATTGCTGGAACGTTATCGCGACTGCCTCGACCAGGCCGCCTCGCTGTACCAGAGCGAACTGCATACGCTGAACGACGGTAGCACGCTGATGCTGTTCCACAGCGAAGACAGCGGCGACGACTACCTGACCAACGCCATCTGCTGTGGCGAGTTGCTGCGCGCCCTGGGCCACGCTCTGCAAATCGAAGTGGCCGACAGCGGCATCACCCTGCAGCTGCAACTGGGCCTGACCCTTGGCGAAGAGCTGTTCGGCCTGAGCCAGATCGACCTGCTGCTGACCGAGACCGCCCAGGACGCCCTGGCGCTGTCCCAGCACAGCCGCAACCTGCTGCTGGTCGAGCGCAAGATCAACGATGACGCCCTGATTCGTCAGCGCGCGCGCATCCGTCCGATCGCCAGCCCGGAAGGTGCCTGCTGCGTCGAACGCCTGATGGAGCCCTACCCATCGATGCTGGAACGGCAACTGGCGCGGATGCACGAGACCCGCGCCAAGCTGTAAGCCAGCCGCCCAACAAAAAGCCCGCAGCAATGCGGGCTTTTTTGTGGCTGCGGCACAGTCGTCGCGAGCAAGCCAGTCGCCCCTCTGTAGGAGCGAGCTTGCTCGCGATACTCCATCAAGGGCGCACCATTACCTCAGGCTCAACCTGCCCCCCCAGAAACGACAAAGCCCGCTGATCAGCGGGCTTTGTCCTGGAACCGCAACACTCAGAAGCGGAACACTTCCATATCCGTGCGGATAGGCGTGGCCATTGGAATCTTCGGCTGCTTCTCCTGCTCGGCCGGCTTTGCCGCCGGCGCAGGCGCCGCCTTGCGGGGTACCTCGGCTACCGTAGGCTGGTTGGCCAGCGGCTTGAGGGCACCCGAGAGCTGCTCGGCCAGGCGTTGCAGCAATACGCCCTGGGCCTGGACCTGGGACGCGGTGGTACCGGCATGCTGCTCCTGCAGATGAACGATACGGTTGTCGCGAACCTGCCCACGGCGATCGATCAGGCGCCATTGCGCATCGAGAACCGCCGGTTGCGAGGCGCCCGAATCCAGGCGAGTGATCGACAGCAGCACCTGCACATCCGGAGTGAAACCGGTGCTCGCCGGCGCCAGCACTACACGCTGGCTGTCCAGCTGGCCGGCGACCTGACGCAACAGCAACTGATCGATATCGGAAGACAGGCTGCCGGCCCAGCGACCGTCGGTCGAAGCCTGCAGGCTGCCGTCGTTCTGACGTTGCAGCAAGGTTTCACGTTGCAGGTAGTCGGCAACCAGTACCGGCCCCAGCAATACGGCCATGCCGGCGCTTTGTGCCGGTTGAGCTGGACTTCCGCTGTCCAGCTGATACAGCGACACCGGCTGGTGTACGCTGCAACCCGCTAGGCCAAGAACGCCAGCGAGCAAGAAAACAAGAGGAAGGCGCAGAGCAGTCATCATCCCATCCAGGTGGCGGCCACAAGGCTAGCCACAGTGTAAATACTCAAAATAACCCTGAATAACGCTCAGCCACGCCGGCGCTTGAAAGCGCATATCATCCGTGAATATGCGCCATGACTCCAGTGTTGTAGCGCCGATCTACCGGTTAAATCGCAGATCGGACGCTCTAACCCGCATCAATTGAGAGTTTCTACCAACAACGCATCCACTCGCTGGAAGCCCCGTGGCAGTTTGTTCCCCCGGCGACCGCGCTCGCCCTTGTAATGTTCGAGGTCATCGGCCTTGAGCGACAGGGTACGTTTTCCGGCCTGCAGCACCAGTGTCGCGCCTTCCGGCAGTACCGCGATATCGGTCACGTACTCCTCGCGGCTGGCCACTCGCTCACCCGGAATCCCGATGATCTTGTTGCCCTTGCCTTTGCCCAGCTGCGGCAGGTCGCTGATCTTGAACACCAGCAAACGCCCCTCGGTGGTCACCGAAGCCAGCCAGTTCTGTTCACGATCGCTCACCGGCCGCGGCAACAGCACCTTGGCGTTGTTCGGCAGGCTCAACAACGCCTTGCCGGCCTTGTTCTTGGCTTGCAGATCCTCGCCCTTGACCACGAAGCCGTAACCCGCGTCGGAGGCGATCACATACAGCGCCTCGTCGTCCGGCAGCAGTACGCATTCGAAACTGGCCCCAGGCGGCGGCGTCAGGCGCCCGGTCAGCGGCTCGCCCTGGCCACGGGCCGATGGCAGCGTATGCGCCGCCACCGAATAACTGCGCCCGGTGGAGTCGATAAACACCGCGAACTGGTTGGAGCGCCCGATGGCCGAGGTCTTGAAGCCGTCGCCGGCCTTGTAGGACAGCCCCGTGGCGTCGATATCATGCCCTTTGGCGCAGCGTACCCAACCTTTTTCCGACAGAACGATGGTGACCGGCTCGGTCGGCATCAGCTCGTTTTCCGACAGGGCCTTGGCCTCGGCGCGCTCGACGATCGGCGAACGACGGTCGTCGCCGTAGGTTTCGGCGTCCTGCAGCAATTCGGTGCGCACCAGCTTCTTCAGCTTGGCTTCGCTGTTGAGCAAGGCTTGCAGCTTGGCCTGCTCCTTGAGCAGCTCGTCCTGCTCGGCGCGCAGCTTCATCTCTTCCAGCCGCGCCAACTGACGCAGGCGGGTATCGAGGATGTAGTCGGCCTGCACTTCGCTCAGGGCGAAACGCTCGATCAACTTGGCTCGCGGCTGGTCCTCGGTACGAATGATGTGGATCACTTCATCCAGGTTGAGGTAGGCGATCAGCAAGCCGTCCAACAGGTGCAGGCGGCGCTCGACCTTGTCCAGGCGGAACTGCAGGCGGCGGCGCACCGTCAGTACGCGGAACTCCAGCCACTCCACCAGCAGGGCCCGCAGGTTCTTCAACTGCGGCTTGCCGTCCAGGCCGATGATGTTGACGTTGACCCGGTAGCTGGATTCCAGCTCGGTGGTGGCGAACAGATGCTGCATCAGCTCGTCGGGATCGACCCGGTTGGAGCGCGGAATGATCACGATCCGGCATGGGTGCTCGTGGTCCGACTCGTCGCGCAGGTCGGCAACCATCGGCAGCTTCTTGGCCTGCATCTGCGCGGCGATCTGTTCCAGCACCTTGGCGCCGGACACCTGGTGCGGCAGCGCGGTGACGATGATGTCGCCATCCTCGATGCGATAGACGGCACGCATGCGCACCGAACCGCGACCGGTTTCGTAGATTTTCAGCAGGTCGGCGCGCGGCGTGATGATTTCCGCTTCGGTCGGATAGTCCGGGCCCTGAATGTGCTCGCAAAGCTGTTCGACCGTGGCCTTGGGCTCATCCAGCAGGCGCACGCAGGCCGTGGCGACTTCGCGCAGGTTGTGCGGCGGCACGTCAGTGGCCATGCCCACGGCGATACCGGTGGTGCCATTGAGCAGGATGTTCGGCAAACGTGCCGGCAAAACCAGGGGTTCCTGCAGGGTACCGTCGAAGTTCGGCCCCCAGTCCGCAGTGCCCTGGCCCAGCTCGCTGAGCAGCACTTCGGAGTAACGCGACAGGCGCGCTTCGGTGTAACGCATGGCGGCGAAGGACTTGGGATCGTCCGGCGCACCCCAGTTACCCTGGCCGTCCACCAGCGTGTAGCGATAGCTGAAAGGCTGCGCCATCAGCACCATGGCTTCGTAGCAGGCCGAGTCGCCGTGGGGGTGGAACTTACCCAGCACGTCACCGACCGTACGGGCGGACTTCTTGTGCTTGGAATCGGCATCCAGCCCCAGCTCACTCATGGCGTAGACGATACGCCGCTGTACCGGTTTCAGGCCGTCGCCGATATGCGGCAAAGCACGGTCCATGATCACGTACATGGAGTAGTTGAGGTAGGCATTTTCGGTGAAGTCAGCCAGCGATCGGCGTTCTACGCCATCCAGGCTGAGATCCAGGGAGTCGCTCATGCGGGCCTCATCAGTTCGTTGTCTGGCGCAGCAGCAAAGTGCCGCCGCGCTGGGTAAATTCAAGTTTTTTCAAAGCGCTCATGCCCAGCAACACCTGCTCGCCACCCAGGCCCGGCGCCACCAGCGCACGGACATCGCGCAGGACGATATCGCCCAGTTGCAGGCGGTCGAGGCGGGTTCGATAACCCTCGCTACGACCGTTGGCGGTACTCAGGGTCACCGGTGCGCCCTTCTCCAGGCCAAGACGCTCGGCCAGCCCGGACGGGATCGACACATCGGTCGCTCCGGTATCGAGCATGAAATTCACCGGCTGGCCGTTGATCTGGCCGCTGGCGACGAAATGCCCCTGGCCGTTGCCGACCAGTTTCACTTCGATGTAACCCTCATGTTGTTGCGAAGTGACGACAGCATTGGGGTTCTCCTGACGCTGTTCCCACTCGCCAAAAAACCGTGTCGCCAGGAACAGCCCGGCGCCCCAGGCCAGCACCAGCAGCACGCGCCCGGCACGTTTGCCCGGAGGCTGCCGGCTCACGGCTTGGCACTCCAACCGCCCTCGGGCGCGGCGAAGCGCCAGACGATCGGGCGTTTTTCACCGTCGGCACGGGCTCCGGTGTTGTTATCCACACCGATCCAGGCGCCGTCGGCATCCACCACCAGGGCCTCGGTCAGGCCATAGGCCTGTGGATAACGCCGGTTTTCCTGCAACGCCTCGGCGGCAAACGACCAGCAACGCTCGAGCTTGGCCGTCGACGCATCACGACGACAGACCTGGAACGCATTGCGCTCGAGGGTGAACAACTTGCCCTCGAACAGCGACAGGTCGGCGAAATCCCGGGACACCGCCTTGGCCTTGGGCATCTGCGGCGGCTGCATTTCCAGCCCGGCCTCGCTGAGCAGCACACAGCCACCGTCGCAGTCCCAGACACTCTGCTGGCGCTTGATCAACAACAGCCCGCGGCGCTCGCGCTCGGCGGCCAGCCAGATCCGGTCGCCGGCCGGGTTGACCGCCAGGCCTTCGAACAAGGCATTGAAGTGCAGCAACATACCGCTGGCCCGCGCCTCGCGCACCATGATCGGCGAAATCTTCAGCCAGGCGGCGGACCCCGTCGACGGCAGCTGCAACACTGCCGCATGGGACTCGCTGACCACATACTTGTTGCCGGCGCTGTCGCAGGTAATGCCCTCGAAGTCCAGTTCGCCGCCGCGCACGAACGACGCGACCCAGGTGCGCGAGCTCAAGCCCCAGGGCAAACCGCTGTCCGGCACCGGCGGCACGTCGATGCGCACGGTTTCGGCCTGCCAGACGCGGTCGCTGGTATCGAGCCGATAGATCTGGTCATCGTCGCGGTCGGAGACCGTCCACAGCTCCTTGCCGCACAATGCCAGCCCCGACAGGTTGCCGCCACGCATGCCGTCCACCGGATGCTCGGCCAGCAGCCTCAACTCGGGCAAGGGGTCGGCCATCGCCGAGGTTGCCAATAGCAGTAATGCCAGGGCAAAGCCTCTGCGCATCAGGCCAGAACCTCGGCCAGGTTACCCTTGGACTCCAGCCAGCTTTTGCGATCGCCGGCGCGTTTCTTCGCCAGCAGCATGTCCATCATTTCCGAGGTCGCGGCGAAGTCTTCACCCAGGGTCAACTGCACCAGGCGCCGGGTGTTCGGGTCCATGGTGGTTTCGCGCAGTTGCGGCGGGTTCATTTCACCCAGGCCCTTGAATCGGGTGACCTGCGGCTTGCCACGCTTCTTCTCGGCCACCAGGCGATCGAGGATGCCATCGCGCTCGGCTTCGTCGAGGGCGTAATAGATCTCCTTGCCCAGGTCGATGCGGTACAGCGGCGGCATCGCCACGTAGACGTGACCGGCATCCACCAGCGGGCGGAAATGCTGGACGAACAGCGCGCAGAGCAGCGTCGCGATGTGCAAGCCGTCGGAGTCGGCGTCGGCGAGGATGCAGATCTTGCCGTAGCGCAGTTGGCTCATGTCCTCGGCGCCCGGGTCGACCCCGATGGCCACGGCGATGTTGTGCACTTCCTGGCTGGCCAGGACTTCGCTGCCGTCGACTTCCCAGGTGTTGAGGATCTTGCCGCGCAGCGGCAGGATCGCCTGGAATTCCTTGTCCCGCGCCTGTTTGGCCGAACCACCGGCAGAATCACCTTCCACCAGGAACAGCTCGGAACGCATCGGGTCCTGGCCGGCGCAATCCGCCAGCTTGCCTGGCAATGCCGGGCCCTGGGTGATGCGCTTGCGCTCGACCTTCTTGCTGGCCTTGAGGCGACGGCCGGCGTTGCTGATGGCCAGCTCCGCCAGTTGCATGCCCAGCTCAGGGTTGGCGTTGAGCCACAGGCTGAACGCGTCCTTGACCACGCCCGAAACGAAGGCGGCCGCCTCGCGGGACGACAGGCGTTCCTTGGTCTGGCCGGAGAACTGCGCGTCCTGCATCTTCATCGACAGAACGAAGGCGATGCGCTCCCAGACATCTTCCGGGGCCAGCTTCAGGCCACGCGGCAGCAGGTTGCGGAATTCGCAGAACTCGCGCATGGCGTCCAGCAGGCCCTGGCGCAAACCGTTGACGTGAGTACCGCCCTGGGCGGTCGGGATCAGGTTGACGTAGCTTTCCTGCACACTGTCGCCGCCTTCCGGCAACCACAGCAGGGCCCAGTCCACCGCTTCCTTGTTACCGGCCAGGCTGCCGCAGAAAGGTTCGGCCGGCAGGCGTTCGAATTCGCTGACCGCGTCCACCAGATAGGAGCGCAGGCCGTCTTCGTAATGCCACTCGACCTTCTCGCCGGTGCCTTTGTCTTCGAAGCTGACCAGCAGCCCCGGGCACAATACGGCCTTGGCCTTGAGCACATGCTTGAGGCGGCTGACGGAGAATTTCGGCGAATCGAAGTATTTCGGATCCGGGGCGAAATACACGCTGGTCCCGGTATTGCGCTTGCCGACGCTGCCGACCACTTCCAGTTCGGTGGCCTTGAAGCCGTCGGCGAAGGTCATCTGGTATTCGTTGCCATCACGCTTGACCCGCACCCGCACCTGGGTCGACAAGGCGTTGACCACGGAAATACCCACTCCGTGCAGACCGCCGGAGAACTGGTAGTTCTTGTTGGAGAACTTGCCGCCCGCATGGAGCTTGGTGAGGATCAGTTCGACGCCGGACACGCCCTCTTCGGGGTGAATGTCCACTGGCATGCCGCGACCGTCATCGGACACTTCCAGGGAATGGTCGGCATGCAGGATGACCTGGATCGACTTCGCGTGCCCCGCCAGGGCTTCGTCGACACTGTTGTCGATGACTTCCTGGGCGAGGTGGTTCGGCCGGGTGGTATCGGTGTACATGCCCGGGCGTTTGCGCACCGGGTCGAGGCCCGAGAGGACTTCGATGGCGTCTGCGTTATAAGAGCTAGCGCTGGGAGTGGCCATGGGGTCTCGTCGTTAGTCGTTCAATGAAATAGAAGCGAGGGTTCACAGCGAGGTGAAATCGATCGCCTGGTACTGATCTGGGCCGATGCCGGCAAAATTCAACAACGCCGGCAATTGTCCGGCAAAACCCTGGAAACTATGGTCGCCGCCGGCCTGGATGCGCAAGGCACAGGCTCGGTAATACAGCTGGGCGCTGCGATAGTCCAGCGTCTCGTCACCTGTCTGCAGCCAGACCTGGAACCGCTGCGGGTCCTGGGGCGCCGGCACTTCCAGCTCGGCCAGGGCCGTCACGTGGTCGTGGGTCAATTCCCAGGTTTCCCCGGTATAGAGGTTGGTCTGCGTGCCCAGAAAGCCGTCGAACATCCGGTGCGGACTGACCGCGGGGTTGATCAGCAGGGCTTTCAGGCCGTGACGCTCGGCAAGGTGAGTCGCATAGTAGCCGCCGAGAGAGCTGCCGACCAGCAGCGGCCGTCCGAGTTCGGCAATCGCCTGCTCCAACTGGCCAATGGCCTCGCGTGGATGATGATGCAAGGCCGGCACCCGCAGCTGTTCACCGCGGCCGATCGCCTCCATGACAGCGATCAGCTGGCTGGCTTTCTTCGACGCCGGCGCGCTGTTGAAGCCGTGGATATACAGGATCGAACCGGACATGCGCACTCCCTTTGCATCGTGCAAAAAGGCGCAGTTTACAGGGTGTATCGCCGCTTGACTTGTGTTCAGGTGTATCCCTTTGTCCTGCCGCCGCCAACTGCGGTTCCGGGCCGGAATCAGTAGCCGTCGCTGCCGTAATCGACCTCAAAATCGAAGCCGGTGACCCGCTCGACACCGGTTTCCAGGCGCCCGTCGGGCAGCAGGCGCAGCCAGCGATAACCCGGCGCGGTCTCGCCGACCTTGAAATCCTCGCTGCCCGGTTCGAACTGGATGCAGGTCGAGGGCGACGCCAGCAGGCGCAAAGGCCCCTGCTGACGGTCGATTTCCTGATGCACATGGCCCCAGAGCACCGCGCGCGCCTGCGGAAAACGCTCCAGCACGGCGAACAACGCGTGCGGATTGCGCAGCCCGATGGGCTCCATCCAGGCGCACCCGATGGAGACCGGATGATGGTGCAGGCATATCAGGTGATGGCGTTCGGGGGCTTCGCTCAGGGCACTGGCGAGCAGTTGCAATTGATCGTCCTGCAAATAGCCCGGCACCGAACCGGGTACGGCCGAGTCGAGCAGGGTGATCCGCCAGTTGCCGATGTCCACCACCGGCGCCAGCAACGAACTCTGGGCCGCCTGCGCCATGATGTGCGGCTCGTCGTGGTTGCCGGGAATCCAGCGCGCCGGCGCCGGAATCCGCCGGGTCATGTCACGAAACAGCTGATAGGACTGCAGCGTACCGTCCTGGGACAAGTCGCCCGTCGCCAGCATCAGGTCGATCCGCGGTTGCTGTTCCAGCACCAGGTCGATCACCCGCTGCAGGCTGTCGCGGGTATTCATGCCCAACAGCGTACCGTCCGCTTCGGCGAACAGATGGCTGTCGGACAACTGCACCAGCAACACGGAATCGTCGGTGGTCAGAGTGGATACGCTCGGCAAGGCGGCCTCCCAGGGCGTGTCACGGGAAGTGAAGAATGGGGGCAATTATGCTGGGGGAAGTTCAAAAGAGGAAACCGGCGAACCGGACGCAGTTCACATCTACCGCACGGCCTCGAACTCATGACCGCAAGCCAGGCAGTGGCTCAGCCATTCACCGAGAAATACATTGAGCTGGGCCTTCTCGTCCGGCTGGTGCATGAAGGCATTCGGATACGGATAAATGCCACGAAAGCGCCGAGCGTGCTCGGCACTGATGACCTCGGCCATGCGCGCGTCGTGGTAGACCTGGACCTCCAGCTGCGGCACCGGCAGCCAGGGCAGGCTGTGCTCCTGACGCACCTGCAGGGTGGTGGTGTAGGGACAAGCCAGCAGCACTTCCAGCGCCAGCACGCCCAGCATCTGGTCGCCCTGGGTCACCGCGATCCGCCGCGCCACCGGCTGGTTGCGCATGTCGGGCAGCAGGCGCATCAGCCGGGCATAGTTCGCCTCGCAGGACGCTTGCAGCCCCACGAGATCGACCCGATAGCGATCGCGCACTTTGTTTACGACCATAACCCCCTCACTTCAACGCGGTTCAAAGCCAGCCATTGCAAGGCAATAATGCTCGCCGCGTTGGAAATCCGCCCATCCCTTACCGCCTGCAGTGCGTCTTCGAAAGCCCAGACCGACACACGGATATCCTCCGCCTCTTCCTCCAATCCGTGCAGGCCACCGGCACCGCTGCTGTCGCAGCGCCCCAGGTACAGATGCACGAACTCGGTGCTGCCCCCCGGCGACGGGAAATACTGGATCATCGGCCACAGCGCGGAGAATGTCAGTCCAGCTTCCTCCTGCGCCTCGCGGTGAGCAACTTCTTCCGGCTGCTCGTCCTTGTCGATCAGACCGGCGACCAGCTCGATCAACCAGGGAGTCGCGGTTTTTCCCATGGCGCCGACGCGAAACTGCTCGATCAACACCACTTCATCGCGTTGCGGATCGTACGGCAGCACGCAGACAGCATCATGACGGACAAAGATTTCACGACTGATCTCGCGCCCCATGCCACCGGCAAACAGTTCGTGGCGCAGGTGCACACGGTCGAGCTGATAAAAACCCTGGAAGCATTTCTCGCGCCGAACGATATCGACAGTGGTCGGCGTGGTGTTGGCAAAGTCCGTCATAGCAATCCTCGTATCCTGCTGTCCGATTCGAAGCTCCCCCTCGATATCGCGCCATCCTAACGCGCTGCTGACCGATGATGCAGCCCCTTTGCCATCAGCGGGATAGACGGCAAGGGGGCAAACCTAATCTAATTGCCTCTATTGAGCTTAGTGGCGAACTGATTGCCCCGCAGGCAGTCGAAGCCGGTAACTTTTGCCTACCTCTGGTTTATCAAGGACGCACATGTCGCTTCTTAAAATCGTCTCCGTGGCTTGCCTGGCCCTGACCCTGGGCGCCTGCCAAAGCCTGTTCCAACCCAGCTATCAAAAGCCCCTGCAAAGCACCAGCGACAAGTCGGAACAGATCAAGCCCGGCTGCAGCAATCAGGATTGCCCGCTGGTGAACATCGACACCGTGCACTTCGCCGACGAGCCGCAGCTGGATGCGCTGATTGAAAAGCGCCTGCTGCAGATGACCCGCACCACCGCGGACCAGGCCGTGCCAGCGACGCTGAGTGCCTATCGGGAGAAGTTCCTGCGCGAGGCCGACAGCCGCAACAGCATGTACCTGCAAGCCAAGGTACGCGAACAGCATGACGGCCTGGTGATCATCGAACTGGCCAGCTACCTGGACACCGGCGGCGCCCACGGCACGCCCGGTCGCGGCTTCATCAACTACTCCCGCGAGCTGCACAAGGAGCTGACCCTGTCCGACATGCTGCGCCCGGGCCAGGAAGCTGCGTTCTGGAAAGCTGCCCAGGTGGCCCATAACAGCTGGCTGATCAGCACCAAGCTGGACCAGGAGCCGGAGTTCATCAAGAGCTGGCCGTTCCAGAAAACCCCGAACGTGGCACTGACCTACGGCGGCGTGATCCTCAAGTACAACGTGTCGGTGATCGCGCCTTACGCGCTGGGCCACATCGAACTGAAGATCCCTTACAACCGCCTGAACGGCATTCTCAAACCCGAGCTGTTTCCTGGCCGTAACTGAAGGCTCGTCCCAGCAGCCCTTGCAGCAGCCCTGCCAACACCAGTGACGGCAGGGTTGCGCCAACGTCCGGATAGAAGTTGGCCAGCAGGTGATAGGTGCTGACCCCGCCCAGCCAGGCCAGCAACGCCGGCCAGCGCAAGCCCACGGACGGCACCTGGGCACTGCGCTTGCGCAGGATGAAGTGATCCACCAGCACCACGCCGAACAGCGGCGCGAACACCGAGCCGATCAGCAGCAGGAAGTTCTGATACTGAGCCAATGGCGCCAGGCAGGCGATCAGGGTACAGAGCACACCAATGGCCAAAGCCAGGTGCTCGACTTTCAGACGCAGCAGAATGCCGCTGGAAACCGCGGCCGAATGGATATCGGCAAAGGCGTTTTCCGACTCGTCCAGAAAGATCAGCAACAGCGGAATCCCCAGGCCCGCGCCAGCCAGGGCCAACAACAGAGCATTGACTTCACCATTCGGCGCAAAGGCCAGGGTGTAGGCCACGCCCAGGCTCATCAACCACAAATTGCCGATAAAGAAGCCCAGAGCCGTACCGCCAAAGACATTGCGCGCACGCTTGCCGAACCTTGAGTAGTCGGCGATCAGCGGCAGCCACGACAGCGGCATGGCGATCGCGATATCGAAGCCCACGCCGAGCGGCATGGAGCCGTCGCCGGCCTGGGCCCAGAGCGCGGCAAGATCGGCCTTGGCGAACAGGTTCCAGGTCAGCCACAGGCAGGCCGCCAACAGCAGCCAGATGCCCCACCTGCGCAGGATCTTGCGCACGAAGGTCAGCGGCCCGCTGACCGCGAGCAAAGTCGCCAGCGCGCCGAAAAACAGGGTCCAGAGCAAAGAGCTGGCCAGCAGGCTGCCCTCGCTGAACGCACGAGTACCCAATAGGCTGGCGGCATCGCGCATCACGATGATCTCGAACGAGCCCCAGCCCACCAGTTGCAACAGGTTGAGCAACGCCGGCAGGCTCGCGCCGTACGTACCGAGGCTGAGCTTGAGCGCCGCCATGGACGACAGGCCAGTATCGCTGCCGATCACCCCGACCGCCGCAAGCAGCAAGACACCGACCGCCGTACCGAGAAAGATCGCCAGCAAGGCACCGGACAGGCCCAGGCCTGGCGCCAGCAGCGCGCCGGTCTGCAACACCATCAGGCCGATGCCGAGGGAAAACCACAGGGAAAACAGATCGCGCGCGCCGAATACGCGCCTGTCGGCGGGGACCGCGGTGTCTGGTGAATAAGTGTTCAAGACGGTTATCTCGGGATGGGAAAAGGGCGCGTTAGCTGCAAGCCTCAAGCTGCAAGAAAAAGCAGGACCACTTTTGCCTTTAACTTGCAACTTGCTACTTGTCGCTTAAACCTTCTTGTACAGCTGGCTGCCTTCCTGCTTGAAGCGCTCGGCCTGCTCCGCCAGTCCCTTGGCGACATCCATGTCCACCGCTTCGATGCGCTGGTTGGCCGCGTACTCACGGACCTCCTGGGTGATTTTCATCGAGCAGAACTTCGGCCCGCACATGGAGCAGAAGTGCGCGACCTTGGCCGAATCCTTGGGCAGGGTCTCGTCGTGGTAGGCGCGCGCGGTGTCCGGGTCGAGGCCGAGGTTGAACTGGTCTTCCCAACGGAATTCGAAACGCGCCTTGGACAGCGCGTTGTCACGGATCTGCGCGCCCGGGTGGCCTTTTGCGAGATCCGCAGCATGGGCGGCGATCTTGTAGGTGATGATCCCGGTCTTCACGTCATCCTTGTTCGGCAGGCCCAGGTGTTCCTTCGGCGTCACGTAGCAGAGCATGGCGCAGCCGAACCAGCCGATCATCGCCGCGCCGATACCGGAGGTGATGTGGTCGTAGCCCGGGGCGATGTCGGTGGTCAGCGGACCGAGGGTGTAGAACGGCGCCTCGTCGCAGCACTCCAGCTGCTTGTCCATGTTCTCTTTGATCAGTTGCATCGGCACGTGGCCGGGGCCTTCGATCATGCACTGCACGTCATGCTTCCAGGCGATCTTGGTCAGTTCGCCGAGGGTTTCCAGCTCGCCGAACTGCGCTTCGTCGTTGGCGTCGGCGATCGAACCCGGACGCAGGCCGTCGCCCAGCGAGAAGCTGACGTCGTAGGCCTTCATGATTTCGCAGATTTCGTCGAAATGGGTGTAGAGGAAGTTTTCCTTGTGATGTGCCAGGCACCACTTGGCCATGATCGAACCGCCACGGGAGACGATGCCGGTCACGCGCTTGGCGGTCAGCGGCACATAGCGCAACAGCACACCGGCGTGGATGGTGAAGTAGTCGACGCCCTGCTCCGCCTGCTCGATCAGGGTGTCGCGGAACAGCTCCCAGGTCAGGTCTTCGGCCACGCCGTTGACCTTCTCCAGCGCCTGGTAGATCGGCACGGTACCGATCGGCACTGGCGAGTTACGGATGATCCACTCGCGGGTTTCATGGATGTGCTTGCCAGTGGACAGGTCCATGACGGTGTCCGAACCCCAGCGGATGCCCCAGGTCAGTTTCGCCACTTCTTCTTCGATGGACGAACCCAGGGCGCTGTTGCCGATGTTGCCGTTGATCTTCACCAGGAAGTTGCGGCCGATGATCATCGGTTCCAGTTCGACGTGGTTGATGTTGGCCGGAATGATCGCGCGACCGCGAGCGATTTCCTCACGGACGAACTCGGGGGTGATTTCTTTCGGGATGCTGGCGCCGAAGCTGTGGCCGACGTGCTGCTGATCGAGCAGGCCCGCGGCGCGAGCCTCTTGCAGCTTCATGTTTTCGCGGATGGCGACGTATTCCATCTCGGCGGTGATGATGCCCTTGCGCGCGTAGTGCATCTGGCTGACGTTGGCCCCGGCCTTGGCCCGGCGCGGGTTATTGACGTGAGCGAAGCGCAGCTTGGTCAGCTCGGGATCGGCGAGGCGCTCCTGGCCGAAGTTGGAGCTCAGGCCCGGCAGGCGCTCGGTGTCGCCACGGTCGTCGATCCAGGCCGAGCGCACATCGCCCAGGCCTTTGCGCACGTCGATCACCACGTTGGGGTCGGTGTACGGGCCGGAAGTGTCATAGACGGTGACTGGCGCGTTGATCTCGCCACCGAAGTCGGTCGGGGTCACGTCGAGGCTGATTTCGCGCATCGGCACGCGAATGTCCGGGCGCGAACCCTGGACATAGATTTTTTGCGAGCGGGTAAAGGGCTGAACCGACTGCTCATCGACCTTGGCCGATTCGCTAAGGTGGGTAGCGTTTTTTAATTTTGTAGTCATCACGGGCTCTCCAGACAGCATCCAGGCAGTGGATTTTTGTCGGAGCGAACCTGTAACGGACGGACGCAACCATGGCTGGAGCCAGAGGCGAAAACCAGCTGGTGCAGTGCTTGGTGCTCGAGGGGTGTTCGATTGTCGAACAACATCCCGGACGAAGCACAAGAGGACTCGCCGGGTGACGAGAAATCTTGTTCCCTACGCAGGCGCTAACCTGATCAGGTTCAACGGGATCCGGATTATCCGATCTCAGCCTCATAGCAAGGCACCCCGACAAGAACCCGGCCAGTCTAGACAAAGCCGGTGCAGAACGCCAACCCCACGGCAAACAGCATGATGAATGGCGTAAATGCAGGATTGTTGCCCTTCGCAGGCGCATCTACACTCGCTCAGGTTGCGTCGAACCTTGACGCTGCACAGGCCGAGACTTAGCCTTGGCGCCAGAATTATCCTCGTAATATCAACTCTAGGGATCGCCGAATGCTGCGCAAACTCTCACTGGCCATCGCCGTGTCTTGTGCGTCCAATGGAATGGCCTGGGCAGCAGAAGCGCCCCTGACCACCAAAACCGACCTGGTCAGCGTCTACCAGGAGGCGGTGGATAACAACGCCGACCTCGCCGCCGCCCGCGCCGATTACGACGCACGCAAGGAAGTGGTGCCACAGGCGCGCGCCGGTTTGCTGCCCAACCTCTCGGCCGGTGCCGACCTGAACAACACCCGGACCAAGTTCGACGAACCGTCGATGACCGCCACCCGCAGCGGCACCGTGTACCAGGCGACCCTGGCCCAGCCGATTTTCCGCGCCGACCGCTGGTTCCAGCTGCAAGCGGCCAAGGACGTCAACGAACAAGCCGCGCTGGAACTCTCGGCCACCGAGCAGAACCTGATCCTGCAAAGCGCCGAGAGCTACTTCTCGGTCCTGCGCGCCCAGGACAACCTGGCCTCGACCAAGGCCGAAGAGGCCGCCTTCAAGCGTCAGCTCGACCAGTCCAACGAACGCTTCGACGTCGGCCTGTCGGACAAGACCGACGTCCTGCAATCCCAGGCCAGCTACGACACCGCGCGGGCCAACCGGATCCTCGCCCAGCGCCAGGTGGATGACGCCTTCGAAGCCCTGATCACCCTGACCAACCGTCAGTACAACGCGATCCAGGGCATCGTCCACAGCCTGCCGGTGCTGGCGCCGGCCCCGAATGACGCCAAGGCCTGGGTCGATACCGCGGCCAAGCAGAACCTCAACCTGCTGGCCAGCAACTACGCAGTCAGCGCCGCCGAGGAAACCCTCAAGCAGCGCAAGGCCGGCCACGCCCCGACCCTCGACGCGGTGGCGCAATACAAGAAAGGCGACAACGACGCCCTTGGCTTCAGCAACCCGGCCCCACTGGGCCAGCGTTACGGCAGTGACGTCGAACAACGCAGCATCGGCCTGCAACTGAGCATTCCGATCTACAGCGGCGGCCTGACCAGTTCCCAGGTCCGCGAGTCCTACTCGCGCCTGACCCAGAGCGAGCAGCGCCGTGAAGCCCTGCGGCGCCAGGTGGTGGAAAACACCCGCAACCTGCACCGCGCGGTGAACACCGATGTCGAGCAGGTCCAGGCCCGGCGCCAGTCGATCATCTCCAACCAGAGCGCCGTGGAAGCCACGGAAATCGGCTACCAGGTCGGCACGCGCAATATCGTCGACGTGCTCGACGCCCAGCGCCAGCTGTACACCTCGGTGCGCAACTACAATAACAGCCGCTACGACTACATCCTCGACAACCTGCGCCTCAAGCAAGCCGCCGGCACCCTCAACCCGGGCGATCTGCAGGACCTGTCGCGCTACCTGAAAGCCGACTACAACCCGGACCGCGACTTCCTCCCGCCGGACCTGGCCAAGGCCGCGGCGGAACAGCTCAAGGCCCGGCCGGGGCAGTAACCTGTAGCCGCTGCCGCAGGCTGCGATCGACCGGAACGGTCGTAAAAAAGGCCACCGCCATTCAACGGAATCGCGGTGGCCTTTTTGCCTGTCCTTCGGACAGGATCGCAGCCTGCGGCAGCGGCTACAGCAAGCGATCCAACCCGTCGAGCAGGCGCTGCAGGGCGCCCTGATTGCTGCGCATCACCCGCAGTCCGGCATCGGCCATCTTCTGCGCATCCCGAGGCAACTCGAACAGGCGCTGCACCGCCACCGCCAGGCCATGGGCATCGTCCACTTCCTGCAGGGCGCCCGCCTCGCGCAGCATTGTCGCGATCTCCAGGAAGTTGAACAGGTGTGGCCCGCTCAGCACCGGCTTGGCCAGGGCCGCCGGTTCCAGCAGGTTGTGCCCGCCATTGGGCACCAGGCTGCCACCGACAAAAGCGCTGTCCGCCAGGGCATAGAGAAACAGCAGCTCGCCCATGGTGTCGCCCAGCAGCACCGAGGTGCTGGCGGTGACCGGCTCGGCGCTCGAGCGGCGAATGGTCTCAAAGCCCTGCTGCCGGCACAGCTCGAACACCGGATTGAAGCGCTCCGGATGACGCGGCACCAGGATCAGCAAGGCATCCGGGTGGCTGGCCAGCAGTTGGCGATGGGCATCCAGCACCACGGCGTCTTCGCCTTCATGGGTACTGGCGGCGATCCACACCGGACGCTCGCCGGCTTGCCATTGCTCGCGCAGCTCGCTGGCGCGCACCAGCAGTTGTGGGTCGATGCTCAGGTCGAACTTGATCGAGCCCGTCACCTCGACTGTTTCCGGGCGCGCGCCCAACTGGCGAAAACGCTCGGCCTCGGCCTCGGTCTGCACCGCGAACAGGCTCATTTCAGCGAGCATCGGTGCGGTCAGCCTGGCAAAGCGCCCATAACCCCGGGCCGAGCGCTCCGACAACCGCCCATTGGCCAGCGCCACCGGAATCCCGCGCTTGGCGCACTGGTGAATGTGGTTGGGCCACAGCTCGGTTTCCATGATCACCGCCAGCTTCGGCCGGACCCGATCGAGAAAACGCGCGGCGGCGCAAGGCAAGTCGTAAGGCAGGTAGCAGTGCTGGATGCGCGGCTCGTTGGCGAACAGCGCCTGGATGCGTTCCGAGCCGGTGGGGGTCATGCAGGTGACCGTGATCGGCAGCTGTGGATAACGCGCCAGCAAGGCACGGATCATCGGCGCGGCGGCGATGCTCTCGCCCACCGACACCGCGTGCACCCAGATCCCGCCGGGCTGCATCGCCGGCAGTCCCCAGGAAAAACGTTCGCCAATCCGCCTGGCATAGGCCGGCGCCTTGCGCGCCCGCAGCCACAGACGAATCGCCACCAATGGCAGCCCCAGGTAAAACAGCGCGGTGTAGAGAGTTCTATTCATGGCGGCGGAGTTTATCGGCTTTTTCAGCCAATCGCCCGCAAGTGCACGGCAAAACGCTCCGCCAGCCAATGCGCCGCCGGCCCCAGGGGTTCATCGCGGCGCCAGACCAGTTCCACCACCAGCGCCGGCGGGGTCCACTCGCTGGCCAACTCGACCATCTGGTTCTGATAGGCCGGGTACTGCACCACATGCCGCGGCAGCCAGGCCCAGCCCAGGCCGCGCATCAGCAGCTCGGCCATCGCGTAGAAGCTGTCGGCGCGCCAGACTTGCGGGCTGACCTGCTCGCCACTGGGGTAAGTGCTCAACTGCGGAGAAATCAACAACTGTCGATGCCGCCCCAGTTGCTGGCGATCCACCTGTTTCTCACCGGCCAACGGGTGCCCGACCGCGCACACCGTGACCATCTCGACGCTGCCCAGGGCCCGTCGCTCAAGGGCCTCGGACATCTGTTCATGGTGAAACAGCAAACCGAGGTCGGCCCGACGCTCCAGCAGCTTGCGCGCCACATCACCCTGGGCGCTGCTGGCCAGTTGGACCTCAAGACTGGGGAAACGCTCGGACAACGCTTCAAGGCTATCGAGCACCGGCTGGAAAGGCATCGCCTCGTCCAGGGCCAGCCGCAAGCGCGCCTCCTCACCCCGCATCAACGCCAGCGCCCGCCCGTTCAAGCGCTCGCATTGGCGCAGCACTTCCCGCGCCTCTGCAAGCAAGGCACCACCCGCCTCGGTGAGTTTCGGTTGGCGACCGCTGCTGCGCTCGAACAAGAGCACGCCGAGATCGGCCTCGAGCAGCGCAATCGCGCTGCTGACCGCCGATTGCGCCTTGTGCTGGTCACGGGCCACCGCGGAAAACGAACGTTGCTCGGCGACGCTGACGAACAGCCGCATCTGCTCCAGATTCCACTGCACATTCATAGAGCAACCCATCTTCAAAACAGATAGGTAATGACTTTACCCCATCTGCACAATCTCTAGAATGCCGACCTCATCAAGCAAGCCCAAACACGAGGACTCTCCCATGAACGCTTACACCTACCTGGTCATCGCCATCTGCGCCGAAGTGATCGCCACTGTTTCGATGAAAGCGGTCAAAGGCCTGAGCACTCCACTGCCGCTGCTGTTGATCATCGTCGGTTACGGCGTGGCCTTCTGGATGCTGACCCTGGTGGTGCGCACCGTGCCGGTGGGCGTGGCTTACGCGGTCTGGGCCGGCATGGGCATTGTCATGGTCAGCGTGGCCGCGCTGTTCCTCTACGGGCAGAAGCTGGATATCCCGGCAATGCTCGGCATGGCCCTGATCGTCCTGGGCGTGGTGGTGATCCAGCTGTTTTCCAAGACCGCCGGGCACTGATCCATGACCGCTGCCGCAGGCCCTTCAAGAGCGCGAGCGCTTCGCGCTCGATCGCAGCCTTCGGCAGCGGCTACACAAAGCGCTTCGCCAAGCGCGCCCCCGCCAGTTTGATCGCCAACAAAGCCTGAGCGGCTCGAGCCTGTATACTGCGCGCCTAGTCTTGAACACCGAGGTCGCTGCATGCCATCCGTTATTTCCACCGACGTGCTGATTGTCGGCGCCGGAGTCGCCGGTCTCTGGCTAAACGCCCGCCTGCGTCGCCAGGGCTTTTCCACCGTGCTGGTGGAGAGCGCCAGTCTCGGCGGCGGACAAAGCGTCAAGTCTCAGGGAATCATTCACGGCGGCGCCAAATATGCCCTGCACGGCGCCCTGACCGGCGCCTCGGAAGCCATCGCCGACATGCCGCGCCGCTGGCGCGAGGCCCTGGCCGGCAACGGCGAGCTGGACCTGTCCGGTGTGCGCCTGCTGTCCGAGGCCCATTACCTGTGGTCCCCCGGCACCCTGGCCGGCAACCTCACCAGCTTTTTCGCCAGCAAGGCTGTGCGGGGCCGTGTCGATCAGGTCAAGGGCGACCAGTTACCGCCGGCCCTGCAGGACCGTCGCTTCAAGGGCAAGGTGTATCGCCTGGCCGAGCTGGTGGTGGACGTGCCGAGCCTGATCGGGCGCCTGGCCGAACTGGGCGGCGATAGCCTGCTGGCCGGGCAGAAGATCGAACCCCTGCTGGAAAACGGACAATTGCTGGGCCTGCGGGTCGATGAGCGGGAAATCCGCGCGCAACGCATCGTGCTCAGCGCCGGCGCCGGCAATGCCGAGTTGCTGAGCAGCCTCGGCCTGAGCCAGCCGGCCATGCAACGCCGGCCGTTGCACATGGTGATCGTCAAGGGCCCGAGCCTGAAACCGCTGTACGCCCACTGCCTGGGCGGCGGGCCAAAACCGCGGATCACCGTGACCACCCACCCGGCAGCCGACGGCCAATGGGTCTGGTACCTCGGCGGCGACATCGCCGAAGCCGAAGGCGTGGCGCGCGAGCCGGCGGCGCAGATCGCGGCCGCCCAGAAAGAACTCGGCAACCTGTTGCCATGGGTCGATCTCAGCCAGGCGCAATGGGCCACCCTGCGGGTGGACCGCGCCGAGCCCGCGCAGTCGGGCCTGACCCGTCCGGACAATGCCTTTCTCGCCGAACAGGACCGCCTGCTGGTCGGCTGGCCGACCAAGCTGGCCCTGGCCCCGGACTTCGCCGACCGGGTGTTCGCCGCCCTCGAGCGCGATGGTATCAAGCCGGGCCCCGCGACTCCGTTGCCGACGCTGCCGAAACCCGCCATCGCCCAACCGGCCTGGGAGCAACTGCTGCCATGAGCCAAGCGACCCTGCACGACCTGCATCGCCCCTTCGGCACCACCGGGCTGCTGGTCTCCCCACTGGGCCTGGGCACCGTGAAGCTCGGGCGCGACCAAGGGGTGAAGTACCCCAACGGCTTCCAGATTCCGGATGACGCCGAAGCCCGCATGCTGCTCAAGCTGACCCGCGACCTGGGTATCAACCTGATCGACACCGCGCCGGCCTATGGCCGCAGCGAGGAGCGCCTGGGCCCGCTGCTGCGCGGGCAACGCCAGGACTGGGTGATTGTCAGCAAGGTGGGCGAAGAGTTCGAGAACGGCCTGTCGCGCCATGATTTCAGCGCCGCGCATACCCGCTTGTCGGTGGAACGCAGCCTGCAGCGCCTGGAAACCGACTTCATCGACCTGGTGCTGGTGCATTCCGACGGCAATGACCTGCACATCCTCGAGCAGTGCGAGGTCTACCAGACGCTGGCCGAGCTCAAGCAGGAAGGCAAGATCCGTGGCTTCGGCTTCTCCGGGAAAACCGTCGAGGGTGGCCTCAAGGCCCTGGAACAAGGCGACTGTGCCATGGTCACCTACAATCTGAACGAACAGAACGAGCGAGCCGTCATCGATTACGCCGCAGCCCACGGCAAGGGCATTCTGGTGAAAAAAGCCCTGGCCAGCGGCCATGTGTGCCTGAGCCCCGGTGTCGACCCGGTACGCGCCAGCTTCGAACTGCTGTTCGATCAACCGGGCGTCGCCAGTGCTATTGTCGGGACCATCAATCCGTTGCACCTGGCCCATAATGTCGCCACTGTCGCGCAGGTGTTGCGCAAGAACTGATGCCGCCCACGCGGCCGACCCCGACGCAAGAAGGAGCCGACATGCCGCGTACGCTCATAAGAAAGAACCCCAGCAACTTCAAGACCCTGCCGCTGTTCGTCGAAGCGACGCCCGAGGGCCTCAGCTACCAGAGCGTCGGCATGCCGCTGAACTTTGCCCAGACCCTGCAGCGCCGACGCCCGGTCGCGGTGGCCGACGCCGAGCGCTTCGCCCTGGAGCTGGCCAACCTCGGCGTCTCGGTACGCCTGACCCTGCATTGGCAGAACCGCGACTATTGGGTGCTGGTGCGCCAGCGCCGGCAGGATCGCGGCGACGTGGTGCTCAAGCTGATTTCCGGCTACGTCCCGGCCCATGAGCTGAACCTGCCGCTGCATACCGCCATCCAGGAAATCGCCGAAGAATGCCTGCTGGAAACCCCGGAAGGCTGGCTCGGCGGGCGCTTCAACGACACCTGGCTGCCCGCCCCCTACTCGACCGCCCTGCATTATCGCGAGGCCCTGCCCTTTCGCCTGACGCCGCTATCAGGCGCGGCACGCCCGGTACGCTGCGCCAACCTGCAGTTGCTGGAGCGGCCGCGGGCCTATGTGCACCTGCCCACCGCTTCACTGCAGCTGATCTATGACCTGCGCCTGGACGTGCCGAAAGAGGCCAAGTCCCTGAGCCTGTTCCATGTCGACGAACGCCTGGAAGGCGACCAACTGGTGGCGCGCCTGGATCGCAAGCGCCCGGACCTGTACCTGATGCCACTCAAGGACGGTCAGCCCTGCGCCGAGCTCTATACGTTGAAGAAGGATCAGTTGCACCCGGCGAGCACCCGCGGCCTGTATCTGGCCGAAAGCTTCGCCCGGCAGCAAGGCTGGCTGGTGCGTGACGAGCGGATTCGCTGGAAGGACTGGCTGAAGCAGCAGGGATTGAACGCGCCGGAGAAGGACTCCAAACTCCAGCATCTTACCGGCAAGGCGCGGCAGATATTGCGCAAGATGGTACCGACCAAGACCAGCCGGCAACGTTGAGCGCCTCACCGCCCACTCCAGCTTTCGCGGGAGCGGGCGGGTTGGCGGCAAGCCTTACTCGGTCTTGCGGATCTTCTCGACTATGGCCGTGGTGGAACTGTTCTCCACCAGGCCCAGCACCTTCACCGTACCGCCATAAGCCTTGACGATATCGGCGCCGACCACCTGGTCGACCGAGTAATCCCCGCCTTTGACCAACACGTCCGGCTTGACCTGGGCCAGCAGGTTTTCCGGCGTACCCTCGGGGAAACTGATGACCCAATCCACCGCGCCCAGGCCGGCCAGTACCGCCATGCGCCGGTCGACACTGTTGATCGGACGGCCCGGCCCTTTCAGGCGGCTGACCGAGGCATCGTCGTTGATCGCCACGATCAGGCGATCGCCTTGCGCCCGCGCCTGCTCGAGGTAGGTCACATGGCCGGCGTGGAGGATGTCGAAACAGCCGTTGGTGAAGACGATCTTCTCTTTGTGCGCACGCGCATCGTCGATCGCCAGCAGCAGCTGGTCGAGGCTCAGCACACCGCGCTCGGAACCTTCTTCACGCTGGATCGCGCGACGCAACTCCGGTGCGCTGATGGCCGCGGTACCCAGCTTGCCGACCACGATGCCGGCGGCCAGGTTGGCCAGGGCCACCGCGTGCGGCAGCTCTTCACCCGCCGCGATTGCCGCCGCCAGGGTGGAAATCACCGTATCGCCGGCACCGGTGACGTCGAACACTTCACGGGCCCGGGCCGGCAAGTGCAGCGCCGGGTGATCGGGACGCAGCAGGGTCATGCCGTGCTCGCCACGGGTCACCAGCAAGGCACCCAGCTCCAGGTCGTGCATCAGCTTCGCGCCTTTGCTGACCAGGTCATGCTCGTCGACGCAACCGCCGACTATGGTTTCGAACTCGCTGAGGTTCGGGGTGATCAGGCTGGCGCCGCGGTAAATCGAAAAGTCCTTGCCTTTCGGGTCCGCCAGCACCGGGATGCCACGGGCACGCGCGGCCTGGATCAGCGCCTGATGATTCCTCAGGGCTCCCTTGCCGTAATCGGACAACACCAACACCTTGATGCCGTCCAGCAACCGGTCGACTTCAGCGCCCAACGCCAGGGCGTCAGTGGCGAAAGGTTCTTCGAAATCGATACGCAGCAGTTGCTGGTGCCGACTCATGACCCGCAGCTTGACGATGGTCGGCTGGTGGGCAATGCGTTGGAACAAGGCGCGTACGCCCGCCCCCTCAAGACTGTTGGAGAGACTGTCGGCAGCCTCGTCGTCGCCGGTGACGCCAACCAGCGAGGCCGGTGCGCCGAGCGCGGCAATGTTCAAGGCAACGTTCGCGGCACCGCCCGGGCGGTCCTCGATTTGCTCGACCTTGACTACCGGTACCGGCGCCTCAGGGGAAATCCGTGAGGTACCACCATGCCAGTAACGGTCGAGCATGACATCGCCGACCACCAAGACAGGGGCTTGATCGAATCGCGGCATGGACAACTTCATGGAGCAACCCACATACAAAATGAACAGGGGCGCGATATTAACACAGGGTGAACGCTGCCTAGTTCTACCGCTGCACGAGTATTCGCGATCGACCCAAACTGTTCATTTATTGAGCAAAAGCGCCATGAGCCGGTCTGTCGCGCAGGCCAATCCAACCGTTTCGGTATCGATCTCGCAGCCAGGATCCAATGGCGCTTCATAGGGGCTGTCGAGCCCGGTGAAGTCCCGGATACGCCCTTCGCTCGCCGCCTGATAGAGACCTCGATTCAGTCGACGATTGAGGCTGGAACCATAACAAGCACGAGATGCTAAATTACTTAGGCTTGGTCAAGACGGTAAGGGGCGGGATACAAAGACCGCCGGCGCATTGCACGCCGGGGCCGTTCCAGGGTGGGCAGTGCCCACCCTGGCGTTGGCTCAGGCAATGCCTTCGGAAGCAGGCTCGTCCAGGCCCATGGCATGCAGCCGCGAGTAGTAGCCGTTCTGCGCCAGCAGGTCGACATGAGTACCGCGCTCGACGATCCGCCCCTGATCCATGACCAGAATCAGGTCGGCCTTCTCGATGGTCGACAGGCGGTGTGCGATCACCAGGGTGGTACGCCCCTTCATCACCTTGTCCAGGGCCGCCTGGATATGCCGCTCGGACTCGGTATCCAGGGCCGAGGTGGCTTCGTCGAGAATCAGCAACGGCGCATTCTTCAACAGGGCCCGGGCAATCGCCAGACGCTGGCGCTGACCGCCGGAGAGCAGCACGCCGTTCTCGCCGACCTGGGTGTCCAGGCCTTCGGGCAACTGCGAAATGAAGTCCATGGCATAGGCATCCGTCGCCGCCTTCTCGATGTCTTCCCGCGGCGCCCCGGCCAGGTCGCCATAGGCAATGTTGGCGGCCACGCTGTCGTTGAACAGGGTCACATGCTGGGTCACCTGGGCCACATGCCGGCGCAGGTTGCGCAGGCGGTAATCCTCGATCTCCACGTCATCGAGGAGAATCTGCCCCGTTTCGTGGTGATAGAAGCGCGGAATCAGGCTGGCCAGGGTCGACTTGCCGCTGCCGGAACGGCCGACCAGCGCGATCATCTGCCCGGGAGCCGCGCAGAAGCTGATGTCCTTCAGCACTTCCCGGTCGGTGCCCGGATAGGTGAAGCTCAGGTTGCGCACGTCCAGGCGACCCTCGATGCGCTCACGCTCGATCTGCCCCCGATCGACTTCAGGCTCGACGTCCAGCTGTTCGAAGATGCTTTCCGCGCCCGCCACGCCTTTCTGGATGGTCGAACTGACTTCCGAGAGCTGGCGAATCGGCTTGGGCAGCAGGCCCGCCGCGGTGATGTAGGCCACCAGGTCGCCCGCGGTGGCATCGCCACGCAGGAACAGAACCAGGAACATCAGCACGGCCATGGCGGAGTAGATCACCAACTGCAGCATCGGCGTGTAGACCGCGCCGGTCTTGGTCATGCGCAGCTGTTTGTCGGTGTTGCTCTGGCTGGCGTCGACGAAACGCTGCTGCTCGTAGCTTTCGCCACCGAAGCTGCGAACCACGCGATAGCCTTGAATGGTCTCGGAGGCCACATGGGTCACATCGCCCATCGCCACCTGGATCTTCTTGCTCTGCTTGCGGAATTTCTTGCTGGTGCTGCCAACCATGATCGCAATCAACGGCAGGATCGCCAGCATCACCAGGGTCAGCTTCCAGTTCATCCACAACAGGTAGACGAACAGGAACACTACCGTCAGGCCTTCGCGAATCACCACCTTGATGGCGTCGGTGGCGGCACCGGTGACCATGGTGACGTTGAAGGTGATGCGGGAAATCAGATGCCCGGAGTTATGGGTATCGAAATAGCGGTTCGGCAGGACCAGCAGCTTGTTGAACAGCTCGACCCGCAGGTCATGCACCAGCCCCAGGGAAACCTTCGCCAGGTAGTAGTTGCCGAGGAAAGAGCCGAGCCCCTGCCACGCCGCGATCAGGATGATCAGCAGCGGTACCGCCATCAATAGCTGCAAGTCGCGCAGATAGGGAACGTTGGGGAAGAGCACCGCTTCGGGATTGCTCAAGCCGTCGACGAAATATTTGAGAATGCCCGCCAGCATCGGCTGGGTGGATGCAAATATCACGAAGCCCACGATACTCAGCAGGAAAATGCCTATGTAGGGTTTTACATACCCCAACAGCCGAAAATAGATTTTCAGGCTGGAATCCTGTTCCGCTTTGAGCGGTGCATCACTCATCGTCGAGCTCACTGTTTAGGAGGAACGCGGGATTTTATCACAGCCTGTGTGACCGCCCCGTGCCCAGACCAAAACAGTGGCCAGACCGATTGGCAGCCAACTGATGAACCATTCGGCGCGAGGGGTTCCGGTCAGGCTCGCAGCATCGAACTGCATGGCCAGGAAAGAGAACAGCCAGATCCCGATGACGCCCCGGCCATAAAGCGTTTCACGGGCGCGCCAGGCTTCGCGCAGGACGGCAAACCAGGCCACGACCCAGAGCAATAGCCCGGGGATACCCAGTTCAATGGCAATGTGGGTGAACAGGTTGTGGGCATGGTCGAATGTCAAACCGTCGACCAGCACGTCATAACTCGAGCCCAGGCCGAGGCCTGTCCATGGATGTTCGGCGATCATCTGCAGACTGGCCATCAGAATCTGCGGGCGGAAGGAAACGCCACGTGCCATGACCAAAGGTTCGAGAAACCAGAACGCCAGCATCGCCAGCAACAATGCCGCGGCCGCGAACATACGGCTGAGTCGGTCGCGGCACCAGATCGGCATCGCCAACACGGTCAGGAACAGAGCCAGGGCAGCACCGCGGCTCTGGCATAACACGACGAACGCGCCGAGCAGCGCCAACGCTACCAGCCATACCGTTTGAAGAGAACGAGTGCGCGGCATCCAATGCAGCAACCAGATAGCAGTGAGGCCAATGACATAACCGCCCAGGATCGGATGGCCCAACTCACCCAGCCCTTCCAGGCGTCCCCACCAGACATTTCCATGAATCCAGTAGAACTGGATAATGGACAGTAAAGCCGTCACCGCGAGCCCTATGCCGCCCCACTGCATGACAGTAATCACCCGCTCCGGGCGGGCATTGGCGAAAATCGGGAAGAACAGCAGGAACACCGCGATGTACAGCAAGCGCTTGGCCTCGCGTGACGGGTCCGCCGCTTGCGTCCATGTCAGGCTGATCAGCCCCCATATCGCCAGCCCCAGCAATGCCAGGCCAAGCCAGCGCTGGGCACGCCACCACTCGATCAGGCGCTCACGCGCGGACCAGGCCAGAATCATTGCCGGCAACCACAGGAAGGCCACCAGCCCCTGTTGGTAGAGCTTGTTGGTGGGCGCCAGTGCGATGGCCAGCAAAAACCATAGCAACCCGATTGTCATCCATACTTGCGCCCAACGTGTGGCCTGCATCTATTCGCTCCTAAATGGTTCACCAGCCAAACCGGCATGGTTAAAACAACAACTTTTCGGCATCATTGCCCGCCACTGTGCCCGCCACTTCGACAAGGCTTCCTACGATGCAATGCTCCCGGCTTCCCCAAGCCACTTTGAATCAGATGATTGAAGGCGCCAGGATTCTGGAGGCCGACAGTTACGGCCCGAAAGTCTACCTGTTGCAGGATGGGAATATTCTGAAACTGTTCCGGCGCAAGCGTCTTTTTTCATCCGCCCTGTTTCGGCCCTATTCGAAGCGTTTCATCGACAACGCCGCACGTCTGGAACAACTCGGCGTTCCCACGCTACAGGTTCTGGACTTCTACCGCCTGGAACAACCCGGCATGACCGCGGTGCTTTACCAACCGCTGCCAGGCGAAACCCTGCGCCAGGTCGCCAGCAAGGAAGGCTTCGACTGGCAGCAGACCTTGCCGGCCCTGGTCGAGTTGATTCGTAGCCTGCACACCTCGGGGATCTACTTTCGCTCGCTGCACCTGGGCAACATCGTCATCACCCCGGATAACCGCTTCGGCCTGATCGACGTGGCCGACATGCGCTTCTTCCGCGGGCCATTGCCGCGCCATTTGATCAAACGCAACCTGCAACACTTCGCCCGCTATATTGCCCGGGAGAAGCTGAATGGGAGCTTTCCGCTGCAAGCATTGGAACAGGCGCTACTTTCGGCATGACAGCAGGGTAGTGGCCGCCTGGCTGAAGCGCTGCCAGGCCAGATCGGGGGCCAGAGCAGCGTACTGATCCGCCGCGATGCCCCGGGTGGGCAGGCCGAGGGCCTGAAGAATGGCGTCTTGCCAGGCGTCGATGTCATTCACCGGCGCATAACGCCCGGTTTCAGCCAACTGCTCACGAAAGACGGGCAAATCGCTGGTCAGCACCGGTACACCGGACATCACCGCTTCCTGCAGGATCAACCCCAGGCCCTCGTCCAGCGACGGGATGGCCACCCAGTCGAATGCCTTGTAAAGCATCGCCGCATGCTTCAGATGCCCAGGCAGCGAAACCTTGTCTTGCAGGCCCAGCCGGTTGATACGGGCCTCGAGCGCTGCGCGATTCGAACCCTCGCCGATAATCACCAGACGCATCTCCGGCCGGCTCGCCAGGGCTTTGGCGAAGGCCTCCAGCAGGCAAGCAAAACCCTTATCGTCCACCAGACGCCCGACCGCGCCGAATACCGGAGCATCGTCCGCGGGCAGGCCGAGGGTTGCCCGGGCCTCGGCACGCGGTAGCAGCCTTGCGTTGAAGTCATGCGGATTGAACGCGCTGCGCAAGGCCGTCACCGGCATCTGCAAATCGTCTTCGAGGGATGAAGCCAGGGTCTGCGAAACAGCCGCGAGAGTCAGCTGCGAGGCGGGGAACTGGCGGAACAGCTGTTGATCCTTGCGGTGCAAGCGCGTGGTGCCGTGGATCACCACCACCGCACGCATGTGCGGCAATGACTTGAGGACCGGCAACAAGGTACGCGCCACTCCCAGGCCATCGAGCAACAGCACCTGGGCATCGCTTTCCCGCAACGCCTTGCGAAAACTGGCCCGCAACCAGGGTTTGAGCAAGCGCCAGAAATGCTTGCCCTTCAGTCGCGACGACGACAGATTCCACTCCCGACACTCGCCCACGTCGGCAACACATCCGGTGGACGACCCTTGCAACAACCAGGTCTTGACCACAGTGCCTGGCTCGGACTGAGAGAGGATCTGCTGATGAACCTTGTGGACGGAGGCAAATGCACTGCCGCCTGCCCACATGACGTTGAGAATGCTCATTGGGCACACAGCCCTTTCGCGGTATTCGGGAAAGTGAAACCGGTACAACTAATTGATAAACCAGCCAATACCGACTCCAAGCAATAGGACTAAAACAAGCTTGATTTGCTCGCGACGACTGCGCCGAGCCTTACGCTGCCGCTCGGCGGCAGTCTCCACATGCAGACCGAAACCTGTATGCAACACCGCATCGCCTTCCAGGCTGACAGCCGTCAGGTTCAGCTCAGCATAGCGCTTGGACAGCGCTTTCTCGCCGCCGTGCCCGGCGAAAGGCGCGCACAGCCGATATTGCGCCATCCGGCGCAGGCCCGGGTTCAGGGAAAAGCTCTGCCACTCGGGTTTGTCGGAGATCAGCGGATAACAGGGCACACCGCCGATCAACTCGCGAGCCCCCAAGTGGATGTAAGGGCTATGGACTCGCAGGTCGTGGGCATAACTGCGCAACCAGACCTGCAGAATGTCCTGGCGTTGCTCGAGAATCACTTTCGAATCCTCGACAAAACCCGGGCGGTAGAACTCCCAGTCGTCTTCGCAATGGAAGATGTAGGGGGTCTTGACCTGCTCGTAGGCCAGGTCGATCGACGCCAACTGCCCGAGCTTCGGCCGGTTGACGAAGAAGGTACAGTGATCTTTCCAATGGGCGGGCACAGCTGTGCGCACCCGTTCGTCGCCAGCATCTTCGGTGATGAAGACTTCGCGGATCGGCGCACTGTTGAAGCGATCGAAACTCTCCAGCGTGAGCTTGAGCAGGTCCAGGCGACCGCAACTGGTGACCACCAACGTGACGTCACTCTCTTGACTAAACTGCACTTGATTCTCACCTACGACAAAGTGCGATCACTATTAAGGGCTCGGTGACCGCTGTCAAACACCCAGTTTCGAGCGTACGCGCTCGATAAAGCTCAAGGGTGCACGAGGCCGCAATGCGGGCTGGAGTTCCTCGACGATACGCTGACCGATACGGGCGAAGCTGAACCGAGAGACCGCCAGATCGCGTCCGTTGCGCGCGATGCTCTGCGCCAGGGCCGGGTCGGCGCGCAACATGGCGAGCTTTTCCTGCAATTGCGGGATGCTCCGATAAAAGACCACGTTGTGCAGGTCCTGCAAACCCAGCGCGCGGTTTTCCGCCTCACCCTGGTCGAATGCCAGCAACACACAGCCGCAGGCCATGGCCTCGAAATTCTTGATCATGTATTCGCCCATGCCGACGTCGGCACTGACGAAAAAGCGGATACGGTTGAGCGTGTCGCAATACTCTTCGCCCGATTTGGTCCGCGTCACCACCAAGGGTTCGACCTGGCCGAGCTCATCGAGCAGCGCCTTGCGCCCGCTGTAGGCCACGCTGTTGGTGCTGCCGACGAATGCCAGTTCGATATCCCGCTCGCGCCCCTGATCCTGCAGCAGGGTCTGGTCGTAGCCTTTGGGCACGAATACCGCGTCGAAACCTTCCTCGCGCAGGCGCTCGCTGACCATGAACCCCGAACTGATCACCCGTGCCCACGGCAGGCGGCGGTAGTGCGCGCTGAACTTGCCGGTGTACTTGCAGGGGATGTAGTTCTGGTAGGCGTCGTGCTCGAGGATCACCAGGTTGGGAATGCTGCGGATGAAGCTCGCCTGGCGGATTTCCTGCTTGAAACGCAGGAAGAACACGATACGGTCGTAGCGCGATACATCCACCTCACGGCGGAAATAGCCACGCAGGTTGCGCTGCTCGTCGCTGCTCAACCACCGCAGGTCGCATTCGCAATGGGCGGCAACGCCTTCGTACAGGCGGTCCAGAATGGCCCGCTGTTCTTTCTGCACCAGAAATAGAACCTTCATCATCTTCCTTGCAGCCGTGAGCAACCCGACAAAAGAGCGAAACTACCCTGGCCGACAGGCAAAAGGGTGTCATGCAATATCAATTTACAAACGCCAGAACAGCTCATGCCGGCGTACCGCCTTGCGGAAAAACTCGTTCTCGCCATAAAGCGAACCGGCGCGACCGGCCAATACACGCTGCAAGGCCCGACGCAGACGGCGCTTGAACGGCGCTCGCGGCTGCAGGTCGTGCATCATGCCCAGGGCCATCGCCTTGTCCCGTTGCTGCTCGATCGATAGCTGCAAGCTGCAGGGCCTGAGCACCTGGGCCGGGTCGAACACCGGCGGCAGGGCAATGCCCGCCCCTGAATCGCCCATCGGCCAGCGGTCGTTGTCATGCAAATGGTTGGCATAACCGAGCAAGGTGGTCGGCTGCCACTCCAGCCCCTGCAACGCTTCCAGTACCGCCTGCTGGGCGCAGATGTGGTCCGGGTGCGGATCGAGGGTCGGATGCGGCAGCACGATCACCTCGGGGCGGGCCTTGAGCAGCAGCGCCCGCAGGTCGGCCAAGAGATTGTTCCAGGTCGGCGCGCCATCGGCATCCGCCGGCAGCGGGAACGGGTTGAACTGGCGGAACAGGCGGATATCCGACAGTTCGGCCTCGCGGGACGCCACAGGCCGGTTCGGCGCCGCCTGCATGGCCGGCAGTTGCAGGCAGAAATACCCCAGCTGCACACAACGTTCCTCGGCGACCCCGGCCCAACGCGGCACCGCAATGCTGTCCCAGGCCCGCAGACGCCCCTTGACCCGCGCCGCATCCGCAGCGTTCATGCCCATCTGCCGGTAATGCTCGGCTTCGATCTCGCCCGCGGTCAACGTGACGATCCAGGCTTCGTCAGCCTGGCTGTACAGGCCGAAGGCAGCCAGTTCGGCATCGTCGGCGTGGGGGGCGATGACCATCACCCGCTGGTGGCGATAGTCCGGCTCGCGGAACACCGACAACAGCGGTTCGTCATGCACCCGACAGAAACGTCCGCGCAATTGCAGCTCGCCGCTGGCCAGAGGTCGTGCCAGCCCACTGAGATTGAGATAACGCAGGCCGTTCACGCCACGCTCGAACGTCTGCCGATCCTGCCCCGCCAAGGAAACGCAAGGATCGAAAAAGCGCCCCAGCCAACTGCTGCTGACCTTTACCGCGAGGATCAGGGTTTCGTCCCCCGCCAGGTCGATCGCCTGGTCCAGCACCAAGCGCTGCTTGTCCAGGTGGACCTTGGGCTGCTCGGTGCCGAACGGAAAGCTGTACTGATAATCGTCCCGGGGCGAATAAAACAGATGATCGGCGAACCAGGCCTCATGGGCCACCCAGGCCAGCACCGCGAGCAGCAGCGGCAGCCACCAGGCCACCAGCACACCGATAGCCACCAGTACCAGCAGGCCGATCAGCAGGCCCAGGCGCTTCTGCCGGCGATGGCGTTTGAGCAACTGTTGCTTGCGACTCGGCGGCTGATTCATACCGTGAACACCGGAACCGGATTGCACCAACGATCCTTGTACTCGCGATCGGCGCGACCGAAGGAGAAACGCAGCGGCTTGTCGATGGCCCGCGCCTGTTCCCAGGCACTTTGCGTGTTGAGGAAACTCAACACGCTGCCAGGGCTGAACTCGCGGGTTTCAGGATCGACGCCACCGTTGATGTATTCGACGCTGATCCACTCCGGCGCTTCAACTCGATACACCAGCTGAATGGCGATTGGCGCATCGTTGAGGAAAATCACCGAACCGATCAGCAACTCGCGCAGCAACTCGATGACGTCGGCCATGCGCTCGGCACCGGTGGCCGGGAACCCCCAGCGCCGCTGGAACAGATCGCAGTAGATGGCCGCCAGCTCCTGGCTGGAGAACTCGCTGACCGGGCGCACCACGCCGCCCGCCTCTTCCAGCAGGCGCAGTTCGCGGCGCTGGTTGTAGCGAAACTTCTTCGACAGCTCTTCAGGCGTGCGAGCCATGGCCAATTGCTCGGCCTGGGGCTTGAGGGTGCTGAACCGGCCCTGGTTCAAGGCCGACAGATAACGACCGCGATGACGCAGCGGGGCCTGGGTCTCAGGCGCCGCCGGCAGGATCAGCTCGGCGTTGCCCAGGTCGAACAGGCCTTTCTTGCCACGGCGCTTGAGCACGTCCTTGGACAGCGCCAGGTCGCGCCCCCAGGTCGGGATCGCCGCTCGCAGTTCGCCGGCCTGTTCCCAGGCCAGGTAGCGGACCGGGATGCCCGCCAGGTTCGCCAGGCGCTCCACCACCAGCGGATGGGTGGCGACGCTGCCGCCAAAACGCTGCCAGGCGGCGGCATAAGTCGAGGCGTCGACGACCGACCAGCCACGCTCGCGCCAGCCTTGGAATCGATTGAGCATCAGGGCCTCGCGGTCAGATCGGTAACTTGCGGCAGACGCCAGAAGGCGTCGCGTACAGCACGGTCGGAGAAGCGCTCGCGCAGGCGCTCGAACATCAGCTCGGCGCACAGCAAGCGCTGGTTCTCATCCATCCCGGCCAGGTGTTGCAGGCCTTGGGCCATATGCTCGGCATCGCCCAGCGGGAACAGGATGCCGACGCCTTCGACCACTTCCTTGGCACCGCCACAGGCCGTCGCCAGCAAAGGCACGCCAGCGGCCATGGCCTCCAGCAGCACCATGCCGAATGGCTCGTGGTCTGAACTCAGGGCAAAGGCATCGAAAGCACGGAAATAACGCCGGGCTTCCGGGACCTGGCCGAGGAACAGCACGCGGTCGGCAATGCCCAGCTCGCGGGAAAGGTCCTTGAGGCTCTGCTCCAGGCGCCCGCTGCCGAGAATCGCCAGCTGGCTTTCCCGAGGCAGCCCCGGCAATGCCGTGGCAAACCCGCGCAGCAGGGTGGCCTGGTCCTTGTCCGGGTGCAGACGCCCAACATTGCCGACGATCCAGGCCGAAGACGACAGCCCCAGCTCCTGGCGCGCTTCGGCCTTGGACAACTGGGTAGCCTGCAAGGCTTCGACGTCGATCCGGTTGTACAGCGTCTGGATCCGCGCCGCCGGCCATTGTGGCAGGCAACTGCGCATGTCATCGCGCACCGCGTCGGACACGCCGAGCAAGCTCAGGCGCTTGCGGAACAGGTTGGCGAACAGGCGGCGACTGCCGCGCTGGTAATCGCCAAACGCGTGATGCACGCCGATCACCGGCAACGCGGTGCCCAGCAACGCGATGTAGATCGGCTTGAAACGGTGGGCGATGCAGAAGCTGAAGTTGCGCGACGCGGCGATCTTGCGCAGGTCGCGTATCGCCCCCAGCTTCAGGCCACGAATGGCCTTGGAGCTGTATTCCATGAACAGCACTTCGTCGCTGGCACAGGCATCGGCCACCTCGGCATCGGCAACCCCGGTGAGGAACACCGTGGTCACGCGATAGCCGCTGCCCGCGAACAGGCTGGCGTATTGCCGGGCACAGTCCAGAAACGGCCCGTCATAGCCGTGGCAGAACTGCAGGACGTGGCGCTCAGCCGAGCGTGTCATAAGGATCCACGCCGTCTTTGACTACCAGGATGTCTTCCATGATCAGGTACTGCAGATCGGAGCCGAAGAACATGTTCAGGGCGTCGGTCGGCGAGCAGATCATCGGCTCGCCACGGCGGTTGAGCGAGGTGTTCAGCGACACGCCGTTGCCGGTCAGGACTTCCAGGGCCTTCATCATGTCGTAGTAGCGCGGGTTGTATTCGCGCTTGAGCACCTGGGCCCGGGAAGTGCCGTCTTCATGGACTACTTCCGGCACACGGGTCTTCCACTCCTCCGCCACTTCGAAGGTGAAGGTCATGAATGGCGCCGGGTGATCAACCTTGATCATCTGCGGACCGACGGTGTCGAGCATCGACGGGCAGAAAGGCCTCCAGCGCTCGCGGAACTTGATCTGCTCGTTGATGCGGTCGGCCACGCCGGTAGCGCTCGGGCAACCGATGATCGAACGACCGCCCAGGGCGCGCGGACCGAACTCCATGCGGCCCTGGAACCAGGCCACCGGGTTGCCGTCGACCATGATCTTGGCGATACGCTCGGGGGTGTTGTCGATCTGGCGCCAGGCCGGCTTGTTCGGGTGGCGGGCACAGGCGGCGATCACGTCTTCGTTGCTGTAGGACGGGCCGAGATAGACGTGTTCCATCTTCTCCACCGGCACGCCGCGAGCGTGGGAAACATAGGCCGCGGCACCGACCGCGGTACCGGCATCGCCGGACGCCGGCTGCACGAACAACTCTTTGACTTCCGGACGGGCGATGATCTTCTGGTTCAGCTTGACGTTCAGCGCACAGCCGCCGGCGAAGGCCAGCTTGCCGGTTTCCTTGAGGATGTCGCCCAGGTAATGGTCGATCATCTGCAGCGCCAGCTTCTCGAACAGCGCCTGCATGCTGGCCGCGTAGTGGATGTACGGCTCGTCGGCGATGTCGCCTTCGCGCTTCGGACCCAGCCACTCGATCAGTTTCGGCGAGAAGTAGAAACCCTTGCCCTTCTCTTTATAACGGCGCAGACCGATGACGTTGGCGTAATCGGTGTTGATCACCAGTTCGCCGTTTTCAAAGCTGGCCAGGCGGGAGAAGTCGTACTTGCTGGCATCGCCGTACGGCGCCATGCCCATGACCTTGAACTCGCCGTCGAGCATTTCGAAGCCGAGGAACTCGGTGATCGCGCCATACAGGCCGCCCAGGGAGTCCGGGTCGTAGAATTCCTTGATCTTGTGGATCTTGCCGTTTTCGCCATAGCCGAAGAAAGTCGTGGCGTACTCGCCCTTGCCGTCGATCCCGAGGATCGCGGTTTTCTCCTTGAAGCCGGAGCAGTGGTAGGCGCTGGAAGCGTGGGCCAGGTGGTGCTCGACCGGCTCGATCTTGATCTTCTTCGGATCGAAGCCCAGTTGCTCGAGGCACCAGACGATCTTGTTGCGATAACGCTTGTAGCGACGGTTGCCCATCAGGATCGCGTCGAGGGCGCGGTCCGGGGCGTACCAGTAACGCTTGGCGTAGTGCCAGCGAGCCTTGCCGAACAGGCTGATCGGGGCGAACGGAATCGCCACCACGTCAACGTCGGAAGGCTTGATGCCGGCCTGTTCCAGACAGAACTTCGCCGATTCGTAGGGCATGCGGTTCTTTGCATGTTTATCGCGTACGAAGCGCTCTTCTTCAGCCGCCGCCACCAGCTTGCCGTCGATGTACAGCGCTGCGGAAGGATCATGGCTAAGGGCGCCGGACAGGCCAAGAATCGTCAATGCCACAGGGGTCTAGCCTCGTTTAGTCTGCATGCGGGCGCGATGCGCCTTGAAAATGATGTGTGCTCGCAAGGGGCGAGAAACAACGAAAGGGCGGGATTATAACGTAAAAGAAGGGGCAAGCCTCTAGCGACAAGCGCCAAGGCTGAAGCGCCTCACTCCCTGTAGCCGCTGCCGCAGGCTGCGATAAGGCCCGCAGGGCCTTCCGAGGACCTCAAAAGCAGCGCCTCCTGCGGAGTCGATCGCAGCCTGTGGCAGCGGCTACAAGTCGCAGGTCAGCCCATGGACGATTCGGCGGTTTTAGGCAGGCGCTGGTCGATGACCTGATACAGCGCGCTGCTTTCTGGCCAGTTACGCATGAAGCGCGCACGGTCGCGGGCGTAGGCCGGGGCGAAGCTGCCGAGGCTGTGGTGCTGGCACATCGAGTCCAGGTCGATCAGCGCCCAGCGGTCCTCTTGCCAGAACAGGTTGTGCCCCTTGAAGTCGCCATGGCTGATGCGTTCGCGGATCAACTCGGCAAACAGCCGGTCCAGCGCCTGCAACTCCGCTTCCGGAGCCGCGCCGCTGTCGATATAGGGCGCGAAGCGTTCGATGATGTCCGGCCCCGCCAGGTATTCGGTCACCAGATAGGCCCGGCTGCGCAGCCAGAGAAAACGCTTCTCCAGCAAAGCCAGCGGCTTGGGCGTGGCAATGCCGAGGAACGCCAGGCGATTGCCCTCCTGCCATGAATGCCAAGCCCGGCTGGGACGCCAGAAGCGCTTGAGCCAATGGGCAAAACCCTTGATGTTGTAGCGCTTGACCACCAGGGTGCGGCCCGCCACTTCGACCCGGCCGACGCTGGCGGCGCCACCGGTCTTGTACAGGTGCCCCCGGTCCAGCAGCGCGTCGGCCTGTTCCAGCACCGGCTGCATCGCCGCTTCTTCCTCGCGCCGAATTGCCCGCAAGGCGAAGGGCCCGCGCAGCACGCTGAACAGGGTGCACTCGCGACCGACCTTGTTGAGGAAATCCTTCAAGCGCCAGCTGCGCACCTTGTCCACCTGCTTCTGCAAGGCTTCCAGCGGCAAGGCATGCTCGGCATTGTTCAGCAGGTAATGCACCAGCAGCTCTTCGGTGAAGGGCTCCAGGCTCTTGGGCAACTGGGCGAAAAACACCCCGAGGTTTTCCAGGACTTTCTGCCGGGACAGCGGTTTGCCCGCCTGCTCCACGCAGATCCCGGCGCCGTCGATCAGGTACAGCTTGCCCTGATGACGCAGCAGGTTGTCCAGATGCAGGTCTTCCTGCCACAGGCCCTTGCCATGCAGTTCGGCAATGGCGGCCAGGGCCTCGGCGAGTACCGCCTGCTGCTCATCGGCCAACGCCGGCAACGATTCCACCTGTTTCCAGGCATCGCCCAGGCTCTCGGAGCCTTCCAGGAACTCGAACAGCAGCCAGCCGCCCTCGCCTTCCTTCAGGCCGTCTGCCAGCAGCAACGGCGTGGTCATGCCCTGCTCTTCAAGCAAGCGCACGCCTTGCAGTTCGCGCTGGAAATGCCGCGCCGCCTTGGCCCCCACCAGTAACTTGGCCAGCACCGGACGCCCGCGCCATACACCGGCGCCGACGTAACGCTGCCCCGTTAGCACCCGCAGCAGGCTGAGCAACTGCAGCGTGGCCGGTCCGGCAGCGTCGGCCAGTTCCAGGCTCAACGGCAGGCTTGGCGCGCGGCCGGCCCGTTCAAGTTCGGACAGACGCATCAACGAGTCTCCTTGTGGCTGCGGCGCGCACTCAGGCGATTCAGCCAGGCATCGACCAGCGAGCTGTCCCGCGGCTGATCCAGATAGGTCGCGAGCAAGGCGCGCACATCGCCCTCACTCCAGACCGGGGCACGACGCAACAGCGGCTCCAGGTCCTTGACCCGGTCACGCTGGCCGAACAACAGCGGACGGGTCTTTTCCAGGTCGATCAATTGCGCCTGGTAACCGTCGCCGGTGGCCCGCAGGAAAATATGCTTGGGATAAAAGCAGCCGTGCACCTGGCGCACCGCGTGCAACTGACGCGCCAGCAGGCCACAGGCCCGCAGGATCGCCGCGTGCTGGTCCGGGCTGAGCTGCGCCCACTGCTGCAGCAGCGAGTCCAGGTCGTTCCAGCCATCCAGCGCCCGGGTCAGCAGGATCGCCCTGGTTTCGCCAGCCACCTTGCGCTCGCCAAAGAAGGCCGCCTGCAGCGCTGGAATGCCCAACTGCTGGTAGCGGCTGATATTGCGAAACTCGCGGGCGAAACTCGGCTCGCCGAACGGCCGGTGCAGGGTCCGCGTCAGGTAGTTGCTCTGGCGCTTGAGGTAGTAGCCGTGGCCTTCCAGGTCGAGGCGATACACGCTGCTCCAGCCCCCGCCATCGGTGTTGGGTTCGTCCACCGCTTCAAGTTGCTTGGCCCACAACGCGTCGAAGCTGTCGAGGCCGTGGCGCTCCAGCAACGCACGGTCCTGAGCCGCCAGGAAATCGGTCATTCGCGTCCCTCGAAAAATCTCAGCACGTGCCGGATACGGCACTTGTCCGCGGCATTCAGCCGGGTGCGCTGGCGGTACTGCAAATAGAAGCGCAGGCGCTGGGTGGCGGATAAATGATACTTGGCCACCTTGTCCAGGCACGCCAGGTCCTTGGTGATCCGGTACTTGAGCCAGAAACCGCGCCAGAAATCGCCATTGGGACAATCGATCAGATACAGCCGGACCTCATCGTCGATCAGCAGGTTGCGCCACTTCAAGTCGTTATGGGTAAAGCGATGCTCATGCATGATCCGCGTGTAGCGCGCCAGCTGCTGGCTGACCCGGTCCACCCAGGCCCGATCGGCCAGCAGCGGGTCGTTGCGCTCGGCCAGGACCGACAGGTCTTCGGTGCGTGGCAGCTCGCGGGTGATCATCGCCCCACGGTCGTACGCCAGGCCACGGCGCTCCAGGCCCCAGGCCACCACCTCGGCAGTGGGAATGCCCCATTTGGCGAAACGCTTGAGGTTCTGCCACTCGGACTTGACCCGCGGCTTGCCCAGATAGCGCCGCAGGTTCTTGCCGGCACCGGTGTAGCGCTTGACGTAATAGTTGATGCCGTTGCGTTCGACCCGGATGACCTCCGACAGCGGGTCGCGGGTCAGGTGTTCGCCCTCGAGGGCAAATACCGCATCCAGACTGCCGAAGTCCTGCGCCAGCTCCCGATACCCAGGTTCAAGGTTCCAACCCGCCATCAGAGCGCATCTCCGTATCGCTGCTTGCGTGCGTAGAGCTTGCTGGCCTTGCCCTCCAGCCAGGCCAGCAGAGGCGCTTCGTCGCTCAGGATCTGGCGCAACGGCTGCTGGAAATAGCCCTTGAGGAAGCGCAGCTTGTCGCGCCGGGTCAGGCCGATATCCAGTGCCGAGAAATACAGCGCCGCCAGGTCCTTGTCGCGCCAGCGCCGGGTGATGGCCGGACGGGTCTGGGCGCGGTGCAGGTCGATCACCGAGAGCTTGAAATCATCGGGTGTCACCGGCTTGTCGGTGTGCAGCAGGAAGTGGCAGATGTAGCAGTCGCGATGGTTGACCCCGGCGCGGTGCATCATGCCGGTCATGCGCGCCACTTCGGCGATCAGCGCGCGCTTGAGCCTGGGCTGCGGCGGCTGCTTGACCCAGTCGATGCTGAAGTCTTCGAGGCTGATGGTCGGCGCCAGCTCCTCGGTGACGATGAACGAATGCTGGTTGGCCGGGTTGCTGCCGCGCTCGCCATAGGCGACGGCGGTCATGGTCGGCACGCCGGCTTCCTGCAGGCGCTGGATGGCCTGCCATTCCTGGCCCGCGCCGAGCACCGGCAGCTTGGCGGTGAGCAGGTTCTTGAAGATCTCGCCCCAACCGATACCGCGGTGAATCTTTACGAAGAACCCTTCGCCAGCCACCTCGGTACGCAAGGTACGGCGGGCTTCCAGTTCACGGTAGACCTGGCCGTCCAGACGCTCGACTTCGGCGAACGCATCGCGTCCGGCCCAAAGGGTCTTGAACGGTTCGGCAAGAATCAACTTCATCAGTGTTGCTCCGCCAGAATCACATCCGCAGCGTGCTGCGGCATGCTATAGAGGTCGGCCGTCTCGGCGAACGCCAGGCCGTTACGGCTCCAGGTCGCGCGTGCAGCGTCGTCGGTCAACATGGTGTTCAGGTATTGATTGAGCTGTCCCTGCTCCAGTGGCTCATCCAGTACCAGGCCGCTGTCGGCCTCGGCGATGTAATGGGCATAACCGCAGACCGCGCTGACCAGCACCGGCAAGCCGGCCACCAGCGCTTCCAGCAACACGGTGCCGGTGTTTTCGTTGTACGCCGGGTGGATCAACAGGTCGGCGCCCAACAGGAAACGCGGGATATCACTGCGCCCCTTGAGGAACTGCACATGCTCGCCCAGGCCCAATGCCGCGCTCTGCAATTGGAATACTTTGGGGTCGTCCTGACCAATTACAAATAGCCGGGTGCGTTTCTTCAGCTCCGGCGGCAAGGCGGCCACGGCCTTGAGGCTGCGATCCACGCCCTTGGTCTTGAACCCGGAGCCGATCTGCACCAGCAGCAAATCATCGTCTTTCAGGGCGAACTCGCGACGGAATTCGGCGCGGATCTCGGCCGCGTTGGCCGGCGCGCGACGGTCCTGGGCGATGCCTGGCGGCAGCAGGTGGAAACGCTCCACCGGGGTGTCGTAATGCTTGATGAACAGCGGCTGCTGGACCTCGGAAATCATCAGCACTTCGGTCTTGGCGTCCCGGGCGAACACCGCCCGCTCGTATTCGGCGAAGTGCCGGTAGCGACCCCAACGGCGGTACAGCGAATGGCGCAGGTTCTGCGCCTTGTCTTCGAAGCAGCCGTCGGCGGCGTAGTACACGTCCAGGCCGGGCATCTTGTTGAAGCCGATCAGGCGGTCCACCGGACGCTTGGCCAGGTCGGCCTCCATCCAGGCGCTGAGCTTCTCGTTACGACGATGGTTGAAGAACGCCTTGACCGGCGCCACCAGCACCTCGAAACCCGGCGGCACATCGCCTTCCCAGATCAGCGTATAGACGCGAATCTGGTGCCCGCGTTTCTGGCACTCCAGGGCGATGCGCATGAAGTCCCGTTGCAGGCCGCCGAACGGGAAGTATTTATAAAGGACAAAAGCCAATTGCATCAGCGCAGCTCCTCAGCCAGTAACAACCTGCTCAGCCGGCTGGCGACACGCTCAGGATTCAGACGCGTGAAGCACAGCGGCCACTCGCGTTTCAGGTCGAACCGCCACTGATCTTCAGCCGTCGGTTGATAGGTGCATTTTTTCTGCAGGCACGGCGCGCAAGGGAAGTCGCTGGCCATATGGATCTGCGCCTTGCCATAGGCACCGGTCAGGCCCGGGTTGGTCGGGCCAAACAGGGAAATGGTCGGCACATCCAGCGCCGCCGCGAGATGGCCAAGCCCGGTATCCACCGCGACGCAGGCCTGGGCTTGCGCCAGCACCTTGGCGACGCCCGCTAGGTTCAGCTTCGGCAGCACCGTGGCGTTGCTCAGGCCCTTGGCAATACGCTCGGCCCGGGCCTTCTCCGCCGGGTTGCCCCACGGCAGCCTGACCTCGACGCCCAGCTGGCCCATACGTTCGGCCAGCTCGCGCCAGTAGGCTTCCGGCCAGTGCTTGGTGTCCCAGGTGGTGCCGTGCAGGAACACCACGAACGGCTTGGGCCGCGGCAACTCCACCAATTTCTCGACGTTCAGGCCGTAATCGCCCAGGCCCTGGGGCAAGTCATACCCCAGCGCCACGGCGAACAGCTGGCGCACACGCTCCACGGCATGCTGGCCACGGGCGACGGCCAGGCGTCGCGAGTAGAAACGCGCCGCCAAGGGCTCGCGTGCCGACTGCTTGTCCAGGCCGGCCACCGGCGCCTTGACGTAGCGCGTCAGCCAGGCGCTTTTCAGCAAGCCCTGGGCGTCGATCACCAGATCGTACTTGGTGGCACGCACGCTTTGCTTGAAGCGCCGCCACTCACCACTCTTGATGGTCTGCCAGATGTTCTTGCGCCAGCGGCGAATCGCCACCGGGATCACTTTATCCACAGCCGGGTGCCAGGTCGGGATTTCCGCGAACCCCTCTTCCACCACCCAGTCGAACTTGATCCCCGGGATCGCCCGCGCCGCATCGGTCAGCGCCGGCAGCGCATGAATCACGTCGCCCAGGGAAGAGGTCTTGATCAACAGTACCCGCACTTACCGAACCTCGACCGCGGTGCCTTGCAACCGCTGCAAGGCCTGGTCCACCGAGTCGGGCAACAGCTGGCGCAGGCAGTTGTAATGGCCAAAGCGACAGGTGCGATCGAAGCATGGGCTGCACTCGATGCCCAGGCGCACGACTTCGACCTGGTCGGCCAAGGGCGGGGTGAAACCCGGAGACGTCGAGCCGTACACCGCCACCAGCGGGCGATTCAGCGCCGCCGCCACGTGCATCAACCCGGAGTCGTTGGACACCACGGAATCGGCGCAGGACAACAGGTCGATGGCCTCGGCCAGGGAGGTGCCGCCGCAGAGGTTGACCGACTCTTCGCGCAGCCCAGGAATCAGTCGGGCGCGAATGTCTTCGCCGACCACGTGATCGTTCTTCGAACCGAACAGCCAGACCTGCCAGCCCTCGCGGATCTTCAGCTCGGCGACTTTGGCGTAATGCTCGGACGGCCAGCGCTTGGCTTCGCCGAACTCAGCTCCCGGACACAGCGCCAGCACCGGACGATCCAGGGTCAGGCCGAACTTGGCCAGCGCCGCTTCGCGGCTGGCCGGATCAATCTGCAGGTCGGGACGCGGATACGGCTTGGGCAGTTCGGCGCCCGGCTCGTAAGCCAGGGCCATGAAGCGCTCGATCATCAGCGGATAACGTTCTTTGTCCAGCGTGCGCACGTCGTTGAGCAGGCCGTAGCGGAACTCGCCACGCCAGCCGGTGCGTTGCGCGATGCCGGCAAAAAACGGCACCAGCGCCGACTTCAACGAGTTGGGCAGCAGGATGGCCTGGTCGTACTGGCCGACCAGGGATTTGCCGATGCGCCGGCGAGTCGCCAGTTCCAGCACGCCGTGGCCGAGCGGGAAGCTCAAGGCCCGCCGCACTTGCGGCATGCGCTCCAGGATCGGCCGGCTCCACTCGGGGGCCAGCACGTCGATCTCGCACTGAGGATGGCGTTGTTTCAGGCACTGGAAGAGTGTCTGCGCCATCACCATGTCACCGACCCAACTGGGCCCAACGATCAGAATATTCATGTGGTTTCCAAAAACGAACCGGGGAGGCTTACGCCTCCCCGCCTCGAGAATCCAGCCCTGCGGCATTCACCGCCGGCTCATTGTGGACGAGCCGCAACCTGGCTCGCCGGATACATTTGTGGCAACGCAGCGCACGCTGCCTAGCTTAGCCCCAGCTCGCGCCAAATCCGCAATACCTCCCGTCGCTCGCTGGCGAACTGGTCGCCGGCGATGACCCCGGCCTCGTTCTGCAAGGCCTGGCGGTGAGCCGCGGAGCGGTAGGCCTTATAGACCTCGCGCAACAGACTGGCGTCGGTCGCGGGCATCAGCCCGACTTCCTCCAGACCTTCCAGAATGCGGATATTGTCGGTGTAGCGCAGCAATGACGGGTGCTCTTGCGACCACGCCAGGGCCGCGTATTGCACCATAAATTCGATGTCGACGATACCTCCGGCGTCCTGCTTGAGGTCGAACGGCGCCGTGGCCTCGAAGGCATTTGCCGCGGTTCCGGCGGCCGTCGCCCTGGTCCCCAGGTTGTCGCGCATCTTGGCCCGCATCTCACTGACCTCTTGCTGCAACTTGGGCAGGTCACGGGCGCGACCCAGCACCGCCGCCCGCACTTTCTCGAAGGCCTGGCCGACATCCTGGCTACCTACCAATACCCGGGCGCGCACCAGTGCCTGATGCTCCCAGGTCCAGGCTTCGTTCTCCTGATAACGGGCGAAAGCCCCCAGCGAACTCACCAGCAAGCCCGACGCCCCGGATGGCCGCAGGCGCATGTCCACTTCGTACAGCTGGCCGGAGTTGGTCTGGGTGGTCAGCAGGTGAATGATCCGCTGGCCCAGGCGGGTGAAGAACTGCGCGCCGTCGATCGGTTTCGGGCCATCGGTTTCCGCCTGCGGATCGCCGTCATGGATGAACACCAGGTCCAGGTCGGAACCATGCCCGAGTTCCAGGCCGCCGACTTTCCCATAACCGACAATAATGAAGCCGGGATCGCACAAGGTGCCATCGGTGCGCTGCGGAGCGCCGTATTTGGCCACCGTCTGGCGCCAGGCCAGGGCCAGCACCTGTTCGAGGATCGCCTCGGCCAGCCAGGTCAGGTAATCGCTGACCTTCATCAACGGCAGGCTGCCGGCGATTTCCGAGGCTGCCACCCGCAGGCGGTGGGCCAGCTTGAAGTGACGCAGCGCCTCCATCTGCTGTTCCAGATCGTCCTCGGGGATGCGCGTCAGGCGCTCGCGCAACTCGGCGGCCAGCTCCGGCGCCAATGGTGGCTTGAACAGCCGGCCTTCGTTGAGCAATTCATCGAGCAGCAGCGGGAAGCGGGTGATCTGTTCGGCGATCCACGGGCTGGCGGCACACAGGGTCAGCAGGCGGCGCAAGGCCCCGGGGTTCTCGGTGAGCAGCACCAGGTAGGCCGAACGCCGCGCCACCGCCTCGACCAGCGGCAACACCCGCTCCAGCACCAGGTCCGGATCGGCATGCTCCACCGCCTGGGCCAGCAGGCGGGGAATAAAGGCGTCGAGACGCTCGCGCCCCAAACGCTGCATGGCTCGCAATTGCGGGCTGCCACGCAGGCCGGCCAGCGCCCTGAGCGCCTTGGGCGCGTCATTGAAACCGCCTTCCTGCAACTGCCGGCAGGCAGCTTCCTCGTCCTGGGCTTCTTCCCACAGCGGCAGCCATTCACCGCCGACCACCACTTCGCATTCGCTGCCTTCGTCTTCATCCGGGTCGGCGATCACCTGACGGAAGTGCCATTCCACCCGACCGCGCCAGTACATCAGGCGCTCATGGAACGCCGCCCAGTCGGCAAAACCCAGCATGAAGGCAATACGCGCCTGGTCCCGTGGATTGTCCGGCAGCATCTGCGTCTGTCGGTCGGCGATCGCCTGGATCGCGTGCTCGGTGTAACGCAGGAATTCGTAACCTTCACGTAGCTCGGCGATCACCGCGGGCGGCAGGTAACCCTGCCCCTCCAGGGTGGTCAGCACCTTTAATAGAGGACGCTGCTGCAGGCTCAGGTCGCGCCCGCCGTGGATCAGCTGGAAAGCCTGGGCGATGAACTCGACTTCACGAATCCCGCCGGAGCCCAGCTTGATATTGTCGGCCATGCCCTTGCGCCGCACTTCCTGCTGGATCAGCTGCTTCATGGTGCGCAGCGCTTCGATCGCCGAGAAGTCCAGGTAACGCCGATAGACAAAAGGCCGCAGCATGTCGAGCAACTGCGCGCCGGCGACCTGGTCACCCGCCACCACCCGCGCCTTGATCATCGCGTAGCGCTCCCAGTCGCGGCCCTGATCCTGGTAGTACTGCTCCAGCGCATTGAAGCTCAGCACCAGGGCGCCCGCCGAACCGTAGGGCCGCAGGCGCATGTCGACGCGGAACACGAAACCGTCGACGGTCATCGGGTCCAGCGCCTTGATCAGGCGCTGCCCCAGGCGGATGAAAAACTCCTGGTTATCCAGCGCACGCTTCACGCCCACGGTCTCCCCGCCTTCGGGGTAGGCGAAGATCAGGTCGATGTCGGACGACAGGTTCAGTTCGACGGCGCCCAGCTTGCCCATGCCAAGGATGACCATCTGCTGCGGCTCGCCGCTGCGCCGGCCGGTAGGAGTACCGAACTGCTCGCAGTGGCGCTGGTACAACCATTGATAGGCCTGGTCGATGCAGGCGTCGGCCATGTCCGACAGGTCGCGACAGGTCTGCACCAGATCCGCCTGGCGTGTCAGGTCGCGCCAGATGATCCGCACCTGATGACGATTGCGCTGACGCCGCAGCACCCGCCCCAGTTCGTCTTCGCTGGTGGCCTGCTGCACCGCTGCGGCGATCTGCGCGCACAGCTCGCCCGGGCTGAAGCTGCGGTCGAGCTCGCCGCCGCGCACCAGCTCCAGCAACATCAAAGGGTCACGAAGGCTCTGTTCAATGAAAAAGTCGCTGGCGGCGCTCACCCGGGCGAACTCGGCCCAGCGCTCGGGGGGCCAGGCGGCGAGCCCGTGATCGTCGTCCAGGGTCGCCACGGCACTACGGAACGACTGCTCCGCACGGCTGACAAAAGGCAGGAGAGTCGCTGGGAGTTCGGCAAGCGCGGGCAGGCTCATGGGCTATCCTTGATCGGCGTAGAAAGGGGCGGTCGGGGCAAATTCTGCGGGCGCGGCCCTTGAAGGACTGTCGAACAAAAGTTAGAAATAGCTGAATTTTTTATTATTTTGGCAGCCAGCATCAAATTCTTACCCATTGGTGTTGGAAATCGACCAACAGTAACGATTATTCTCACAACGCAGCAGGAGGCCACAAGCCAATCTTCTGTAGTTTTACTACTCGTCTATACATTCGAAAGGCTGAAATGGCCGACGATTTGTAGTAAAACTACACGCCGCCGTATCAACCTCCGGCAATCCAAGAATTTTATCGTCTGCCCACAAGGCCAGTCGCAAACTCAGGCAACCGATTCTGGAAGCCTTTCCGCCCTGGAGCAAGCCATGCAAGACCTCGATCCCGTCGAAACCCAGGAATGGCTGGACGCCCTGGAATCGGTTCTCGACAAAGAAGGCGAAGACCGTGCTCACTACCTGATGACCCGTATGGGCGAACTCGCGACCCGCAGCGGCTCGCAACTGCCCTACGCCATCACCACGCCGTACCGCAACACGATTCCCGTCACCCACGAAGCACGCATGCCTGGCGACCTGTTCATGGAACGCCGCATTCGCTCGCTGGTACGTTGGAACGCGTTGGCCATGGTCATGCGTACGAACCTGAAAGATTCTGACCTGGGCGGTCACATCTCCAGCTTCGCCTCCAGTGCGACGCTGTATGACATCGGCTTCAACTACTTCTTCCAGGCACCAACCGAAGAACATGGCGGCGACCTGATCTACTTCCAGGGCCACGCCTCCCCTGGCGTCTACGCTCGCGCTTTCATGGAAGGCCGCATCAGCGAAGACCAGATGAACAACTTCCGTCAGGAAGTGGACGGCAACGGGCTGTCCTCCTACCCGCACCCATGGCTGATGCCTGACTTCTGGCAGTTCCCGACCGTCTCCATGGGTCTGGGTCCGATCCAGGCGATCTACCAGGCGCGCTTCATGAAGTACCTGGAAGCCCGCGGCTTCATCCAGCCAGGCAAGCAGAAAGTCTGGTGCTTCATGGGCGACGGCGAGTGCGACGAACCGGAATCCCTGGGCGCGATCTCCCTGGCCGGCCGCGAGAAGCTGGACAACCTGATCTTCGTCATCAACTGCAACCTGCAGCGCCTCGACGGCCCGGTTCGCGGCAACGGCAAGATCATCCAGGAACTCGAAGGCGTGTTCCGTGGCGCCCAGTGGAATGTGAACAAGGTCATCTGGGGCCGTTTCTGGGACCCACTGCTGGCCAAGGACACCGACGGCATCCTGCAACGCCGCATGGACGAAGTCATCGACGGCGAGTACCAGAACTACAAGGCCAAAGACGGCGCCTTCGTGCGTGAGCACTTCTTCAACACGCCAGAACTCAAGGCGATGGTCGAAGACCTGTCCGACGACGAAATCTGGAAACTCAACCGTGGCGGCCACGACCCGTACAAGGTCTATGCGGCCTACCACCAGGCGGTCAACCACAAAGAGCAACCGACCGTCATCCTGGCCAAGACCATCAAGGGCTATGGCACCGGCGCCGGCGAAGCGAAGAACACCGCGCACAACACCAAGAAAGTCGATGTCGATAGCCTGAAGTTGTTCCGCGACCGCTTCGACATTCCGGTCAAGGACGAAGAGATCGAAAACCTGCCGTTCTTCAAGCCGGAAGAAGGCAGTGCCGAAGCCCGCTACCTGAGCGAGCGTCGTGCCGCGCTGGGCGGTTTCGTGCCTCAGCGTCGCGCCAAGAGCTTCAACATCCCGACCCCGCCACTGGATACCCTCAAGGCCATCCTCGACGGTTCGGGCGACCGCGAAATCTCCACCACCATGGCCTTCGTGCGGATCCTCGCGCAGCTGGTCAAGGACAAGGAAATCGGCCAGCGCATCGTGCCGATCATCCCCGACGAAGCCCGTACCTTCGGTATGGAAGGCATGTTCCGTCAGTTGGGCATCTACTCGTCCGTCGGCCAGCTCTACGAGCCAGTCGATAAAGACCAGGTGATGTTCTACCGCGAAGACAAGAAGGGCCAGATCCTCGAGGAAGGCATCAACGAAGCGGGCGCCATGAGCTCCTTCATCGCAGCCGGTACCTCGTACTCCAGCCACAACCAGCCGATGCTGCCGTTCTACATCTTCTATTCGATGTTCGGCTTCCAGCGTATCGGCGACCTGGCCTGGGCCGCTGGCGACAGCCGTACCCGTGGCTTCCTGATCGGCGGTACCGCCGGCCGTACCACCCTCAACGGTGAAGGCCTGCAGCACGAAGACGGTCACAGCCACATGCTGGCGGGCACCATCCCGAACTGCCGCACCTTCGATCCGACCTATGGCTACGAGCTGGCGGTGATCATCCAGGACGGCATGAAGAAGATGACCGAAGAGCAACAGGACGTCTTCTACTACATCACCGTGATGAACGAGTCCTACCAGCAGCCCGCCATGCCGGCCGGTGTAGAGGAAGGCATCATCAAGGGCATGTACCTGCTCGAGGAAGACACCCGCGAAGCGGCGCACCACGTACAGCTGATGGGCTCCGGCACCATCCTGCGCGAAGTCCGTGAAGCGGCGAAGATCCTGCGTGAAGAATTCAACGTGGGCGCGGACGTCTGGAGCGTGACCAGCTTCAACGAACTGCGTCGCGATGGCCTGGCAGTCGAGCGCAGCAACCGTCTGCATCCGGGCCAGAAGCCTAAGCTGAGCTATGTCGAAGAGTGCCTGAGCGGCCGCAAGGGCCCGGTCATCGCCTCTACCGACTACATGAAGCTGTTCGCCGAACAGATTCGTCAGTGGGTCCCGTCCAAGGAATTCAAAGTCCTGGGCACCGACGGTTTCGGCCGCAGTGACAGCCGCAAGAAGCTGCGTCACTTCTTCGAAGTCGACCGTCATTTCGTGGTGTTGGCAGCCCTGGAAGCCTTGGCTGACCGTGGTGACATCGAACCTAAGGTCGTGGCCGAGGCCATCACCAAGTTCGGCATCAACCCGGAAAAACGCAACCCACTGGACTGCTGAGGAGATTTTTTGTGAGCGAACTCATTCGCGTACCTGACATCGGCAGCGGTGAAGGTGAAGTAATCGAACTGTTTGTGAAGGTCGGCGACCGTATCGAAGCCGACCAGAGCATCCTGACGCTGGAATCGGACAAGGCGAGCATGGAAGTGCCGGCGCCCAAAGCCGGCGTCATCAAGAGCCTGAAAGTGAAGCTGGGCGATCGCCTGAAAGAAGGCGACGAGCTGCTGGAACTGGAAGTCGAGGGTGCCGCGCAAGCGGCTCCTGCGCCTGCCGCTGCACCGGCTGCCAAAGCCGAGGCCAAACCGGCTGCCGCTCCTGCTGCCGCGCCAGCTGCTCCTGCTGCCGCTTCGGTTCAGCAAGTGCACGTGCCGGACATCGGTTCGTCGGGCAAGGCCCAGATCATCGAGATCCAGGTCAAGGTCGGCGACAAGGTCGAGGCTGATCAATCGTTGATCACCCTGGAATCCGACAAGGCGAGCATGGAGATCCCATCGCCTGCCGCTGGCGTGGTCAAGGCCATCAGCGTCAAGCTCAACGACGAAGTCGGCACCGGCGACCTGATCCTGGATCTGGAAGTGGCAGGTGCTGCGGCCCCTGTTGCGGCCGCTCCGGCCCAGGCGGCTGCTCCGGCACCTGCCGCTGCGCCTGCTCCTGCGGCGGCTCCGGCTGCCCCAGTGGCCGACAGCGTCCAGGACATCCACGTCCCTGACATCGGTTCGGCCGGCAAGGCCAAGATCATCGAAGTGCTGGTCAAGGCTGGCGACAGCGTTGAAGCCGACCAGTCGCTGATCACCCTCGAGTCCGACAAGGCCAGCATGGAAATCCCATCGCCAGCCGCCGGCATCGTGGAAAGCGTTGCGATCAAGCTGGACGACGAAGTCGGTACCGGCGACCTGATCCTCAAGCTGAAAGTCAAAGGCGCGGCACCTGCTGCCGCGGCTGCGCCAAGCGCTCCGGCACCTGCCGCTGCTGCTCCGGCTGCCGCTGCACCTGCTGCCGCCCCGGCCGCTGCACCTGCCAAACCTGGCGCTAAAGTTCACGCAGGTCCTGCGGTGCGCCAACTGGCCCGTGAGTTCGGCGTCGAGCTGAGCGCTGTTGGCGCCAGCGGTCCGCACGGTCGCATCCTCAAGGAAGACGTGCAGGTTTACGTCAAAGCGATGATGCAAAAGGCCAAGGAAGCGCCGGCTGCTGGCGGCGCAACCGGTGGCGCGGGCATCCCGCCGATTCCGGTGGTGGACTTCAGCCGCTTCGGCGAGATCGAAGAAGTGCCGATGACCCGCCTGATGCAGGCTGGCGCATCGAACCTGCATCGCAGCTGGCTGAACGTGCCCCACGTCACCCAGTTCGACTCGGCCGATATCACCGAGCTGGAAGCCTTCCGGATCGCCCAGAAAGCCGTTGCAGAGAAGGCCGGCGTCAAGCTGACCATCCTGCCGCTGCTGCTGAAATCCTGCGCGCACCTGCTCAAGGAACTGCCGGACTTCAACAGTTCGCTGGCGCCTAGCGGCAAAGCGATCATCCGCAAGAAGTACGTGAACATCGGCTTCGCGGTCGACACCCCGGATGGCCTGCTGGTACCGGTGATCAAGAACGTCGATCAGAAGAGCCTGCTGCAACTGGCTGCCGAAGCCGCTTCCCTGGCTGAAAAGGCCCGGACCAAGAAGCTCTCGGCGGACGACATGCAGGGTGCCTGCTTCACCATCTCCAGCCTCGGTCACATTGGCGGCACCGGCTTCACGCCAATCGTCAACGCACCGGAAGTGGCGATCCTCGGCGTTTCCAAGGCAACCATCCAGCCAGTCTGGGACGGCAAAGCCTTCCAGCCGAAGCTGATGCTGCCGCTGTCGCTGTCCTACGATCACCGCGTGATCAACGGCGCCGCTGCTGCACGCTTCACCAAGCGTCTGAGCGATCTGCTGGCGGATATCCGCACCATCCTGCTGTAAGACTCGGCCGGCTTCCCTGTCATGGGGAAGCCGGCCGTTGCACCCTTTTCGAGCGCCACGCTCGCACCTCAACCCCGTCGATTTGGCGGGGCTTTTTTTGCCGAAAAATCGCCGTAACCAGCCGCCAAAGCCCGCTAAAACACCAGGAAAGATTAGCGTTCAGAAATCTTCCGTTCTGCCGATAGATTCTTATAGCACTTAGCCTTCATCTCACTTGTCAGTCAGTGCCGCATGATGCAACCTTGCCGCAGGCAACAGTAAAGAGGGCGCGAGCCCGGCGCGATCAGCATTTACCAAGCGAGTTTCCCCATGAAAAGCCAACCCGATGCCGCCAGCCGTATGGTGGCCGAGGTAGTGACGCAGTTGCCCGTGCCCTCGCGGCTCGGCATGCTGCGTTTCGAACGGCTGAATGAAGCGAGCTGGGCCCTGCTGTTTCTCGATCCAAACTGTGAACGCCAATTCGGCCTGCCCGCCGTCGAGCTTTGCGCCCTGGTCGGCTCGCCCTATGCCAGCCTGATGGAGCCGGAAGCCCGCTATCAGTTGCACGATGCGATCCAGCAGCAACTGACCCACAGCCCGCATTACCTGATTCGCTACACCCTGCACACCGCCAAGGGCTCACTCAGCCTGCTGGAACTCGGCGAAGCCTACAAACAGCACAATCGACACCTGCTGCGTGGCTATTTCCTGGTGGTCGACGGCCTGCTCGACAACGATCAGCCGCTCTCCGCGCCCGACCTGGAAACCCAGAACAGTCGCCTGCAAATCGCCCTGGAACTCAACCAGCGGGCCCAGCTGGAACAACTCCAGCACCTCGAACGGGTGCGCGCCCAGCAGGACCTGATCCTGCTCCTGGCCCGCCAGCGCTACAGCGCCAACAACTCCCTGCTGGAAGCCGCCGAGCTGATTACCCGCAGCGCCTGCGACATCTACGAAATCGACTGTGCCAGCATCTGGAACCTGGAAGGCCAGTTGCTGGTGCCCATCTGCGCCTATCACCGCGACCTGCAGGAATACATCCTGCCGGAGGCGATCGACGTCAGCGACTTCCCCGACTACCTCGAAGCCCTGCACACCAGCCGGGCCATCGATGCGCACAATGCCATGCGCGACCCGCGCACCCGGGAAATGGCCGAAAGCCTGCGCCCGCGCAACATCAACGCCATGCTCGACGCCAGCATCCGCATCGACGGCCAGGTGGTCGGCGTGCTGTGCCTGGAACAAGTGGGCAACACCCGCGCCTGGCAATCCGATGAAATCGCCTTTGCCGGCGAACTGGCCGACCAGTTCGCCCAGGTCATCAATAACCACAACCGCCGTACCGCCACCAGCGCCCTGCACCTGTTCCAGCGCGCGGTCGAGCAAAGCGCCAATGCCTTTCTGCTGGTCAACTGCGACGGCGTGGTGGAGTACGTCAACCCGAGCTTCACGGCGATCACCCAGTACAGCACCGAGGAAGTCCACGGCCATCGGCTAGCGGAACTGCCGGCGCTGGAGAACCTCAGCGAACTGCTGTTCGACGCGCCCTCCAGCCTGGCCAAGAGCAACAGCTGGCAGGGCGAGTTCAAGAGCCGGCGCAAGAACCTGGAGCCGTACTGGGGCCAGCTGTCGATCTCCAAGGTCTATGGCGACAACCGCGAACTGACCCACTACATCGGCATCTACGAAGACATCACCCAGACCAAGCTCGCCCAGCAACGCATCGAGCGCCTGGCTTACACCGACAACCTGACCAACCTGGGCAACCGCCCCGCGTTCATCCGCAACCTCGACGAACGCTTCGCCCGCGACAGCGACAGCCCCATCAGCCTGCTGCTGGTGGACATCGACAACTTCAAGCGGATCAACGACAGCCTCGGCCACCAGACCGGCGACAAGCTGCTGATCAGCCTGGCCCGGCGCCTGCGCAACAGCCTGAGCCCGAGCGGCAGCCTGGCGCGTTTCGCCAGTAACGAGTTCGCCGTGCTGCTGGACGACACCGACCTGGAGGCAGGCCAACAGATCGCCAGCCAGTTGCTGATGACCCTCGACAAGCCGATGTTCGTCGACAACCAACTCATCAGCGTCACCGGCTCCGTGGGCCTGGCCTGCGCACCGCTGCACGGCCGCGACCCGCAGACCCTGATGCGCAACGCCGGCCTGGCGCTGCACAAGGCCAAGGCCAACGGCAAACATCAGGTGCAGGTGTTTACCGAAGCCCTGAACGCCGAAGCCAGCTACAAGCTGTTCGTGGAAAACAACCTGCGCCGCGCCCTGACCCAGAACGAGCTGGACGTGTTCTACCAGCCCAAGCTGTGCCTGCGCAGCGGACGCCTGCTGGGCCTGGAGGCGCTGCTGCGCTGGAACCATCCGGAAAAGGGCATGATCCGCCCGGACCAGTTCATCAGCGTCGCCGAAGAGACCGGCCTGATCATCCCGATCGGCAAATGGATCGCGCGCCAGGCCTGTCGCATGAGCAAGCAGCTCACCGCCGCCGGCCTGGGCAATCTGCAGGTGGCGATCAACCTGTCGCCCAAGCAGTTTTCCGACCCGGACCTGGTGGCCTCCATCGCCAGCATCCTCAAGGAAGAACAACTGCCCGCCTCGCTGCTGGAGCTTGAGCTGACGGAGGGCCTGCTGCTGGAAGCCACCGAAGACACCCACCAGCAACTCGACCAGCTGAAAAAGCTCGGCCTGACCCTGGCCATGGACGACTTCGGCACCGGCTATTCGTCGCTGAGCTACTTGAAGAAATTCCCGATCGACATCATCAAGATCGATCGCAGCTTCATCCATGAAATCCCCGCCAACCAGGACGACATGGAAATCACCTCGGCGGTGATCGCCATGGCCCACAACCTGAAAATCCAGGTGGTGGCCGAGGGCATCGAAACCGCGGAGCAGCTGTCCTTCCTGCGTCGCCACCGCTGCGATGTCGGCCAGGGCTACCTGTTCGACCGGCCGATCCCCGGCTCGGAGCTGATCGACAAGCTCAAACGTTATCCGCGCGGCCCAATCGCCTGACAGCGCTGTAACACTCGGGCAAACTGCGTGTCTGGTTAATTACTCAATCCCACCCTGACTGAGAGGACTGATCATGGTTCTGCGCTCGGAAATTCTGGTGAACAAAAACGTGCTACCTACCAAAGAACAAGCCCTGCCTGGCCGCGAAACCCCGATGACCGTGCCAGCCGAACACTTCGTCAACGGCAACCCGCTGCTGGGCCCGTTCCCGGGCAACGTGGAATTCGCCATCTTCGGCCTGGGTTGCTTCTGGGGCGCGGAACGCAAGTTCTGGCAGCGCGAGGGCGTGTTCAGCACGTCGGTGGGCTACGCCGGCGGCTTTACCCCGAACCCGACCTACGAAGAAGTCTGCTCGGGCCTGACCGGCCATAGCGAAGTGGTGCTGGTGGTCTACGAGCCGGAGAAAGTCAGCTACCAGGAACTGCTGGCGATGTTCTGGGAACTGCACAACCCGACCCAGGGCATGCGTCAGGGCAACGACATCGGCACCCAGTACCGCTCGGTGATCTATGCCACCAACCCGACCCAGCTGGAGCAGGCCAAGGCCAGCGAAAAAGTGTTCCAGGCCGAGCTGACCAAGGCCGGGCTGGGCGCCATCACCACGGAAATCGAAGAAGCCCCGACCTTCTACTACGCCGAGGCCTACCACCAGCAGTACCTGGCGAAGAATCCGGAAGGCTACTGCGGGATCGGCGGCACTGGCGTGACCTGCCCGATCTGACCCGTAGCCGCTGCCGAGGCACGAGGCTGCGATGCGGTCCGCAGGAGCGCCCTCTGGGGCCGCTTCGCTGCCCATCGCAGCCTCGTGCCTCGGCAGCGGCTACACCTCACATTATTCGGCGATCAGCCAATCCATCTGCCAGCCGCCCTGGGTCTGGCCCAGTTTCTGCGCCAGCCACGGCAGCAGCTCGCGCAACTCCTCTTCCAGCCCCCACGGTGGGTTGGCAATCGCCAGGCCCGAGCCGTTCAGGCTGTTGGGCGTATCCAGGGGATGCACCAGCAGTTCCACACGCAGCAGCTTCGGCGCGCCGGTACCGGCCAGGTCCTGGTAGAAGCGGCGCAGCGCCCGCTGATCCTTGACCGGGTACCAGATGGCCGCCACGGTCTGGCGCATCCGGCCGATGGCTTCTTTCAGCGACGCGGCGCAACGCTGCATCTCGTCGAGCTGCTCGAACGGCGGGTCGATCAGCATCACCGCGCGCTTCTCGGCCACCGGCAGCAGCGCTCGCGCCACATGCCAGCCCTCGCCCAGGTGGACCGCCACCCGGCGATCGCCCTTCATGTTTTCCTTGAGCAGCAACCCGTCTTCCGGATGCTTCTCGTTGAGCAGCACCCGGTCCTGGGAACGGGTCAGGCGCCGCGCCAGCTCGGGCGAGCCCGGGTAATAACGCAGTTCGCCATCGGGGTTCATCTTGTGCAGCACCGCCATGTAGTCGGCGGTCAGCGCTGGCAGGTCCTGCTCGCCCCACAGGCGCGCGATGCCTTCCAGGTACTCGCCGGTGCGGTTGGCCTGATCGCCCTGGAGGTCGTACAGGCCGATGCCGGCATGACTGTCGAGGTAGGCGAACGGCTGCTCCTTGCGCGACATCAGGGCGATGAGGCGGGTCAGGGTCAGGTGTTTGAAGACGTCGGCGTGGTTGCCGGCGTGGAAGGCGTGACGATAGTTCATGGTTGCTCCTGCGCAGGGGGCGAAGTTTACCCTGTGCCACGGCCGGCGTCAGGTCGTGTCGGGAGCTTCCACGGCGCAGTCACGCCCATAAAAAAGCCCGCATCCCAGGGAATGCGGGCTTTTCGAATCACTGCTGGGTTAGCGCCTCAACGGCTCCCGATCAGTGGTTGAGCTTGTAGTCTTTCTCGGCCGCCTCGAAACGCTGGACCATGCCGGCGCTCGGCGCGCTCATCTTGCTCACCAGCAGGATGGCCAGGCTGGCGAAGATGAAGCCCGGGATGATTTCGTACAGGCCCAGCACATTGAAGTGCTTCCACAGGATCACGGTCACGGCGCCGACGATGATGCCGGCCAGCGCGCCGTCGCGAGTCATGCCTTTCCACAGTACCGAGATCAGCACCACAGGACCGAAGGCCGCGCCGAAACCGGCCCAGGCGTAGCTGACCAGGCCCAATACGCGGTTTTCCGGGTTGGCGGCCATGGCGATGGCGACCAGGGCAACCAGCAGCACCATGGCGCGACCGACCCACACCAGCTCCAGCTGGGAAGCATGTTTACGCAGGAAGGCTTTGTAGAAGTCTTCGGTCAGGGCACTGGAGCACACCAGCAACTGGCAGCTCAGGGTGCTCATCACCGCCGCCAGGATGGCCGACAGCAGCACACCGGCGATCCATGGGTTGAACAGCAGCTTGGCCAGCTCGATGAACACACGCTCGTGGTTCTCGGTCACGGGACCGGCCACTTCCGGGTGCGCCGAGAAGTAGGCGATACCGAAGAAACCCACGGCCACGGTGCCGCCCAGGCACAGGATCATCCAGGTCATGGAGATGCGACGGGCGTTGGCGATCGACTTGACCGAATCCGCGGCCATGAAGCGTGCCAGGATGTGCGGCTGGCCGAAGTAGCCCAGGCCCCAGCCCATCAGCGAGATAATGCCGATGAAGGTGGTGTTTTTCAGCATGTCGAAGTTGCTTGGGTCCTGGGCTTCGATCGCCAGGAAGGTGGTGTCGACGCCACCGGTGGCCAGCAGCACGATGATCGGCGTCAGCAGCAGGGCGAAGATCATCAGGGTGGCTTGTACGGTGTCGGTCCAGCTCACTGCCAGGAAACCACCAACAAAGGTGTAGGCGATGGTCGCCGCGGCACCGGCCCACAGGGCGGTCTCGTAAGGCATGCCGAAGGTGCTTTCGAACAGACGGGCACCGGCGACGATGCCGGAAGCGCAGTAAATGGTGAAGAACACCAGGATCACGATCGCGGAGATGATCCGCAGCAGCCCGCTCTTGTCCTCGAAGCGGCTGGAGAAATAGTCCGGCAGCGTCAATGCATCGCCGTTGTGTTCGGTTTGTACTCGCAGACGACCGGCGACGAACAGCCAGTTCAGGTAGGCACCGACGATCAGGCCGATGGCGATCCAGCTCTCGGACAGGCCGGACATGTAGATGGCGCCCGGCAGGCCCATCAGCAACCAGCCGCTCATGTCGGAAGCACCGGCGGAAAGCGCGGTCACCACGCTACCCAGGCTGCGGCCACCGAGGATGTAGTCAGAAAGGTTGTTGGTAGAGCGATAGGCCATGAAGCCGATCAGCACCATAGCTGCGATGTAGATCACGAACGTGATCAAGGTTGGATTGCTTGCACTCATTGAGTTACGCCCTGGCTTTGTTTTTATGTAGCGGCGGTCAGCACCACCGCTCTCAAACGACTACGTTTGAGAGACGACTGGGTACTCCGCGCATTTATGACTGATGTTTCCCCAGGAAAGCCATCAGCCGATGAACCGGTCGCGAGGGCCGGTTGCACCTTGGGCGCGAATGCTATTCAACAACTCAAAGAAGGTGCAACCTGTTTCGCGAGAATAAGTTGCACCCAAGCGATTTTTCCGGCGAACGCCGCGTTTTTGCTCCTTTTTGGAGCAAAAACCCATCGCGACAGAATTAAAAGCACCAAGCAGAAGCGCCGCCCAGGGACCGGAAATTAATTCCTGATGAGCTGCCAATTATTCTGATAAAAAACAGGTTGCACCCGGTTGCACCTCTCTCGGCTCACGGCTAATCTTGCCGCCAGCTGATGCCACGCAACCGTGGTAAACATGAGGATAAAAATATGGCTACCACCACCCTTGGGGTCAAACTCGACGACCCGACCCGCGAACGCCTGAAGGCTGCCGCGACCTCGATCGATCGCACGCCGCACTGGCTGATCAAGCAGGCAATTTTCAATTACCTGGAAAAACTCGAGGGTGGTGCAACCCTGACCGAGCTGAGCGGTTCGACCCGCACCGACGGCGATGACGCTGGCGAAGTGCAGACCGACCACGCCCACCAGTGTTTCCTCGAATTCGCCGAAAGCATCCTGCCGCAATCGGTGCTGCGCGCTTCGATCACCGCTGCTTATCGCCGTCCGGAACCGGAAGTGGTGCCGATGCTGCTGGAGCAGGCGCGCCTGCCGGCCACCATGGCCGAAGCCACCAACAAGCTGGCCGCGACCATCGCCGAAAAACTGCGCAACCAGAAGAGCGCCGGCGGCCGTGCCGGTATCGTCCAGGGCCTGCTGCAGGAATTCTCCCTGTCGTCCCAGGAAGGCGTGGCCCTGATGTGCCTGGCCGAAGCCCTGCTGCGCATCCCCGACAAAGGCACCCGTGACGCGCTGATCCGCGACAAGATCAGCACCGGCAACTGGCAGCCGCACCTGGGCAACAGCCCGTCGCTGTTCGTCAACGCCGCCACCTGGGGCCTGCTGCTGACCGGCAAACTGGTCGCCACCCATAACGAAGCCGGCCTGACCTCGTCCCTGAGCCGCATCATCGGCAAGAGCGGCGAGCCGATGATCCGCAAGGGCGTCGACATGGCCATGCGCCTGATGGGCGAGCAGTTCGTCACCGGCGAAACCATCGCCGAGGCCCTGGCCAACGCGAGCAAGTTCGAAGCCAAGGGCTTCCGTTACTCCTACGACATGCTCGGCGAAGCGGCACTGACCGAGCACGACGCGCAGAAATACCTGGCGTCCTACGAGCAAGCCATCCATTCGATCGGCAAGGCGTCCCACGGTCGTGGCATCTATGAAGGCCCGGGCATCTCGATCAAGCTCTCGGCCCTGCACCCGCGCTACAGCCGCGCCCAGTACGAGCGCGTGATGGACGAGCTGTACCCGCGCCTGCTGTCGCTGACCCTGCTGGCCAAGCAATACGACATCGGCCTGAACATCGACGCCGAAGAAGCCGACCGCCTGGAGCTGTCGCTGGATCTGCTCGAGCGCCTGTGCTTCGAACCGCAGCTGACCGGCTGGAACGGCATCGGCTTCGTGATCCAGGCCTACCAGAAGCGCTGCCCGTATGTGATCGACTACGTGATTGACCTGGCGCGCCGCAGCCGTCACCGCCTGATGATCCGCCTGGTGAAAGGCGCCTATTGGGACAGCGAGATCAAGCGCGCCCAGGTCGAAGGCCTGGAAGGCTATCCGGTCTACACCCGCAAGGTGTACACCGACGTGTCCTATATCGCCTGCGCCCGCAAGCTGCTGTCGGTACCGGAAGTCATCTACCCGCAGTTCGCCACCCACAACGCCCACACCCTGTCGGCCATCTACCACATCGCCGGTCAGAACTATTACCCGGGCCAGTACGAGTTCCAGTGCCTGCACGGCATGGGCGAACCGCTGTACGAACAGGTGGTAGGCAAGGTTGCCGATGGCAAGCTGAACCGTCCGTGCCGCGTGTACGCCCCGGTCGGCACCCATGAAACCCTGCTGGCCTACCTGGTCCGCCGCCTGCTGGAAAACGGCGCCAACACCTCGTTCGTCAACCGCATCGCCGACCAGTCGATCTCCATCCAGGAGCTGGTGGCCGACCCGGTCAGCCAGATCGAGCAGATGGCGACCCTGGAAGGCGGTTTCGGCCTGCCGCATCCGCGCATTCCATTGCCGCGCGACCTGTACGGCAGCGAGCGCGCCAACTCCGCCGGCATCGACATGGCCAACGAACACCGCCTGGCGTCGTTGTCCTGCGCCCTGCTGGCCACCGCCCACAACCACTGGAAAGCCGCGCCGATGCTCGGTTACGCCTCCAGCAACGAAACCCCGGCGCCGGTCTTGAACCCGTCCGATCACCGCGATGTGGTCGGCCACGTACAGGAAGCCACGGTCGAAGACGTCGACAACGCCATCCAGTGCGCGCTGAACGCCGCGCCGATCTGGCAGGCCACGCCGCCGGCCGAGCGCGCCGCGATCCTTGAACGCGCCGCCGACCTGATGGAAGGCGAGATCCAGCCGCTGATGGGCCTGCTGGCCCGCGAAGCCGGCAAGACCTTCGCCAACGCCATCGCCGAAGTGCGCGAAGCCGTGGACTTCCTGCGCTACTACGCGGTGCAGGCGCGCAACGATTTCAGCAACGACGCGCACCGCCCACTGGGCCCGGTGGTCTGCATCAGCCCGTGGAACTTCCCGCTGGCGATCTTCAGCGGCCAGGTCGCCGCCGCCCTGGCCGCCGGCAACCCGGTACTGGCCAAGCCTGCTGAGCAAACCCCGTTGGTTGCCGCGCAAGCCGTGCGCATCCTGTTGGAAGCCGGCATTCCGGAAGGCGTGCTGCAACTGCTGCCGGGCCGTGGCGAAACCGTCGGTGCCCGCCTGGTCGGCGACGATCGGGTCAAGGGCGTGATGTTTACCGGTTCCACCGAAGTCGCGCGCCTGCTGCAACGCAACGTCGCCGGCCGCCTGGACGCCCAGGGCCGGCCGATCCCGCTGATCGCCGAAACCGGTGGCCAGAACGCGATGATCGTCGACTCCTCGGCCCTGACCGAACAAGTGGTGATCGACGTCGTCTCCTCGGCCTTCGACAGCGCCGGCCAGCGTTGCTCGGCCCTGCGCGTGCTGTGCCTGCAGGAAGACTCCGCCGACCGCGTGATCGAAATGCTCAAGGGCGCCATGGCGGAAAGTCGCCTGGGTAACCCGGAGCGCCTGTCCGTGGACATCGGCCCGGTGATCGACGCCGAAGCCAAGGCCGGCATCGAGAAACACATCCAGGCCATGCGCGACAAAGGCCGCAGCGTGTATCAGGTGGCGATCGCCGATGGCGAAGAGGTCAAGCGCGGCACTTTCGTGATGCCGACCCTGATCGAGCTGGAAAGCTTCGACGAACTGCAACGGGAGATCTTCGGCCCGGTGCTGCACGTGGTGCGCTACAAGCGCAAGGACATCGACCAGTTGATCGCGCAGATCAACGCTTCCGGCTACGGCCTGACCCTGGGCGTGCACACCCGCATCGACGAGACCATCGCCAAGGTGATCGACAACGTCAACGCCGGTAACGTCTACGTCAACCGCAACATCGTCGGTGCCGTGGTCGGCGTGCAGCCATTCGGCGGCGAAGGCCTGTCGGGCACCGGCCCGAAAGCCGGCGGCCCGCTGTACCTGTACCGCCTGCTGTCGACCCGTCCGACCGACGCCATCGAGCAGTCGTTCGCCCGTGGCGACGCCCTGAATGCGCCGGACGTGCGCCTGCGTGATGCCATGAGCAAGCCGCTGAACGCCCTGCAAGCCTGGGCCGACAGCAACAAGCTGGCGGACCTCAGCGCCCTGTGCGTACAGTTCGCGGCGCAGTCGCAGAGCGGTGTCACCCGTGTGCTGGCGGGCCCGACCGGCGAACGCAACAGCTATGCCATCCTGCCGCGCGAACACGTGCTGTGCCTGGCGGAAGTCGAAGGCGACCTGCTGACTCAACTGGCTGCGGTCCTGGCCGTGGGTGGTTCGGCGGTCTGGCCGGAAGGCGAACCGGGCAAGGCGCTCTACGCCCGCCTGCCTGCGGAGGTGCAAGCGCGCATCCAGCGCGTGGCCGACTGGACCAAGGACGACGTGGTGTTCGATGCGGTCCTGCATCACGGCGACTCCGACCAGCTGCGCGCGGTCTGCCAGCAAGTGGCCAAGCGTGCCGGCGCCATCGTCGGGGTTCACGGCCTGTCGCAAGGCGAAACCTCGATTGCCCTGGAACGCCTGGTGATCGAGCGCGCCTTGAGCGTCAACACCGCGGCGGCCGGCGGTAACGCCAGCCTGATGACCATCGGCTGAGGCCGATAGTCAGCGGCATGAAAAAGGGCGCCCTCACCGGCGCCCTTTTTTTGCCCGATGCAATCCCTGTAGCCGCTGCCGCAGGCTGCGATCGGCCGGAACGGCCGTAGTGATTTCATTGCCGCCGAAGTCCCTGCGGGACTTATCGCAGCCTTCGGCAGCGGCTACAGGGGCTGTGCCTGTTTGGCATCTTTATCACCCGCATCAATCTTGCTGTTCAGCGTTTATTCACCCGCCTAGACTCGGCGCATTCCCTATAAAGCAGGTAGGCCGCCATGTCCGAGACGTTGCTCAGTTCCCGCAATCTGGCTTTCGAGCTGTATGAAGTCCTCGATGCCGAGGGCCTGACCCAGCGCGAGCGATTCGCCGAGCACAACCGGGAAACCTTCGACGCCGCCCTCGGCACCGCGCGCAGCATCGCCGAGAAATTCTTTGCCCCGCACAACCGCAAGGGCGACGAAAACGAGCCACGTTATGAAGACGGCAAGGCGATCCTGATTCCGGAAGTCAAACCCGCGGTCGATGCCTTTCTCGAAGCTGGCTTCCTCAACGCCTCGCGCAGCTTCGAGGCCGGTGGCATGCAGTTGCCGACGCTGTTGTCCCAAGCCTGCTTCGCACACTTTCAGGCGGCCAACGCGGCTTCCACGTCCTACCCCTTCCTGACCATGGGCGCGGCCAACCTGATCGAAAGCTTCGGCACCGACGAGCAAAAGCAACGCTTCCTGCAGCCGATGATCGATGGGCGCTTCTTCGGCACCATGGCCCTGACCGAACCCCACGCCGGCTCGTCGCTGGCGGACATCCGCACCCGCGCCGAACCGGCGGCGGACGGCACCTACCGGCTCAAGGGCAACAAGATCTTCATCTCCGGCGGCGATCACCCGCTGTCGGAAAACATCGTGCACATGGTGCTGGCCAAGCTGCCGGACGCACCGGCCGGGGTGAAAGGCATCTCGCTGTTCATCGTGCCCAAGTTCCTGGTCAACGACGACGGCAGCCTGGGCCCGCGCAACGACGTGCTGCTGGCCGGGCTGTTCCACAAGATGGGCTGGCGCGGCACCACCTCCACAGCACTGAACTTCGGCGATAACGGGGAGTGTGTCGGCTATCTGGTGGGCAAGCCGCACCACGGCCTGAGCTACATGTTCCAGATGATGAACGAGGCGCGGATCGGCGTCGGCATGGGCGCGGTGATGCTTGGCTACGCCGGCTACCTGTACTCCCTGGAATACGCCCGCGAACGGCCGCAAGGTCGCCTGCCGGACAGCAAGGACCCGACTACCGCGCCGGTGTCGATCGTCCAGCACGCCGACGTCAAGCGCATGCTGCTGACTCAGAAGGCCTATGTCGAAGGCGCTTTCGACCTCGGCCTGTACGCCGCGCGACTGTTCGACGACACCACCACCCTGGCCAGCGAAGACCAGCGCAAGCAGGCCCACGAACTGCTGGACCTGCTGACGCCCATCGTCAAATCCTGGCCCTCGGAGTTTTGCCTGAAGGCCAACGAACTGGCGATCCAGATCCTCGGCGGCCACGGCTACACCCGTGAATACCCGGTGGAACAGTACTACCGCGACAACCGCCTGAACCCGATCCATGAAGGCACCCACGGCATCCAGTCACTGGACCTCCTGGGGCGCAAGCTGGCGCAGAACGGCGGCGCGGGCCTCAAGCAGCTGATCCGCCTGATCGCCGACACCAGCGAGCGGGCCCAGGCCCACGACGCCCTGACGGCGCTGCGCCAACCGCTGGAAAAACTGGTGGCGCGCCTGCAAAGCGTGACCCTGGGCCTGCTCAGCGACCTCGCCCAGGGCAAGGTCAACAGCAGCCTGGCCAACTCGGCGCTGTACCTGAAAGCCTTCGGTCATGCGGTGATCGGCTGGCGCTGGCTGGAACAGGCGATTCGCGCGCAGGAAGGCCTGGCCAGGGGCAACCCGGTGGATGTGGGTTTCTACAAGGGCAAGCTGCAGGCGGCGCGTTACTTCCTGACCTGGGAGGTGCCGGCCTGTCATCACGAGCTGGCCTTGCTGGAGGCGCGGGACGATACCTGCCTGGGCATGCAGGACGAGTGGTTCTGAAGCGCTAAAAGCATCGCGAGCAATCGAGCGCCGCCCGGCTGCTCGCGAAAACAATCAGTCCGACACAACCGCAACGGCGTTGCAGGTTGTGGGTAAACCCATCAGTTCTGGCTGATGGTCTTGGAGATCACTTCGACCGTGGCGCTGACTTGCTCTTGGTAACGGTCGAGCTCCTGCTGATGACGCTTTTGCATCTCGAGCTGCTGGGAGCACAGGTTCATCGCCGCCAGCACCAGCAAGCGGTCACCGATCAGCGTCGGGTATTTCTTCTTGGTCTCGGCCAGGGTGGCCTTCAACATCAACGCGGCATCCAGCAGGGTCTGCTCTTCCCCGGCCGGCGCCTTGATCGAGTAGTCCTCGCCGAGAATCGAGACGACTTTTACCCCGTCGGCACCCTGCCTCATGCGCTGACAGGACCGGCGCTGACGCGCTCGACCAGGGCCTGGATGCGGGCCGCGGTGGCGCCTTGCTTCTCTTCCTGTTCCATCAGGCTCAGTTGCAGGCTTTCGTTCTCATCCTTGGCCTGGGCCAGTTCTGCCTTGAGGGTTTCGTTCGTGCCCGACAGTTCCTGGTTCTGTTGCACCAGGTCACTGACAAGCTGTTCCAATTGGCTTAGGGATGCTTCCAACATTTTGATTTTCCGAGCATTTTTCAAAGGGCGCGTACGATAAAGAAAAGTCACCCTGGATGCCAGATTTTCCCGGCGCAACGCCTTGATTTGCCTGGCGGGTGACCTTGCCTGCGAACTTTAAAGACTGTCATTCCCCCATCTGGTTCCTGACACTTCGTCGCCCATCAGATCTTTCTGAAACTCTCGCTCCTGCTTCAAGAATCCATTTTTCCGCGCGATAGGTCTGGGGAGCCCTATCAACCACCGCGGCATGGATTGCGCATTCTCGAGGTAGATCCCCATGTCTCTTCGCAACATGAACATTGCACCGAGGGCATTTCTCGGCTTTGCATTCATCGGCTGCCTGATGCTGTTCCTGGGCATCTTCGCCCTGAACCAGATGAGCAAGATTCGCGCGGCGACCGTCACCATTTCCACCGACAACATGCCCAGCATCCAGAGCATCGATGAGTTCACCCAGCAGATGCTGCGCCTGCAAGTGCTGTCCTATCGCCTGGTGATCAACCGCGGTCCCGAGGTGCAGGCCAAGACCCGCGAGTCGCTCGAACTCGGCAACCAGCAGATCGAAAAAATCCGCACCACCTATGAAAAGCTGGTCAGCAGCCCGGAGGAAAGCGAGGCCTACGACCACTACCTCAAGCTGCTGGCCGAATACCGCAAGCTCGAAGAGCGCATCAAAGAGCTGTCGCGCAACAACCAGCTGGGTGAGTTGCAAGAGATGCTGAATAACGAGTTGATGAAGAACTCGCAGCAGATCAACAAGGTTCTGAACCTGCTGGTACAGATCAACAGCCAGCGCTCCAGGGACGCCAACGAGCAGGCCGCCGAGGAATACGCTTCGGCATTCAACCTGGTAGTCGCCTTGCTGATCCTGTCCACCACCCTGACCGTGGTGTTTGCCTGGTTGCTGACCCGCAGCATTACCCAACCCATCGCCAGTGCCTTGCATGCCGCGGAACACATCGCCGAAGGCGACCTCACCCAAAGCATCCGGGTCAACGGGCGCGACGAACCCGGACGCCTGCTGCAGGCCATGGCGAGCATGCAGGAAAAACTGCGCCAGACCCTGTTGCATATTTCCGGCTCCGCCAGCCAGTTGGCTTCCGCCGCGGAAGAGCTGAACAGCGTCACCGACGAAAGTGCCCGCGGCCTGACCCAGCAGAACAACGAAATCGAACAGGCCGCCACCGCCGTGAACGAGATGACCTGCGCCGTCGAGGAAGTCGCGCGCAACGCCGTGAGCACCGCCGAGGCCTCGAACGACGCAACCCAGTCGGCCAGCGAAGGCCGCAACCTGGTGCGCGAGACCGTCAGCGCCATAGAGCTGATGAGCAGCGAAGTGCAGAGTTCGGCCAACAGGATCAGCGAACTGGCCGAGGAGTCGCGCGACATCGGCAAGGTGCTGGACGTGATCCGCGGCCTGGCCGACCAGACCAACCTGCTGGCCTTGAACGCCGCGATAGAAGCCGCCCGGGCCGGCGATGCCGGACGCGGGTTCGCCGTGGTCGCCGATGAAGTGCGTGCCCTGGCCCACCGTACCCAGCAGTCCACCAGCGAAATCGAACGCATGATCGGCAGCATCCAGAGCGGCACCGAGCATGCCGTCGAGTCGATGCGCACCAGCACCGAGCGCGCCGACTCGACCCTGAGCATCGCCCGCGGTGCCGGCGGTGCCCTGGACACCATCAACACCGCGGTCAACGAAATCAACGAGCGCAACCTGGTCATCGCCAGCGCCGCCGAGGAGCAGGCCCTGGTGGCCCGCGAAGTGGACCGCAACCTGGTGAACATCCGCGACCTGTCGGTGCAATCGGCCACCGGCGCCAACCAGACCAGCGATGCCAGCCACGAGCTGTCACGCCTGGCCGTGGACCTGAACGGCATGGTGGCGCGGTTCACCCTGTAATAAGCCGCCAATAGCGCTGATCGCCACCTGCGCCAGCCACTACGGAACGCCATGAAGTCCGTCGGTGGCCGGCGCCAGGCGACGCTTTTCCGCCGCCTGTAAACAAGCGCAAAAGCTTTTTGACAGCATCGCATTTCAACAGGTTAGAATCGCTGGCACGCAGACTGCATGGTCAGTTTGTGCCCGCCTTTCTGCTTCTGGAGTACTGCCTTTGAATGCGACGACCATCAACAGCCTGTTCTTGATCGGCGCGTTGCTGGTAGGTGCGAGCATTCTGGTGAGTTCCCTTTCGTCCCGCCTCGGTATCCCGATCCTGGTGATCATCCTGGCCGTGGGCATGGCCGCCGGCGTCGACGGTGGCGGCATCATCTTCAACAACTATCCGACGGCTTACCTGGTGGGTAACCTCGCACTCGCGGTGATCCTCCTCGACGGCGGCCTGCGCACCCGGGTCTCGAGCTTTCGCGTGGCCTTGTGGCCCGCCTTGTCGCTGGCCACCGTCGGCGTGATGATCACCACCGGCCTGACCGGCATGGCGGCCGCCTGGCTGTTCGACCTGAACCTGATCCAGGGCCTGCTGATCGGCGCCATCGTCGGCTCCACCGACGCCGCGGCGGTGTTCTCGCTGCTGGGCGGCAAGGGCCTGAACGAACGGGTCACCGCCAGCCTGGAGATCGAGTCGGGCAGTAACGATCCGATGGCGGTGTTTCTCACCGTGACCCTGATCGACATGCTCGCCAGCGGCCAGACCGGCCTGCACTGGAGCCTGCTGGGGCATCTGCTGCGCGAGTTCGGCATCGGCGGCCTGATCGGCCTGAGCGGCGGCTGGCTGATGCTGCAACTGGTGAACCGCATCAACCTGGCCACCGGCCTGTACCCGATCCTGGTGATCGCCGGCGGCCTGGTGGTCTTCGCCCTGACCAACGCCCTGCACGGCAGCGGGTTCCTCGCGGTGTACCTGTGCGGCCTGGTGATCGGCAACCGCCCGGTGCGCAGCCGCCACGGCATCCTGCATATGCTCGACGGCATGGCCTGGCTGTCGCAGATCGGTATGTTCCTGGTGCTGGGCCTGCTGGTCACGCCCCACGACCTGCTGCCCATCGCCCTGCCGGCGCTGGGCCTGGCGCTGTGGATGATCCTGTTCGCCCGCCCGCTGTCGGTGATGGTCGGCCTGTTGCCGTTCAAGGCCTTCCACGGCCGCGAGAAAGCCTTTATTTCCTGGGTCGGCCTGCGCGGCGCGGTACCGATCATTCTCGCGGTGTTCCCGTTGATGGCCGGGCTGCCCGAAGCCCAGCTGTACTTCAACCTGGCCTTCTTTATCGTGCTGGTGTCCCTGTTGGTGCAAGGCACCAGCCTGCCGTGGGTCGCCAAGCTGCTGAAAGTCACGGTGCCACCGGAGCCGGCGCCGATCTCCCGCGCCGCCCTGGAGGTGCATGTCACCAGCGAATGGGAGCTGTTCGTCTACCGCCTCGGCGCGGAAAAATGGTGCATCGGCGCGGCGTTGCGCGAGCTGAAAATGCCCGAAGGCACCCGTATCGCTGCCCTGTTTCGTCACCAGCAACTGCTCCATCCGTCGGGTAGTACGGTGCTGGAAGCCGACGATTTGCTCTGCGTCATCGGCCATGAACACAACCTGCCGGCCCTTGGAAAACTCTTCAGCCAGGCGCCGCAACGGGGCCTCGATCTGCGCTTCTTCGGCGACTTCGTTCTCGAAGGCGACGCCCAGCTGGGCGCGGTTTCGGCGCTGTACGGACTCAAGCTCGAAGGGCTCGATCCGGACATGCCACTGAGCCGCTTCATCACCCAGAAAGTGGGGGGTGCTCCAGTGGTCGGCGACCAGGTGGAATGGAACAACACCATCTGGACGGTTGCCGTGATGGAGGGGAACAAGATCAGCAAAGTGGGCGTCAGATTCCCCGAAGGAAGTCGCCCGGGCCCCGGACTCTTCCTCTAAACTGCCTAACTTCTCATCCAGCTTGACCGGTCTCTATGCCAACCCTGCGTACCCTTTTCGCCATTGCCCTGCTGGGCCTGAGCCTTTCTGTCGGCCCACTGCAAGCGGCCGAGCCGCCCAGTGCCGAGTCCGTCCAGCAGAGCCTGGATAAAATCGCCGAGCGCAAATTGCCGGAGGCCGATCAAAAGGCCCTGCAAGCGGTGCTGCAACAGACGCTGACCCAGCTGTCGAACAAGCAGGATTACGAGCAGCGCCTGAACGACCTCAAGCAGCAGCTGAGCAATGCACCGCGCCAGACCAGCGAAAACCAGCGCGAGCTGACCCGCCTGAAAGCCACCAAGGTGGTGCCGGTGGCCCAGCGCTACGCCAACCTGCCGGTGTCGCAGCTCGAACAACTGCTGACCGAACGCACCACCCAGCAGGGTGACATGCAGAAAGCCCTGGCCGAGGCCAACAGCCTGGCCATTACCGCGCAGACCCGCCCCGAACGCGCCCAGGCCGAGATCAGCAGCAGCCAGACCCGCACCCAGCAGATCAATACGATCCTCAAGAACGGCAAGGACTCCGGCAAGCCGATCAATGCCGACCAGCGCAATCAGCTCAATGCCGAACTGGCGGCGATCAACGCGCTGATCCCGTTGCGCCGCCAGGAGCTGGCCGGCAACAGCCAGCTGCAGGACCTGGGCAACAGCCAGCATGACCTGCTGATGGAAAAGACCGCGCGCCTGGAGCAGGAAATCCAGGACCTGCAGACCCTGATCAACCAGAAGCGCCTGGCCCAGTCCCAGGAAACCGTCACCCAGCAATCGATCGAAGCGCAAAAGGCCGGCAGCAGCAGCCTCCTGGCCACCGAAAGCGCGGCCAACCTGAAGCTCTCCGACTATCTGCTCAAAAGCACCGACCGCCTCAATGAGCTGACCCAGCAGAACCTGCAGACCAAGCAGCAACTCGACAGCGTGACCCAGAGCGATGCCGCGCTGGACGAGCAGATCAGCGTGCTCAAGGGCAGCCTGCTGCTGTCGAAGATCCTCTATAAACAGAAGCAGGCGCTGCCGCACCTGCGGCTCGACCGCGACCTGGCGGACCAGATCGCCGACATCCGCCTGTATCAGTTCGAGGTCAACCAGCAACGCGAGCTGATCAGCAGCCCCAGCGGCTATGTCGATAACCTGCTGGCCACCCAGCCGTCCGAGCAAATCACCCCGCAGCTGCGCAAAACCCTGCTGGACCTGGCCGTCACCCGTGCCGACCTGCTGGAACGCCTGAGCCGCGAGCTGAGCGCCCTGCTCAACGAATCCATCACCCTGCAGCTCAATCAGAAGCAACTGCTGAGCACCTCGCAAAGCCTGCGCGCGACCCTCGACGAACAGATGTTCTGGATTCCCAGCAACAAGCCGCTGGATGCCGAATGGCTGCAAACCATACCGCTGCGCCTGGAAAAACAGGTCACCACCCTGCCCTGGTCGTCCAGCCTCAGCGAGCTGGCCGACGGCCTGGCGCAACGGCCGCTGCTGTTCCTGCCATTGCTGCTCCTGATCGCGGCCCTGCTGTGGCGGCGCAAGAACCTGTACCTGCGCCTGACCAAGGTTCACAAGGACATCGGTCACTTCAAGCGCGACAGCCAATGGCACACGCCACAGGCGATCCTGGTCAACATCCTGTTGGCGATGCCGGTCGCCCTCGGCCTGGCGCTGTGCGGCCTGGCCTTGCAGATCGACGCCCGCGGACAGAACGCCAACCTCGGCGCGGCGCTGTTGCAGATGGCCCAGGCCTGGCTGGTGTTCTATACCGCCTACCGGATCCTCGCCCCCGGCGGCGTGGCGGAACTGCACTTTCGCTGGGAAAAGCCCCAGGTCGAGTTCCTCCAGGGCTGGATCCGCCGCCTCGGGCTGGTGGTCATGGCCCTGGTGGCCGTGGTCGCCGTGGCCGAACATCAACCGGCGGCGCTGGCCGATGACGTGCTCGGCATCGCCGTGGTCCTGACCTGCTACGCCCTGATGGCCTGGCTGCTCAGCCGCCTGCTGCTGAGCAGCCCGACGCACCAGAACGCCTCGCTGTTCCGCAAGGCGGTGGCGGTGCTCTTCACCGCGCTGCCGATCGCCTTGTTCATCGCCGTGTGCTTCGGCTACTACTACACCGCGCTGAAGCTCAGCGACCGCCTGATCAATACCCTGTACCTGCTGATGTTCTGGCTGGTGATCGAAGCCACTTTCGTCCGCGGACTGAGCGTCGCCGCCCGGCGCCTGGCCTACCAGCGGGCCCTGGCCAAACGCCAGGCCGCCAAGGAAAGCGGCGACGGCGAAGCGGTGGTCGAAGAGCCGACCCTGGACATCGAGAAGGTCAACGAACAGTCCCTGCGCCTGATCCGCCTGGCCCTGCTCGGTGGTTTCATGGCCGGGCTGTACTGGGTCTGGTCGGACCTGATCAGCGTGTTCTCCTACCTGGACAACATCACCCTCTACGAATACACCAGCGGCACCGGCGCCAACATGAGCATGGTGCCCATCAGCATCGGCGACATGCTCGGCGCGCTGATCATCGTCGGCATCACCTTCGCCCTGGCGCGTAACCTGCCGGGGCTGCTGGAGGTGCTGGTGCTGTCCAGGCTGAACCTGGCCCAGGGCAGCGCCTACGCGACCACCACGCTGCTGTCCTATGTGATTGCCGGCGTCGGCTTCGTCTCGACCCTGTCGACCCTCGGCGTCAGCTGGGACAAGTTGCAGTGGCTGGTGGCTGCGCTGTCGGTGGGCCTGGGCTTCGGCATGCAGGCGATCTTCGCCAACTTCATTTCCGGCATCATCATCCTGTTCGAGCGGCCGGTGCGCATCGGCGACACCATCACCATCGGCAACCTGTCGGGCACGGTGAGCAAGATCCGCATCCGCGCCACCACCATCACCGACTTCGATCGCAAGGACATCATCGTCCCGAACCAGACCTTCATCACCGGGCAACTGATCAACTGGTCGCTGACCGACACCGTCACCCGGGTGACCCTCAAGCTCGGCGTCGACTATGGCTCGGACCTGGACCTGGTCAAGGAACTGCTGCTCAAGGCGGCCCGCGATAACCCGCGGGTACTGAAAGAACCCGAGCCCCATGTGTACTTCCTCAACTTCGGCGAAAGCACCCTGGACCACGAATTGCGCATGCACGTGCGCGAGCTGGGGGACCGCAACCCGGTGCTCGACGAGGTCAACCGCTTCATCAACCGCGAGTTCAAGAAGCAGCACATCAACATCTCGTTCCGCCAGATGGAGGTCTACCTGAAGAACCTCCATGGCCAGGAATACAAGATGGTGCCCATCGAGCCGGAGACCAAGACCATTGTCCCGCTGCCCGACGGCAAACCGCTGCAGGAACCGCCCCCCAGCAGGCTCGACTAAGGACGCTATCCCTAGCAGAATGCTCGGACATTCTGCTGGAGATGGCCGTTGAAAGCCCTCGACGAACTGACCTTCGACAATCGCTTCGCCCGCCTGGGCGATGCGTTCTCAACCCATGTACTGCCCGAGCCGATCGACCGCCCACGCCTGGTGGTGGCCAGCCCGGCGGCCATGGCGCTGCTGGACCTGGACCCCGAGGTCGCGCAAAGCCCGGTATTCGCCGAACTGTTCGGCGGGCACAAGCTGTGGGCTGAAGCCGAGCCCCGGGCGATGGTTTATTCCGGGCATCAGTTCGGCTCCTACAACCCTCAGTTGGGCGATGGTCGCGGCTTGCTGCTGGGCGAGGTGTACAACGCCGCCGGCGAGCACTGGGACCTGCACCTCAAGGGTGCCGGCCAGACCCCCTACTCGCGCATGGGCGATGGCCGCGCCGTACTGCGTTCGTCGATCCGCGAATTCCTGGCTTCCGAAGCGCTGCACGCCCTGGGTATTCCAACCACCCGGGCGCTGTGCGTGATCGGCTCCGACACCCCGGTCTGGCGCGAGAAACAGGAGCGCGCGGCGATGCTGCTGCGCATGTCGCCCAGCCATGTCCGCTTCGGCCACTTCGAATACTTCTATTACACAAAACGCCCCGAGCAGCAGAAACAGCTGGGCGAGCACGTGCTGGCCATGCACTTTCCCGCGTGCCTGGAGCAGCCGGAACCTTACCTGGCGATGTTCCGCGAAGTGGTCGAGCGCAATGCCGAACTGATCGCCAAATGGCAGGCCTACGGTTTCTGCCACGGGGTGATGAACACCGACAACATGTCGATCCTCGGCGTGACCTTCGACTTCGGGCCGTTCGCCTTCCTCGACGATTTCGATGCGCATTTCATCTGCAACCATTCCGATGACCAGGGGCGCTACTCGTTCAGCAACCAGGTGCCGATCGGCCAGTGGAACCTCAGCGCCCTGGCCCAGGCGCTGACGCCTTTCATCAGTGTCGAGGCCCTGCGGGAAACCCTCGGCCTGTTCCTGCCATTGTTCCAGGCCCATTACCTGGACCTGATGCGCCGCCGCCTCGGCCTGACCAACGCCGAAGACGAGGATCAGAAGCTGGTGGAACGGCTGCTGCAACTGATGCAGGGCAGCGGCGTGGACTACAGCCTGTTCTTCCGCCACCTGGGGGATGAGTCGGCGGAACTGGCCGTGGCCCGGCTGCGCGACGACTTCGTCGACCGCCAGGGCTTCGATGCCTGGGCCGATCTGTACAAGGCCCGGGTCGCCCGTGATCCGGTCCAGGGTCAGGAGTTGCGCCGGGAACGCATGCACGCCGTCAACCCGCTGTACATCCTGCGCAATTACCTGGCACAGAAGGCTATCGACGCCGCCGAACAAGGGGATTACTCCGAGGTGCGCCGCCTGCACGCGGTACTGAGCAAGCCGTTCGAACAACAGGCCGGCATGGACAGCTACGCCGAACGACCGCCCGAATGGGGCAAGCACCTGGAAATCAGTTGCTCGTCCTGACCCTCAGATAAAGACCTCGGCCGAAACACCGAAGCGCTCGGCCAGCCAGCGGATCTGCCGCAGGTTGAGCTGGCGCTTGCCGCTCAATACTTCCGAAACCACCGACTGTGCACCCACGCCTGGCAGATCGCTCTGGGTCAGGCCGTGTTCGTGCATCAGGGAGCGCAAGACGTCAACACCACTGGCTATCGGCATCGGTCGATGCTCTTCGTCGTAGGCTTCGATCCAGTCGCCGATGATGTCCACCAGCGAAGTCACTGGATGGTTCTCGTCCTCTCCCATGAGATCCAGCAGTTCATCCAGCGCCGCGACCAATGCATCGTAATCGGCTTCGGTCTTGGGTTTACGCAACACAGGCGCCACGAAATGCCAATGATCCGCCGCCTGCTTCACCAGAACGTTCATCTGGTTTCCTCCTTCCACCTGCCTTTGTCGTATTCGTGATGGTCCAGCACGTGCCTGATATAGAGACGTCGTACTTCATAACGCACCACGGCGATGATTCGTAACTTGTTGCCACCAATATCGAAGACGTGAAACGCCCCCACTTTGTCGGTGGCCGGAAATACCGCCTTGATGGCTGCAAAATCGGCCGGATTGAGGCTTTTGGCTTTTCTGTACCAGGTTTCCAGCGCATTGGCCGATTGTGGCCAGCGGCTCTTGGCCTCCCAGATTCGCTTGGCGGTGATGATATGCATGCAATGTCCCTATCGCATATTGCTATAGACGGTAGTGTCGGAAGCGCGCCATAGCAAGTTGCTATGCGCCTGAACAGACCAACGGCATAAACCCGCGGCTCCGTTTCAGCCTAGATTCGCCAGCCGCCACGCAGCTCAAAGATGTATGAAGGAATGCAACAGACCCGCCCCTCGCTTGATAAACCCCGCGCCAGACTCCAGATAACGCCCATCGCCCACTCTCCTGGAGCCCCCCCTCATGTCCGATCCACTACTGATCCCCTGCCCCCACTGCAACGGCCTCAACCGCATCCCCGCCGAGCGCCTGGGCGATCAGCCCAAATGCGGACGCTGCAAAGGCCAGGTATTGCTGAACCAGCCTTTCGAGCTGAAACAAGGCGACTACGCCAGCCAGATCAAGGGCGACCTGCCGTTGCTGGTGGATGTCTGGGCGGATTGGTGCGGGCCGTGCAAATCCTTCGCGCCGGTGTTCGAGCAGGCGGCGGCGCAATTGGCAGGCAAGTGCCGGCTGGCCAAGCTCAATAGCGAGGCCAACCAGCAATTGTCGGCGCAGTTGGGAATTCGCTCGATTCCGAGCCTGATTCTGTTCAAGAACGGACGGGAAGTGGCACGCCAGAGTGGCGCCTTCCCGTTACCGCAACTGATGAGCTGGCTGCGCAGCCAGGGCATCTGACCGCTATTTCAAAAGTGCCTTGAACCCTAGGTGGAAGGTCAGGCGCTTTCCAGCAGGTTGTGCAGGTCGACGAACTGCTGGGTCAGTTTGTGCCGGGGGTCGAGGTGGATCAGCGGCAGGCTGGCCTGGTGGGATTCGCGCATGCGCACCGAACTGGCCAGGTACACCGGCAATACCGGCAGGCCCTCAGCGATCAGTTCATCGAGCATTTGCTGGGGCAGGCTGGCGCGGGCCTGGAACTGGTTGACCACAATGCCTTCGACCTGCAAATCCTCATTATGGTCGTCCCTGAGTTCTTCGATTTCCGCCAGCAGGCCGTACAGCGCCTGGCGGGAAAAGCTGTCGCAGTCGAAGGGAATCAATACGCGATCGGCGGCAATCAGCGCCGAAACCGCATAGAAGTTCAAGGCCGGCGGGGTGTCCAGGTAGATCCGGTCGTAGTCCTCGGCCAACTCGTCCAGCAGTTTACGCAGCTTGTTGATCTTGTGCTTCGCCTCAAGCTTGGGCTGCAGATCCGCCAGCTCGGCGGTGGCCGTCACCACATGCAGGTTGTCGAACGGCGTTTCGTAGATATCGACCTGGTTCTTCTTCGAGAACGGTCCGGAAGACAGGGTCTGCTTGAAGAAGTCGGCGATCCCCATGGGGATGTCATCGCCGGTCAGGCCGGTGAGGTATTGAGTGGAGTTGGCCTGGGCATCCAGGTCCACCAGCAGTGTGCGATACCCCTCGCTGGCACTTACGGCCGCCAGATTGCAGGCAATGCTCGACTTGCCGACTCCCCCTTTCTGATTGAACACCACGCGCCGCATGTCAGAACCTCCCTGCCTCAAAGATCACCGAGTGTAGTAGCCAGTACCGCTGCTTCGCTACCTCGCTGACGACAGAGCGCCAAGCCCGTTGCAATGACCGGAATCGGCCTAGACTTTCTGAAAGTCTGCGTGCGCCCACCCGGTGCCGCTCAATAATGGCTAAATGACACTTTTCTCCTGTCGAATGGGTCATTTTCACTGAGTGAAACATAACCAATGTTTGCTACCAGCCAGTCACACCGGGATAATGCGCGCCACTCGGCTGTAGCTCCGTGCCAGGTGAGTCTGCGATCTAAGCGCCTGACCACGTCAAGTAAGCCCGCAGGGGCGGGATGAATTTTCAAGTGATCAACTTCAACATCGCCCAATGGCGCGCGTGGGCCCCTGGGCTCGAAAGCGTGGACGATTGGCAGGCTTGGAGCCGACAGCCGGTCGTGCTCCAGAGCAGTGATGCGGCCCCGGACGTGTCGTTTCTACCGGCCATGCAGCGCCGGCGCCTCAGCCGTCTGGCGCGCATGGCCTTTAGCGTGGGCTGGCCGCTGGCCGAAGGCCTGGAACAGCTACCGTTGGTCTTTATTTCCCGGCATGGCGAAACGCCGCGCACCTTCGACATCCTCAGCGACCTGGCGGCCGACCAGCCGTTGTCCCCGACCCAGTTCAGCCTCTCGGTGCACAACGCGGTGATCGGCCTGTGGTCGATCATGCGTGGCGAAACCAGCGAAATGACCGCCCTCGCCGCTGCCGGCGACGGCCTCGAACACGGCATGCTAGAGGCCGCGGCGCTGCTTGGGGAAGGCGCCCCGGCGGTGCTGCTGGTGGTCACCGAAGAGCAGCCGCCCGCCGCCTATGCCACCTGGATCGACGACGTGCCCTTCCCCTATGCGGTCGGCCTGTTGCTGACCCCCGGCCAGCAGTGGCAACTGACGCTCGGTACCGCCACCGAGGGAGCGCCGCGCGCCGAGTGGCCCCATGCCCTGAATCTCTTGCGTACCCTGCTCGGCGAGCAAACCTTTTGCCAACATGCCTGGAAGAACCGTGTATGGAACTGGCAACGCAACCTGTAAATACAAAGCCCCGCGACGCCTACTACTGGCGCCTGGTCGCCACCGCGGCAAGCTTCGCCTTGTTCGGCCTGGGCGGCCTGTGCCTGCGCCTGGTGATTTTCCCGCTGCTCGCCTGCCTGCCCGGCGACGCCGAAGCACATCGCCAGCGCGCGCGTCGCACCATCGGCCGGCTGTTCTGGCTGTTCATCCGTTTCATGGCCCGCAGCGGCGTGCTGACCTATGAAGTCGAAGGCGCACAAAAGCTCGGCCGCCCCGGACAAATGATCATTGCCAACCACCCATCGCTGATCGACGTGGTCTTTCTCATCGGCCTGGTGCGCAACGCCAACTGCGTGGTCAAGCAGAGCCTGTGGCAGAACCCGTTCACTCGCGGCCCGATACGCGAAGCCGAATACATCAGCAACGACGGCAGCATGGACATGCTCGACGCCGCCGGCGAAGCCCTGCGCAACGGCCAGACCCTGGTGATTTTCCCCGAGGGCACCCGCACCCCGCCGGGCCAGGCGCCGGCCTTTCATCGGGGGGGCGCGGCAATCGCCTTGCGGGGTGCGAGAATCATCACCCCGGTGATCATCAAGGTCAGCCCGACCACCCTGACCAAGGCCGAACCCTGGTATCGCATCCCGATGCGCCGCGTGCACTTCAGTTTTCGCGTCGGAGCCGATATAGACCCGTATGCCTTTGCCGCCCAGGGCCCCGCGCCGCAGGCCTCGCGCAAGCTCAACGATTATTTGCATCACTACTTCATTAAGGAGCTCGCCGAAGATGAGCGATCTGCACCAGGAAATTAAAATGCTGATCATCGATGCCCTGGGCCTCGAAGACATCAGCGTGCAAGACATCGGCAACGAGCAGACGCTCTTCGGTGAAGGCCTGGGCCTGGACTCGGTCGACGCCCTGGAGCTGGGCCTGGCGATCCAGAAACGCTACGGCATCAAGATCGACGCCGACGCCAAGGACACCCGCAATCACTTCACCAACGTGGCGAGCCTTGCGGCATTCGTCACTGCAAAACAGGCAGCTTGAGACCGGACCATGCAAACTCGTGACGACATCTTCAACACCCTGCGTGATGCCCTGGTGGAACTCTTCGAACTGGAACCGGAACGCGTAAGCCTGGAATCCAATCTGTATCAGGACCTGGAAATCGACAGCATCGACGCCGTCGACCTGATCGATCACATCAAGCGCAAGACCGGCAAGAAAATCGCCGCCGAGGAATTCAAGTCGGTGCGTACCGTCAATGACGTGGTCGAGGCGGTATACCGTCTGGTCCAGCCGGCCGCATGAGCCGGCTGATCGGCCTTGGCCTGCTGCTGGCAGGCCTGTTGTATCCCTTCGCGGTGTATTTCGGCATGGAGCATTTCGCTCCCTGGCAGTTCGGCCTGTTGCTCGGCAGCCTGTGGCTGGCCCGGGCGCTGACCGGCGAACGGCGTCCCGGCAGCCTGTGGATGGCGGGCGCCGCCCTGGCCTTCTGCCTGCTGCTGGCGCTGTTCGATAACCCGTTGTTACTGCGCTGGTACCCGGTGCTGATCAGCGGCTTCATGCTCACGCTGTTCGGCCTGAGCCTGAAATACGGCCCGCCGGTGGCTGAACGCCTGGCTCGCCTCAGCGAGCCTGCGCTGCCGGAAAAGGCGATTCGCTATACCCGCCAGGTGACTGTCGCCTGGAGTGTGTTTTTCCTCTGTAACGGATTGCTCGCCGCGGCCCTGACCCTATGGGCGCCGCTGAGCTGGTGGACGTTGTACAACGGCCTGATCTCCTACGGGTTGATGGGTTTGCTGTTTGCCATTGAATGGCTGTTACGACAACGCGTACGAGGCCGCGCATGAATTGGATAAAACTTGAGCAGTTGCTGCTCAAGTCGTTGCCGGAACGGGCCGTCACGCTCGAGCCGACACTCGATCACAGCCACCTGCGGCACCAGGCCCTGAGCCTGGCCGCGGGCTTGCAGGCCAGGGGCGTACAGCGCCTGGCCCTGCATCTGGAAGATGCCGCCGAACTGGCCATCGCCCTGCTCGGTGCCTGGCGCGCCGGGGTCAGCGTACTGCTGCCCGCCGACCTGCAACCGCAGACCCGGCAACGCTGGGCGACCCAGGTCGATCTGTGGCTGACCGACCAGCCGGGCGATGCCCACTTGGTCGACTTCGACCAAGTGCCATTGCCCGCCGCCGAACTCGATCTCGACGGCTGCCGCCTGAGCCTGTGCACCTCCGGCTCCAGCGGCGAACCCAAGCGCATCGATAAATCCCTGCGCCAGCTGGCCAACGAAGTCGAGGCCCTGGAGCAACTGTGGGGCAAGGGATTGGGCCAGGCCTGCATCATCGGCAGCGTCGCCACCCAACATATCTACGGCCTGCTGTTCCGTGTGCTCTGGCCGCTCTGCGCCGGGCGCACCTTCGTCCGTCGGCAGTTGCCGTTCCCGGAAGACCTGCAGCGCGCCAGCCGCGAACACCCGGCCTTTGCCTGGGTCGCCAGCCCGGCCTTGCTCAAGCGCATGGGCGACAACCTCGACTGGCCGGCCCTGAGCCCGGTGCGCCGGGTGTTTTCCTCCGGCGGCGCGCTGCCTGCCGACGCCGCGCAAGGCCTGCACCAGCGTCTTGGACAATGGCCAACGGAGATCCTCGGCAGCTCGGAAACCGGCGGCATCGCCTGGCGCCAGGGCGACAGCCTGTGGCAAGCCTTCGCCGGGGTCGAACTGAGCCAGGACAGCGACGGCGCCCTGCTGATCGCCTCGCCCTACCTGCCGACCGGGCATATCGAACACACCGCCGATGCCGCGCGCATCGCCACAGATGGGCGTTTCGAGCTGCTCGGGCGCCTGGACCGGATCGTCAAGCTGGAAGAAAAACGCATTTCCCTGCCGATGCTGGAACAGGCCCTGGCCGAGCATGCCTGGGTCGCCGAAGCGCGCCTTGGGGTGGTCCGGGAAAACCGCGCTTCCCTCGGCGCGCTGCTGGTCCTCAGCGAACAAGGCCTGCACGCCTTGCGCAATCAGGGTCGCAGGGCCCTCACCCAAGCGCTGCGCCAGCACCTGAGCCAGCATTGCGAGGCCCTGGCGCTACCGCGCCGCTGGCGCCTGCTGCGCCAGTTGCCCCTGAACAGCCAGGGCAAGCTGCCCCAGGCCGATGTCGAAGCCCTGCTGCTGGCCCCGCGCCCACGGGCGCCGGAAGTGCTGGAACAGCTCGAAGCCGACGGCGAATGGAGCCTGCAACTGGCGATCCCGCCGGACCTGGCCTACTTCAGTGGCCACTTCCCCCAGACCCCGGTGCTGCCGGGCGTGGTCCAGGTGGACTGGGCATTGGCGCTGGGCCAGCAGTTGCTCGATCTGCCGGGGCGCTTTGCCGGCATGGAAGTGCTGAAGTTCCAGCAGTTGGTGCGCCCCGGCGACCAGGTGCAATTGCACCTGCGTTTCGATCATGAGCGCGGCAAACTCTACTTCGCCTATCGCAATGACACCGCCGCCTGCTCCAGCGGCCGCATCCTGCTGGAGAACGCCTGTGGATAAGTTATGGGCGCCAGGCGAGCGCAGCCCCCAGCGGCTTTGTGTAGCCGCTGCCGAAGGCTGCGATCGGCCGCGCAGCGGACGCCCGGGAGGCAACTTCCATGCATAACCCTTGCGCCGTCATCCCGGTCTACAACCATGAAGCCGCCGTGCCGGCGGTGGTCGAGGCCCTGCTCGCCAGCGGCCTGCCCTGTGTGCTGGTGGACGACGCCAGCAGCCCGGCCTGCGCCGCCGTGCTGGAACAGCTGGCCGAGCGCGAACAGGTATTCCTGGTCAAGCTCGCGGTCAACCAGGGCAAGGGCGGCGCAGTCATGGCCGGGCTGCACGAAGCCTCGCGCCTGGGTTTCAGCCACGCCCTGCAAGTGGACGCCGACGGCCAGCACGACCTGCGCGATGTGGATAACTTTATCGCCACCTCCCGCACCCACCCCGAAGCACTGGTCTGCGGTTATCCACAGTACGACGCCAGCGTGCCCAAGGGCCGTTTTTATGCGCGCTACCTGACCCACGTCTGGGTCTGGATCAATACCCTGTCGTTGCAGATCCCCGACTCCATGTGCGGCTTCCGGGTCTACCCCCTGCCGCCTGTCCTGGCGCTGATCGACTCGGTGAAGATCGGCCGGCGCATGGATTTCGATACCGATATCCTGGTGCGCCTGGCCTGGCGCAACCAGCCGATGCGCTGGTTGCCGACCCAGGTCCGTTACCCGGCGGATGGCCTTTCGCACTTTCGCCTGTTCCACGACAACCTCCTGATTTCCAGCATGCACGCCCGGCTGTTCTTCGGCATGTTGCTGCGCGCGCCGCTGATCCTCTGGCGACGGTGGCGCACATGAGTGTGGAGACCGACAAGAAGCACTGGGCCGACCGTGAGGAACGCGGCAGCTTCCTGCTGATGAAATTCACCGCATTCGCCGCCAAGATGCTTGGCCGACGCCTGCTCAGTCCACTGCTGTACGGCATCGTCCTGTATTTCTTCCTGTTCGGCCGTACCGCGCGCAACAGTGCCTGGCAATACCAGCAACGGCTGGCTGACTGGAGCAACCGCGCCGAATTGCGCCCGAGTTACTGGCGCGTGTTCCACCAGTTCATGGCGTTCGCCGATTCGCTGCTCGACAAGCTCGACGTGTGGAACGGCAAGATCCGTATCGAGCAGATCGAGATCATCGACCCGGCATTGCTGCGCGATCAGTTGCGCGGCAGTCGCGGGCAACTGCTGGTCGGCGCGCACCTGGGCAACCTTGAGGTGTGCCGGGCGCTGGCCGAGATCGGCGAAAAGGTCACCATGAACGTACTGGTGCACACCAAGCACGCCGAGCAATTCAACCGCTTGCTGGGTGAAGCCGGAGCGACCAATCTGCGCCTGATTCAGGTCAGTGAACTGGACCCGGTGATCATGCTGCAACTGCACGAACGCCTGGAGCGCGGCGAATGGCTGGCGATTGCCGGCGACCGCGTGCCGTTGCACGGTGGGCGCAGCGTCACCGTGGACTTTCTCGGCCACCCGGCAGCGTTTCCGCAAGGCCCATGGTTGCTGGCCGGTTTGCTCAAGTGCCCGGTCAATCTGCTGATGTGCCTGAAACAACCGGACGGCCACTATCGCCTGACCCTCGAACCGTTCGCCGACAGCGTGACGTGGACGCGCCGCGAGCGCGAGCAGGTCATTCATCAGTGGGCCACCCGCTATGCGCAGCGCCTGAGTCACCATTGCCTCGAAGCCCCGCACCAATGGTTCAACTTTTACCCTTTCTGGAAGACCGATGACGACGCATCCGCTTGAGCCGGTAACCTTCGGCGAACTCCCTTTGCGCATCGAAGACGTGCTGGCCCTGGCCAACCGTCAGGCGCCGACCCGACTGCAAGGCGACAGCGCATTCCGCCAGCGCATCGCCAAGGGCGCGCAATTCCTCGATTCGCTGCTGGACAAGGAAGGCGTGATCTACGGCGTGACCACCGGCTACGGCGACTCCTGCGTGGTCGCGGTGCCGCTGCAGCACGTCGAGGCGCTGCCCCGTCATCTGTACACCTTCCACGGCTGTGGCCTGGGCAAGCTGCTGGACGCGCAAGCCACCCGCGCGGTACTGGCGGCGCGCTTGCAGTCGCTGTGCCATGGCGTGTCCGGGGTGCGCGTGGAACTGCTGGAGCGCCTGCAGGCGTTCCTCGAACACGACATCCTGCCGCTGATCCCCGAAGAGGGTTCGGTGGGCGCCAGCGGCGACCTGACGCCGTTGTCCTACGTGGCCGCGACCCTGTCCGGCGAGCGTGAGGTGATATTCCGCGGTGAGCGCCGGACCTCGGCCGAGGTACACCGCGAGCTGGGCTGGGAGCCGCTAATACTGCGGCCGAAAGAAGCCCTGGCACTGATGAACGGCACCGCAGTGATGACCGGCCTGGCCTGCCTGGCCTTCGCCCGCGCCGACTACCTGCTGCAACTGGCCACGCGCATCACCGCACTGAACGTGGTCGCCTTGCAGGGCAACCCGGAGCACTTCGACGAGCGCCTGTTCGCCGCCAAGCCGCACCCGGGGCAGATGCAAGTCGCCGCCTGGTTGCGCCAGGACCTGGCCATCGACGCGCCGACCGCGCCGTTGCACCGCCTGCAGGACCGCTACTCGCTGCGTTGCGCGCCCCATGTGCTGGGCGTGCTGGCCGACAGCCTGGGCTGGCTGCGCGGCTTCATCGAGACCGAGCTGAACAGCGCCAACGACAACCCGATCATCGACGCCGAAGCCGAACGCGTGCTGCACGGCGGGCACTTCTACGGCGGGCATATCGCCTTCGCCATGGACAGCCTGAAGAACCTGGTGGCCAACGTCGCCGATCTGCTGGACCGTCAGCTCGCGCTGCTGGTGGACGAGCGCTACAACCATGGCCTGCCGAGCAACCTGTCCGGCGCCCCGGCGGACCGCGCCATGATCAACCACGGCTTCAAGGCGGTGCAGATCGGCACCAGCGCATGGACCGCCGAAGCGCTGAAAAACACCATGCCGGCCAGCGTGTTCTCGCGCTCCACCGAATGCCACAACCAGGACAAGGTGAGCATGGGCACCATCGCTGCCCGCGATGCAATCCGTGTGCTGGAACTGACCGAACAGGTCGCCGCCGCTACCCTGCTGGCCGCCAACCAAGGCGTCTGGCTGCGCGGCCGGGCCGACGACGCGCGGCCGTTGCCGCCGGCCCTGGCGGCCATGCACCAAGAGCTGGCCAAGGACTTCCCACCGGTGATCGAGGACCGCGCCCTGGAAGGCGAACTGCGCCTGTGCCTGCAACGCATTGCCGAGCAACACTGGAGGCTGCATGCGTAGTCGGGGCGTGCTGCACGCGGACACCGAGATCCAGGTGCCGTTTTTCGACGTCGACACCATGCATGTGGTCTGGCACGGGCATTACGTGAAGTACCTGGAAGTGGCGCGCTGCGCCCTGCTCGACAAGCTCGGCCACAACTACCAGCAGATGCGCGATTCCGGCTATGCCTGGCCGGTGATCGACCTGCAACTGCGTTATGTACGCGGCGCGGTGTTCGGCCAGAAGCTCAAGGTCCGCGCCAGCCTGGTGGAGTGGGAAAACCGCCTGAAGATCAACTACCTGATCAGCGACCTGGAAACCGGCGAACGCCTGACCCGCGCCAGCTCGGTGCAGGTGGCGGTGGAGATCGCCAGCCGCGAGATGCAACTGGCCTCGCCCAAGGTGTTCACCGATGCCGTGGAAAGGATGCTGCCATGAGAACCCTTTGTAGCCGCTGGCGCAGCCTGCGATCGGGTGCGCAGCACCCGCACACCCTGAGTACCGAAACGCCATGCCCGCTGCATAGTCGATCGCAGCCAGGCGGCCGCGGCTACAGGCTGTTGGGTTTGTTGTTGGCGCTCGGCTTCAGCTCGCTGGCCAATGCCTTCGACCTGCAACAGCTCAGCGACCAGTTGGCCAAGCCCGAGGTGATCCACGGCAGCTTCGTCCAGGAGAAACACCTGCGCGCCCTGCCCCAGCCGCTGACCAGCAAGGGCAGCTTCGTCCTGGCGAAAAACCATGGCCTGCTGTGGCTGCTGAAAACACCGCTGCAACAGGACTACCGCATCACCGGCCAAGGCATCGCCCGCCGGGAGGGCAGCGGCTGGCAAATGTTGCCGAACAAGAGCGCCGGGGCCGAACAGAACCGCCTGTTCCTCGCCGTGCTGCAAGGCGACAGCAGCGGCCTGCAACGGGACTTCGAGCTAGCCCTGGCCGGCGACGCCAAGGCCTGGAAACTGACCCTGACCCCACGTTCGCTGCTGCTCAAGCAGGTGTTCAACCAGATCAACATCGACGGTGGCGAACTGGTGCAGCGCATCGAGCTGCTGGAAACCCAGGGCGACAGCACCGTGCTGAAGATGCACGACAGCATCAGCAACCAGCCCTTGAGCGACGCGGAGCAACATGACTTTGCCGAGTGAACGCTGGTGGCCGCGGCTGTTCCTGCTCTTGCTGGTGGCCGTGCTGGCCCTGGCCGGCTGGCAATGGCGTCATGGCGCGCCGCTGTCGGCCAACCTCATGGAGCTGGTGCCGGGCACCGACCCCGATGCCCTGGAGCTCAAGGCCGAGCAACGCATGCAGGAACCGCTGAACCGCGAAATGCTGGTGCTGGTGGGCCACACCGAGCGCCAGCAGGCCATCGCCATGGCCCAGCGCCTGGGTGAGCAATGGCAGGCCAGCGGGCTGTTCGAGAAGGTTCAGTGGAACCTGCAGGCCGACCTGCCGGCGCTGCGCACGCAATTGCTGCAAGGGCGCCTGGCGATGCTTGGCGCCGCCGACCGCCAGCAGTTGATCTTGCACCCCGACACCTTTATCCAGCAGCGCGTCCAGGCGCTGTTCGACCCCTTCAACAGTTTCAGCCTGGTCCCGAGCCAGGACGACTGGCTGGGCCTGACCGGACGCATCCAGAACAGCCAGCCGCAACGTGGCGCGGTGCAACTGGACATCGGCAGCGGCACCCTGATCGCCGATGCCGACGGCAAGAGCTGGGTGCTGCTGCGGGCGCGCACCACCGGCAACGCCTTCGACATGCAACTGCCGCTGCAAGTGGCGGCCCTGCTCCAGCACAGCCGCGAACAGGCCGCCGAGGCCGACGTCCAGCTGCTGGCCGCCAGCGGCCTGCTCTACGCCGCCAACGGCCAGCAACAGGCCTCCCGCGAGATCACCTGGGTCGGCGGCGGCGCCACCGTCGGTATCCTCCTGCTGCTGTTGCTGGCTTTCCGGCGCTGGCGGGTGTTGTTGGCGTTCGTGCCGGTGCTGGTGGGCATGCTGTTTGGCGCGGTGGCCTGCGTCGCCCTCTTCGGCCATATGCACGTGATGACCCTGGTGCTGGGTTCGAGCCTGATCGGCGTTGCCGTCGACTACCCGCTGCACTACCTGTCCAAGAGCTGGAACCTGCGCCCCTGGCACAGCTGGCCGGCGCTGCGCCTGACCCTACCGGGGCTGACCCTGAGCCTGGCCACCAGTTGCATCGGCTACCTGGCATTGGCCTGGACGCCGTTCCCGGCCCTGACCCAGATTGCCGTGTTCTCCGCCGCCGGGTTGCTGGGTGCTTATCTGAGCGCGGTCTGCCTGCTGCCGGCGCTGCTGCGCGGCGTCGAATTGCAACCGGCGCAATGGCCGCTGCGGGTAGCCGAATGGCTACTGAATCTGCGCACCCAGTTGCTCAAGCGCGTGTCCAGCCCCTGGTTGCTGGCGCTGGTGATCGCCTTCTGCGCCGGCGGCCTGTGGCAGCTGGAGAGCAAAAACGATATCCGCCAGTGGATCGGCGCGCCGCCACAACTGCTCAACGAAGCCCAGGCCATCGCGCGGATCACCGGCTACCAGCCCACCAGCCAGTTCTTCCTGGTGCGCGGCGCCGATCAGCCACAGCTGCTCGAACGCCTCGGCGCCCTGAGCGAGCGCCTGGAGCAACTGGTCAACCTGGAGAAACTCCAGGGCTATCTGTCGCTCAACCAGCTGGTGAGCCTGCCCAGCGAGCAACAGCGCCTGCGCCAGGCCCTGGACGAGCTGCCGCGGCACTGGCAGCCGTTGCTGGATCTCGGGGTCCCGGTCACGGCCCTGAACGCGGAACTCGCGCACTTGCGCGCGCTGCCCAGCGAAGACATCGACAGCGCCCTGCAAGGCCCGCTGGCCGAGCCTTACCGCACCCTGTGGCTGGGCCCCACCGATAACGGCGTGGCGGCGATGGTCAGCCTGCAGGGGCTGAACAACCCACAGTTGCTGCGGATACAGGCGCAGGATCTGCCGGGGGTGCAACTGGTGGACCGCCTGGGCGACCTGAACCAAGTGTTCGCCGCCACCCAGGTCAGCGCCGCCGAGCTCAAGCTCGCTTCCTGCGTGCTGATCGTTGTGCTGCTGATCCTGCCGTTCGGCCTCAGTGGCGCCCTGCGCCTCGTCGCCCTGCCGCTGCTGGCAGCCCTGTGCAGCCTCTCCAGCCTGGGCTGGCTGGGGCAACCGCTGACCCTGTTCAGCCTGTTCGGCCTGTTGCTGGTGACCGCCATCAGCGTCGACTACGCCATCCTCATGCGTGAACAGGTCGGCGGGGCCGCCGTGAGCCTGCTCGGCACCTTACTTGCAGCGCTGACCACCTGGCTGTCGTTCGGCCTGCTGGCGATTTCCAGCACCCCGGCGGTCAGCAACTTCGGCTTGTCGGTGAGCCTGGGCCTGGCCTTCAGTTTTATCCTGGCGCCCTGGGCCGGTCGCCAGCACCATCGCCAGCCCGTTACGGAGCCCGTCCTGTGATGACCGCCCTGTTCTGGCTCATGGTGCTGCTGCTGTTCGCGCTCGCCACCCGTATCGGCAGCCGTTTAGGCCTGATCCCGATCGTCAGCCAGTTGCTGCTGGCGACCTTCGGCCTGCCGCTGCTGATGCTGTTCTGGATCGAACCGCACTGGCAGCTGAGTGGCGCCCAACTGGTCTCGCCGACCTGGCTGAAGAACCTGTACGGCTTGAGTTTCGCCCTGCTACTGGGGCATATCCTCAGCGACGTAATCGACCTGCGCCTGGACCGCCAGAGCCTGAAGATCGCCCTGCCGAGCTTCGCCATCCCCTTCGCCTGCGGCCTGGCCACGGCGGTCTGGCTGTTGCCGGCGCAACCCTGGCTGAGCTCCCTGGCGGTGGGCCTGCTGTTCGCCATTACCGCGATTCCGGTGCTGTACCTGTACCTGCGGCACATCGACTACCCGCCGCTGGCCACGCGGCGCCTGGTACAGACCGCGATCCTCATCGACCTCAGTTGCTGGACCCTGTTCGGCGTTGCCCAGGGCAGCCTGCACCTGAGCAGCCTGCTGCTACCACTGGCCGCAGCCTGCCTGCCGCTGCTCCTGCGCGGCCTCGGCCTGCGCCAGCCGCTGCTGCACAGCCTGGGTTTCTTCGGTCTGCTGGTGGTGGCCGAGCACTACAAGCTCAACGCGCTGATTTTCGGCATCGGCTACCTGCTGTGCATGGCCGCCCTCAAGGTGCCTCTGATGCTGCCGTTAAAGGCAGCCTGGATGAGCCGTTTGCAGACCTTTATCGCCATCCCGCTGATCCTTACGTTCGGCATCGTGCAGATCAACGTGCACAGCGCCATGGACAGCCTCGGCTGGGTGCAGCTGGGGGCCTTGCTGCTGTTGCCGATTGCCAGCAAGCTGCTCGGCAACTGGCTCGGCCTGGGCTGGGCCGGCGCCTCCTTCAAGGGCGCCAGCCGCTGGCGGGAAAGCCTGCTGCTGAACATTCGCGGGCTGAGCGAGATCGTCTTTCTCAACCTGCTGCTGCAACAACAGCTGATCAGCCCGGCGCTGTACTTCGCGCTGATGCTCATGGGCCTGATCGCCACCCTGATGCCGGCCCTGGCCGGGCTGCACCGAACACCTTTGGTCCCTTTGAACCCGAACATCGCCGAACCGGCAAGGAGCCCCAGTGCCAACAGTTGAAATGGAACGCCGCCAGATTGTGGTGATCGGCGCTGGCCCATCGGGCGCCATTGCCGCCGCGCTGCTCAAGGGCAAAGGCCACGACGTGCTGATCGTCGAGCGCCAGCATTTCCCACGGTTTTCGATCGGTGAAAGCCTGCTGTCCCACTGCCTGGATTTCGTCGAAGAGGCCGGCATGCTCGAGGCGGTCAACGCCGCGGGCTTCCAGCGCAAGAACGGCGCCGCGTTCGCCTGGGGCGAGCGCTACAGCGCCTTCGACTTCGGCGACACCTTCAGCGAGGGCAAGCCCACCACCTTTCAGGTGCAACGCGCCGACTTCGACAAGCTGCTGGCCGATCAGGCCGCCCTGCAAGGCGTTGAAGTGCGTTATGGCGAGGCCATCGTCAGCGCCGACTTCAACCTGGCCAGGCCGCAGCTGCAGGTGCTGCGCGAAGACGGCAGCGAGTACCGCGTGGAAGCGGACTTCGTCCTCGACGCCAGCGGCTACGGCCGCGTGCTGCCACGCCTGCTGGACCTGGAGGCGCCCTCGAACTTCCCGGTCCGCCAGGCGGTGTTCACCCATATTGAAGACCGTATCGACAGCCCGGCCTTTGAGCGGGAAAAAATCCTCATCACCACTCACCCCAGCAAACGCGACGTGTGGTTCTGGACCATCCCGTTCAGCAACGGCCGCTGCTCGGTCGGCGTGGTGGCGGCCAAGGAGCATTTCGACGGCCGTGGCGACGACCTGGACCAGTGCCTGCGCGGTTTCATCGAGGAAACCCCGAGCCTGGCCAAGGTCCTGCACAACGCCGTCTGGGATACCCCCGCGCGGGCCATCGGCGGCTACTCGGCCAACGTCAAGACCCTGCACGGCCCGGGCTTCGCGCTGCTGGGCAACGCCGCGGAATTCCTCGACCCGGTGTTCTCCTCCGGCGTGACCATCGCCATGCGTTCGGCGAGCATGGCCGCCGCCGTGCTGCATCGGCAGTTGCAGGGCGAAAGCGTGGATTGGGAAAGCGAATTCGCCATCCCCCTCAAGCGCGGCGTCGACACCTTCCGCTGCTACGTCGAAGGCTGGTACGCCGGCACCTTCCAGGACGTGATCTACCACCCGGGCAGCTCGCCGGAGATTCGCCGGATGATCAGTTCGATCCTCGCCGGTTATGCCTGGGACGAACGCAACCCGTTCGTCAGCGAACCCAAGCGCCGCCTGCGCATGCTCTCGGAAATCTGCGCCATGGAGGCTCCATGAACGACGCCCAGCCGCAGTACCTGAGCGCCAGCTACGTCGAGGAAACCCGCTTCGGCTTCTGGTTCCTGCGCAGCCATACCTGGCAGCACCATGTGCTGCGGGTGGCGATCAACGACCTGCGCCGCCTGTTCGACAACCAGCCGCCGAGCAACCCGGTGCTGCTGGATGCCGGCTGCGGCCAGGGCAAGTCGTTCCAGTACCTGCGCCAGGTGTTCGCCCCGCGGCGCCTGATCGGTCTGGACGCCGACCCGCACAGCCTCAGGCTCAGCGGCGAAGAGGCAACGCGCCAGGGCCTGCAGGTCGAACTGATCGGCAGCGACTGCGCGACCCTGGACGTGGCCGATGCCAGCGTCGACCTGCTGTTCTGCCACCAGACCTTTCACCACCTGGTGGAACAGGAGAAAGCCCTGGCCGAGTTCTATCGCGTGCTCAAGCCGGGCGGTTACCTGCTGTTCGCCGAATCCACCGAGGCCTACATCGACACCTGGGTGATCCGCTGGCTGTTCCGCCATCCGATGCACGTGCAGAAAAGCGCGGCGCAGTACCTGGAAATGATCCGCCGACAGGGTTTCGAATTCACCCCACGCAATGTGTCTTATCCCTATCTGTGGTGGAGCCGCGCCAAGGATTTCGGGCTGCTCGAACGTTTCGGCCTGCGCCGCCCGAAACCCTTTGGCCAACGGGAAGAAACCCTGGTCAATGTGGTTGCCCGCAAACCCCTGCACGAAGGTGCCGCTGGATGATCCGTGCCCTGCTCGTCGGCTGCCTGCTGTTGCTGAGCGCCTGCGCCAGCCAGCCGCCGCTGCCCGAGAAAACCCCGAGCCTGGCCCTGCCGCTGCAACTGCACGTCGAGCGGCAACAGGCCGGGCAGCGCCAGGACTGGCTGCTGGTGATCCAGGCCGAAGGGCCGGGCATCCGCTGGTCGCTGATTGACCCGCTGGGCATTCCCCTGGCGCGCCAGCAACTGATCGACGGTCGCTGGCAGGCCGACGGCCTGTTGCCGCCGAACCCGGAGGCCCGCGAACTGTTCGCCGCATTGCTGTTCGCCCTGACGCCCGCGGGCGAACTGCGAGATAATTATCCAGCCGCCCGGCAGCACGGCGCGCAGCGTGACCTCGCCCCGCACTGGCAGGTCCGCTATCGCCAGGCTCTGGACTTCCGTCTGGAGTTGCCTCGTGGCTTGCACTACCACATCAGCCCGCTGACCGCCGAGAACGCCTCATGACGGCCTACCTGAATGCCCTCGGGGTGATCTGTGCCCTTGGGCGCGACAAGCAGCAAGTGGCCCGCAGCCTGTTTGCCGGCGACTGCTCCGGCATGCGCGCCGAAGCCGGCTGGGTGCCGGAGCGCAGCGTGCCCGTGGCCGCCGTCCAGAGGCCGCTGGCGAGCCTGCCGCCGCCGCTGAGGCAACAGGGCAGCCGCAACAACCAGCTGCTGCTGGAGGCCGCCCTGCAGATCCGTGACGACATCGACCGGGCCATCGCCCGCTACGGCCACAGCCGCATCGGCATCGTCCTCGGCACCAGCACCTCGGGCATCGACGAAGCCAGCCGCGGCATCGCCCATTACCTGCGCGACCGGCACTTCCCGGCCGATTACGACTACCGGCAGCAGGAACTCGGCGCGCCAGCGAATTTTCTCGCCGACTGGCTCGACCTCAGTGGCCCGGCCTATGTGATTTCCACTGCCTGCACTTCCAGCGCCCGCGCCCTGATGAGCGCCCGCCGCCTGCTCGACCTGGGCCTGTGCGACGCGGTGCTGTGCGGCGGCGTCGACAGCCTGTGCAAGCTGACCCTCAACGGTTTCTCGGCCCTGGAGGCGGTGTCCGCGCAGCGCTGCAATCCGTTCTCGGTCAACCGCGACGGCATCAATATCGGCGAAGCCGCCGTGCTGTTCCTGATGAGCAAGGAAACCCTCGACGCGCAACCGATCGCCTTGCTCGGCGGCGGCGCCAGCTCCGACGCGCACCATATTTCCGCCCCCGAACCCAGTGGCCGCGGCGCCCTGCAAGCGATGCAGAAGGCCTTGCACAACGCCGGCCTGCACGCCGCACAGATCGGCTACCTGAACCTGCACGGCACGGCCACCCAGCACAACGACGCCATGGAAAGCCTGGCGGTCGACCAGTTGTTCCCGGCCGGCGTGCCTTGCTCGTCGACCAAACCCATGAGCGGCCATACCCTGGGCGCCGCCGGAGCCCTGGAAGCGGCGTTCTGCTGGCTGAGCCTGTCCAGCGACAACGCCGCGCACGCCCTGCCGCCCCATATCTGGGACGCCCAGGCCGACCCGCAACTGCCGCCGCTGCATTGGGTCACCGCCACCACACGTCTGGAGCAGAACGCTCCGCGCTGCCTGATGAGCAACTCCTTTGCCTTCGGCGGCAACAACGTCAGCCTGATTATCGGAGACGCCCCATGATTGACTGGCCGCTCGCCGAACTGCTGCCCCACGCGGGCGACATGATCCTGATCGATCAGGTCCTGGGGTTCGATGAAGAGCAGATCCGCACCCGCCTCACCGTCAAGCCCGATGGCCTGTTCAACCGTGCCGACGGCAGCCTGCCAGCCTGGGTCGGCATCGAACTGATGGCCCAGAGCGTCGCCGCCTACGCCGGTTGCCATGCGCGCCAGAAAGGCCAGGCCGTCGAGCTGGGGTTCCTGCTCGGCACGCGCAAGTTCGAATGCAATGTGGAACACTTCCCCGCCGGCAGCGAACTGCAGATTCACGCCTTGCGCTCCCTGCAGGACGACAACGGCATGGGCCTATTCGAATGCCACCTGAGTGCCCCCGGCATCCAGGCCAGCGCCCGCCTCAACGTGTTCTGTCCGCCACAGGCGGACAGCTACCTGAACGAATCCCCCGCTTTATCAACAGGAGTCCAGCCATGACTGAATCCATATTGGTCACCGGCTCCAGCCGCGGTATCGGCCGTGCCATCGCCCTGCGCCTGGCCCAGGCCGGCTATGACCTGATCCTGCATTGCCGCAGTGGCCGCAGCGAAGCCGAGGCCGTGCAGGCCGAAGTCGAGGCCCTGGGGCGCCAGGCGCGCATCCTGCAATTCGATGTGACCGACCGCGCCAGCTGCAAGGCCGTTCTCGAAGCCGACGTGGAAGCCCATGGCGCCTACTACGGCGTGGTGCTCAACGCCGGCCTGACCCGCGACGGCGCGTTCCCGGCCCTGAGCGAAGACGACTGGGACACCGTACTGCGTACCAACCTCGACGGTTTCTATAACGTGCTGCACCCGCTGATCATGCCGATGATCCGACGCCGCGCGGCCGGGCGCATCGTCTGCATCGCCTCGGTGTCCGGGCAGGTCGGCAACCGTGGCCAGGTCAACTACAGCGCTTCCAAGGCTGGCCTGATCGGCGCGGCCAAGGCCCTGGCCATCGAGCTGGGCAAACGCAAGATCACCGTCAACTGCGTGGCGCCAGGCTTGATCGACACCGCCATGCTCGACGAGAACGTGCCGGTGGACGAGCTGCTGAAGATGATCCCGGCCCAGCGCATGGGCACCCCGGAGGAAGTCGCCGGCGCGGTGAACTTCCTGATGTCCGCCGAGGCCGCCTACATCACCCGCCAGGTACTGGCGGTCAACGGAGGCCTGGTCTGATGAAACGTGTGGTCGTCACCGGCATGGCCGGCATCACTTCGCTGGGCAGCGACTGGGACACCATCGTCGCCAACTTCGGCGCCAACCGCAGCGGCATTCGCCGGATGGACGAATGGGATCGCTTCAGCGAGCTCAATACCCGCCTGGCCGGCCCCGTGGACGACTTCAAGGTACCGGCGCACTGGACCCGCAAGCAGCTGCGCAGCATGGGCCGGGTGTCGCGGCTCGCGGTGGGGGCCGCCGAGCAAGCCCTGGCCGATGCCGGCCTGCTGGGCGACGAGTCGATCAAGGATGGGCGCATGGGCGTGGCCTGTGGCTCGTCCACCGGCAGCACCGACGAGATCAAGGCGTTCGGCAACATGTTGCTGAACTCGGTGGCCGAAGGCCTCAACGCCAACTCCTACGTGCGCATGATGCCGCACACCACCGCGGCCAATATCAGCATCTTCTTCGGCCTCACGGGCCGGCTGATCCCGACGTCCAGCGCCTGCACCAGCGGCAGCCAGGGCATCGGCTACGCCTATGAGGCGATCAAGTTCGGCCGCCTGCCGCTGATGCTCGCCGGCGGCGCCGAAGAGCTGTGCCCAACCGAAGCCATGGTGTTCGACGCGCTCTACGCCACCAGCCTGAAAAACGATGCCCCGCATACCAGCCCGCGGCCCTACGACAGCGACCGCGACGGTCTGGTGATCGGCGAGGGCGGCGGCATGCTGGTGCTCGAAGAGCTGGAGCACGCCCTGGCCCGTGGCGCGCATATCCATGCCGAAATCGTCGGCTTCGGCAGCAACGCCGATGGCCAGCACACCACCCGTCCGGAGCAGGCCACCATGCGCCGGGCCATGGAGCTGGCCCTGGAAGACGCCAGCCTTGAGCCTTCGGCCATCGGTTACGTCAACGGCCACGGCACCGCTACAGAACAGGGCGACATTGCCGAAACACTGGCCACCAGCAGCCTGTTCGGCAGCCGGATGCCCATCAGTTCGCAGAAGAGTTTCCTCGGCCATACCCTGGGAGCCTGTGGCGCGCTGGAGTCCTGGTTCAGCATCGAGATGCTCAACCGCGACCTCTACGTGCACACCCTCAACCTCGACACGGTGGACCCGCGTTGCGGCGAGCTGGATTACCTGCGCGGCGAATTCCGGCAGATGAGTTGCGAGTACGTGATGAACAACAACTTTGCCTTTGGCGGCGTCAACACCTCGCTGATTTTCCGCCGCTGACCTCAATGACGTTACCCCCCGGAGAAAATGGAATGTCTTCCCTGCTTCGCGCATGCCTGATCGTGCTGGCCCTGCTGACCTGTGTCTCGTGCACCAGCAAGCGCATGTACACCCCGGACCGGGTCCTGCCCGCCACCCTCAAGGCCGACCACGAGGAAATGAAACAGGCGATCCTGAAAAACCTGGTCGCCCGCAAGTGGACCGTGCAGCGCATCAGCCCGGAGCTGATCCAGGCCGAGATCACCGTGCGCGAGCAGTACCACGTGGAAATCGACATCCAGTACACACCGACCCACTACAAGATCCTCTACCGCGACAGCCGTGGCATGAACTACGCGGACGGCAAGATCCACAAGAACTACATCCGCTGGGTGCGCCTGCTGGACAAGGGCATCCTGCGCGAGCTGAAGGACAACCAGAACGAGCGGACCGCGCAACAGCTGTCCAGCTCGGCCCAGGCGATTGCCGCGCCTAATTGAGCGCCAGCCGCCGCCCCCCTTTCTATGTCAAGGAGACCACCATGCAACTGAAGACCCTGGCCGCTGCCGCCACCCTGCTGCTCTGCACCCTGCCCGGCGTCAGCCAGGCCCGTGATACCGCGCTGTACCTGCCGTTCGACAAGGTCGTCGCCGAAGCCATCAGCACCGGCAAGATCGACGGCAGCGTGAAGTTCTACCTGGCCGGCAACAAGCCAGCCGGCAAGGTCACGGTGGTCAGCGTCGGCGCGGTCACCAACAAGAAGACCAACGCCTTCAACAAGAGCGACGAAGTGGCCTGCGAATGGGTCCTGCAATCGGCGCTGATCACCCTGCACCAGGCAGCCAAGAAAGTCGGCGCCAATGCCGTGACCGACATCGCCAGCTTCTACAAGAGCAACGAGCGCAAGGACGCGAAAACCTACGAATGCCACGCGGGCGCCCTGATGGCAGGCGTCGCGCTGCGCGGCGATCTGGCGAAGGTGGAGTAAGGCGCCAACAGGTTTCCATCCCCCCGAAAACGACAAAGGGCGCCTTTCGGCGCCCTTTCACAAACAGGCTGGCTTGTCATCGCGCTCTGCCTGTCTGGCTCTGCGATGGCTGGTTACCCAGGATCCTCAGAGTCTCACAAGTCCCTTTCGGGTACGCGCGCAGTGTCGCTCGAAGCCTGCCGCCCGGCAACCGTGGCCATTGGCCTTATTCCTGGGAAAGGTTGACCTTAGATCCCCAAAGCCTTGCGCACAGCGGCTTTGATGGCGGCGAACTCTTCGTCTGTAAGTTGCAAGACTTCGTAAATTCGCCGGCCATGGCGGTCTTTGCGCCTGATCCGATCGAGTCGCGGCAAGCCGACCGTGGCAAGCATGTCGCATTTCGCCCAGCAGACGCACGGTCGCCCCTGCAGGCGGTTGGCAAGTTGCAGATGGTGCCCCAACACCACGTCAGGCGCGGTGGTGCTCAAGGGAACGACCGTCACCAGATGCCGGTTGCTCCTGTGCCTGCGTATGACCACAACAGGCCTGACCTTGACCATCTCGGGGACTTCATAACCTCTGAAGTCACAGATCAGGACACTGCCCTCCCTGGGCTGATAGTGAAGTGACATCCGTGACACTCGCGCAAAGAACCCGAGTCTGCGCAATGGGCCGGCGGATGAGCAAACCCGATCCGTTACCCGAGATGTCCACCTTCGGAACCCCGCGGAATACTACCCAGCAGGTTACAACTCGGCCTTGCGGGTCAGCAGCTCGACAAAGGCCTTGGCCATTGGCGAACGCTGGTCGGCACGCTGCGCCAGCCACACCGCCGAGACCGCCTCGGGGTCGAGCAGCGGTCGATAGACCACGCCGTCGATGCGCATGCGCTGGTAGGACGCCGGCAACACCGAGACACCCAGCCCCGCCGCCACCAGGCCGATGATGGTCATGGCCTCGCCCGCTTCCTGGGCAAAGTGCGGGGTGAAGCCGACATCCCGGGCCAGGGTCAGCAACTGCGCATACAGGCCGCTGCCGTAGCTGCGCGGGAAGAACACGAAGGGCTCGTGGGCCAGGGCCGACAGCGCCAGGCCGGCTTCGCTGCCGGCCACCAGCGGGTGCTTGGAGCCCAGCACCGCCACCAGCGGTTCGCGCAGCAACTCCACCACGCTCAGGGAATCCGGCAGCGGCAACGGCCGCATGATCCCGACTTGGATCGACTCGTCCAGCAGCGCCTCGGCCACCTGGGTGCTGCTCATCTCGCGCAGCTTCAGGCGCACGTCGGGAAAACGCTGGCGAAAGGCGAAGATCGCCTGGGGAATGCTCGAGTTGAAAGGCGCCGACGAGGTGAAGCCGATTTTCAGCTCGCCCAGTTCCCCACGTTGCGCCCGACGGGCCACATCCGCGGCCTTGTCGACCTGGGCCAGCACCTGTCGTGCCTCATCGAGGAACAGCCTGCCGGCCTCGCTGAGCTCGACCCGGCGATTGGTACGCTCGAACAAACGCGCGCCGACCTCCTGCTCCAGCACCTGGATCTGCTGGCTCAAGGGCGGCTGGGAGATGCCCAGGACCTGGGCGGCGCGGCCGAAATGCAGCTCTTCGGCCACCGCGATGAAGTAACGCAGGTGACGCAATTCCATGATCGCCTCATTAGGTCGTAAAACATATCAATCAGGTCGAACAATATATTGGAAAGAAACATTAGCCAGCTATATGCTTTTTTCCATTGCCTGACCGGCCGCGCTCTCCCCGAGGTCCCCCGTGAAAACCGCTGTCGCTCCACTCGCCCACGAACTCCCTCTCACCGCCCTCGATGGGGTGGTCGCGCAACTGAACGAGGTCTACATCGAAAAGGGCACGCCGATGTTCATGCGCACGGTGCTGGCGCTGTTCTCCGGCGGTTTCGCCACCTTCGCCCTGCTCTACTGCGTACAACCGATGATGCCGCTGCTGTCCCGGGAATTTTCCATCAACGCCGCGCAGAGCAGCCTGATCCTCTCGGTCGCTACCGGCCTGCTGGCTGTCGGTCTGCTGGTCACCGGGCCGATTTCCGACCGCATCGGCCGCAAGCCGGTGATGGTGGCCGCCCTCTTCGCCGCCGCGCTGTGCACCATTGCCAGCGCCCTGGTGCCGAGCTGGCACGGGGTGCTGCTGATGCGCGCGCTGGTAGGGCTGTCCCTGAGCGGCCTGGCGGCGGTGGCGATGACTTACCTGAGCGAAGAGATCCATCCGCAGCACATCGGCCTGGCCATGGGCCTGTACATCGGTGGCAACGCCATTGGCGGCATGAGCGGTCGCCTGATCACCGGGGTGCTGATCGACTTCGTCAGCTGGCACACGGCGATGCTGGTGATCGGTGGCCTGGCGCTGATCGCAGCGGCGGTGTTCTGGAGAATCCTCCCCGAATCGCGCAACTTCCGCGCCCGCTCGCTGCACCCGCGCAGCCTGCTGGACGGCTTCGTCATGCACTTTCGCGACGCCGGCCTGCCGCTGCTGTTCCTCGAAGCCTTCGTGCTGATGGGCGCGTTCGTCACGCTGTTCAACTACATCGGCTATCGCCTGCTGGCCGCGCCGTATCACATGGATCAGGCCTTCGTCGGCCTGCTGTCGGTGGTGTACCTGTCGGGGATCTACAGCTCGGCGAAAATCGGCGCCCTGGCCGACCGCCTGGGGCGACGCAAAATGCTCTGGGCCACCATTTCGCTGATGCTCGCCGGCCTCGCCCTGACCATGCTCAGCCCGTTGTCGGTGGTGATCATCGGCATGCTGATCTTCACGTTCGGCTTCTTCGGCGCCCACTCGGTCGCCAGCAGCTGGATCGGCCGGCGCGCCCTCAAGGCCAAGGGCCAGGCTTCATCGCTGTACCTGTTCAGCTATTACGCCGGGTCGAGCATCGCCGGGACGGCGGGCGGGGTGTTCTGGCACATGGCCGGGTGGAATGGCATCGGCCTGTTTATCAGCGCCCTGCTGGTGGTGGCGCTACTGGTGGCCTTGAAGCTGGCCAAGCTGCCGCCGCTGACCACTCAGTAGTCGCTGAACGAACATGCCGGCGACCAACCCCCGCGATTCATGTGCGGGGTCCGGTCGCCGGCATGGGCGATAGCTAAAGGCTGTGGATCGGATTACCTGACGATCTCCACCAGGTCGACGTCGATCTCGCGCTTCATCAGCCCCTTCTCGACCTCGCCGGTCAGCCTGACCTGGGTCTTCTCGTTGAATGCCACCGGCGGCAGGTCTTCGTCGTCGATCTCGACGGTGATGGTGCCGCTGGCATCCTTGAATTCGTACTTGTCGTCGTTGTTCAGCTTCTTGACCACATGGCCCTGCAATACCACCGGCGTATCGTCCGCGGCATCGTTTGCCGCCGCGACGCTGGTGACGGCCTGGGCGCCAGGACCGGTGTAGCCGACGGCCAGGGCGGCGGTGCTGAACAGCGGAGCGAGCAACAGAACGAGGTAACGGGTTTTCATGGCAGTGATCCAATGTGGGTTTCGATAGCGCCAGATTAACCAGTCAGGCTGAATTGAAACTTAATCGCCAGGCCGTTTCCCGGGCGCAAAAAAAAGCCCGGCAAAAGCCGGGCCTGGTTATCGGGTCGCGATCACTGGTGATACTGCGCCGACAGTTCGTGCACCGCGCGCAGGAAGGCGCCGGCATGTTCTGGGTCGACTTCCGGGGTGATGCCGTGGCCGAGGTTGAACACATGGCCGCTGCCCTTGCCGTAGCTGGCGAGGATACGCCCGACTTCGGCACGGATCGCTTCCGGCTTGGCATAGAGCACGGTCGGGTCCATGTTGCCTTGCAGGGCGACTTTGTTGCCGACCCGCCGGCGCGCTTCGCCGAGGTCGCAGGTCCAGTCCAGGCCCAAGGCGTCGGCACCGGCGTCGGAGATGCTTTCCAGCCACAGGCCGCCGTTCTTGGTGAACAGGATCACCGGCACCTTGCGCCCTTCGTGCTCGCGGATCAGGCCGCTGACGATCTTGCGCATGTAGGCCAGGGAGAATTCCTGATAAGCCGCCGCCGACAGGTTGCCGCCCCAGGTGTCGAAGATCTGCACCGCTTGCGCGCCGGCCTTGATCTGGCCGTTGAGGTAGCTGACGACCGACTGCGCCAGCTTGTCCAGCAGCAGGTGCATGGCTTGCGGGTTGTCGTAGAGCATCGCCTTGGTCTTGCGGAAGTCCTTCGACGAGCCGCCTTCGACCATGTAGGTGGCCAGGGTCCAGGGGCTGCCGGAGAAGCCGATCAGCGGCACGCGGCCGTTGAGCTCGCGGCGGATGGTACTGACCGCGTCCATCACGTAACCCAGGTCCTTGTGTGGGTCCGGGATCGGCAGGGCCTCGATATCGGCCAGGGTGCTGACGACCTTCTTGAAACGCGGGCCTTCGCCGGTTTCGAAGTACAGGCCCTGGCCCATGGCGTCGGGGATGGTCAGGATGTCGGAGAAGAGGATGGCCGCATCCAGTTGTGGATAACGGTCCAGCGGTTGCAGCGTGACTTCGCAGGCGAACTCCGGGTTCATGCACAGGCTCATGAAGTCACCGGCGTTGGCACGGCTGGCGCGGTATTCAGGCAGGTAGCGCCCAGCCTGACGCATCATCCACACCGGGGTGACGTCTACGGGTTGCTTGAGCAGGGCACGAAGGAAACGGTCGTTCTTCAGGGCAGTCATGTCGGCATCCGGAAAAAAAGTGCGGGCATTTTCTCAGAGCGCGACGCAAAAGGCACGGCGAGAGCCGTGCCTTTTATCTATCGGGTCAATTTGTCGCGCCACAAGTGCCGCTTCTGTAGCCGCTGCCGAAGGCTGCGATCGATCTGGGCGGCATTCCGACAACGCGGGCGCAGGATCGTGAGATCGCTGAAGGCCTGCGGCCTTATCGCAGCCTGCGGCAGCGGCTACAGGGGCTGTATCAGACGCCCAAGTAATCCAGGATCCCTTCGGCGGCGTTGCGGCCTTCGAAGATCGCCGTCACCACCAGGTCGGAACCGCGCACCATGTCGCCACCGGCGAAGATCTTCGGGTTGCTGGTCTGGTGCTTGTACTGGCCCTGTTCCGGCGCCACGACACGGCCCTGGCTGTCGGTCTGGATGCTGAACTGCTCGAACCACGGCGCCGGGCTCGGGCGGAAACCGAAGGCGATGACCACGGCGTCGGCCGGGATGATCTCTTCGGAACCCGGGATCGGCTCGGGGCTGCGACGGCCACGGGCATCCGGCTCGCCGAGACGGGTCTCGACCACCTTCACGCCTTCGACCTTGTCTTCGCCGACGATGGCGATCGGCTGGCGGTTGTAGAGGAACTTCACGCCTTCTTCCTTGGCGTTCTTCACCTCTTTGCGCGAGCCGGGCATGTTCGCTTCGTCACGACGATAGGCACAGGTCACCGCCTTGGCGCCCTGGCGGATCGACGTGCGGTTGCAGTCCATCGCCGTGTCGCCGCCACCGAGGACCACGACCTTCTTGCCCTTCATGTCGACGAAGTCTTCCGGCGACTTTTCAAAGCCCAGGTTGCGGTTGACGTTGGCGATCAGGAAGTCCAGCGCGTCGTGCACGCCCGGCAGGTCCTCACCGGCAAAGCCGCCCTTCATGTAGGTGTAGGTGCCCATGCCCATGAATACCGCATCGTATTCTTCGAGCAGTTGCTCCATGGTCACGTCCTTGCCCACCTCAGTGTTGAGGCGGAACTCGATGCCCATACCGCTGAAGACTTCGCGACGATTGCTCAGCACGGTCTTTTCCAGCTTGAACTCGGGGATGCCGAAGGTCAGCAGGCCACCGATTTCCGGGTTCTTGTCGAACACCACCGGGGTCACGCCACCGCGTACCAGCACGTCGGCACAGCCCAGGCCCGCCGGGCCCGCGCCGATCACCGCGACCCGCTTGCCGGTCGGCTTGACCTTGGACATGTCCGGACGCCAGCCCATGGCGAAGGCGGTGTCGGTGATGTACTTCTCCACCGAACCGATGGTCACCGCGCCGAAGCCGTCGTTGAGGGTGCAAGCACCCTCGCACAGGCGGTCCTGCGGGCACACCCGGCCGCAGACTTCCGGCAGGGTGTTGGTCTGGTGCGACAGCTCGGCGGCGGCGAGGATGTTGCCCTCGGCCACCAGCTTGAGCCAGTTGGGAATGAAGTTGTGCACCGGGCACTTCCATTCGCAGTACGGGTTACCGCAACCCAGGCAGCGGTGGGCCTGGTCGGCCGACTGCTGGGGTTTGAAGGGCTCGTAGATCTCCACGAACTCTTTCTTGCGTTGACGCAACAGTTTCTTCTTCGGATCCTTGCGCCCGACCTCGATGAACTGGAAGTCATTATTCAGACGTTCAGCCATAGTTAAAACCTCATCAAACTCTTCAGGCGCATATCACTGCGGGTTGGCACGGGTGCTGGAAAGCAACGATTTCAAGCTGGCAGCCTTCGGCTTGACCAACCAGAAGCGACGCAGGTAGTCATCGAGGTTCTCGGCCAGGTTACGGCCCCACTCGCTACCGGTTTCCTCGACGTATTCGTCCAGCACGCGCTGCAGGTGGCTGCGATAGGCTTCCATCGCTTCGCCGCTGATCCGCTGGATTTCCACCAGCTCGTGGTTGACCCGGTCAACGAAGGTGTTGTCCTGGTCGAGCACGTAGGCGAAACCGCCGGTCATGCCTGAGCCGAAGTTGTAACCGGTCTTGCCCAGCACGCAGACGAAACCACCGGTCATGTATTCGCAGCAGTGATCGCCAGTGCCTTCCACCACGGTGTGGGCACCGGAGTTGCGCACGGCGAAACGCTCGCCCGCGGTGCCGGCGGCGAACAGCTTGCCGCCGGTAGCGCCGTACAGGCAGGTGTTGCCGATAATCGCGCTGTCCTGAGTCTTGTAGGCGCTGCCTTTGGGCGGAACGATCACCAGCTTGCCGCCGGTCATGCCCTTGCCGACGTAGTCGTTGGCGTCGCCTTCGAGGTACAGGTTCAGGCCGCCGGCGTTCCACACCCCGAAGCTCTGACCGGCAGTGCCCTTGAAGCGGAAGGTGATCGGCGCCTTGGCCATGCCCTGGTTACCGTGGACCTTGGCGATTTCGCCGGAGATCCGCGCACCGATGGAACGGTCGCAGTTGCAGATGTCGAGTGCGAACTCGGCACCGCTGAGGTCGTTGATCGCAGGCTTGGCCATGGCGACCATTTTCTCGGCCAGCAGGCCCTGGTCGAACGGCGGGTTGCGATCGACCTGGCAGAACTGCGGCTTGTCCGCTGGGATATGGTCGCTGCCCAGCAGCGGGGTCAGGTCCAGGTGATGCTGCTTGGCGGTCTGGCCTTCGAGGATTTCCAAGAGATCGGTGCGACCGATCAGCTCTTCCAACGAACGCACGCCCAGCTTGGCCAGCCACTCACGGGTTTCCTCGGCGACGTAGGTGAAGAAATTCACCACCATCTCGACGGTACCGATGTAGTGGTCCTTGCGCAGCTTCTCGTTTTGCGTGGCGACGCCGGTGGCGCAGTTGTTCAGGTGGCAGATACGCAGGTATTTGCAACCCAGGGCGATCATCGGCGCGGTGCCGAAGCCGAAGCTTTCGGCGCCGAGGATCGCCGCCTTGATCACGTCGAGGCCGGTTTTCAGGCCGCCGTCGGTCTGCACCCGGACCTTGCCGCGCAAGTCGTTGCCGCGCAGGGTCTGGTGGGTTTCCGCCAGGCCCAGTTCCCACGGCGCACCGGCATACTTGATCGAGGTCAGCGGCGAGGCGCCGGTGCCACCGTCGTAGCCGGAGATGGTGATCAGGTCGGCGTAGGCCTTGGCCACGCCAGCGGCAATGGTGCCGACGCCGGCTTCCGCCACCAGCTTCACCGAAACCAGCGCCTGCGGGTTGACCTGCTTCAAGTCGAAGATCAACTGCGACAAGTCTTCGATGGAATAGATGTCGTGGTGCGGCGGTGGCGAAATCAGGGTCACGCCAGGTACCGCGTAACGCAGCTTGGCGATCAGGCCGTTGACCTTGCCGCCAGGCAGCTGGCCGCCTTCGCCGGGCTTGGCGCCCTGGGCCACCTTGATCTGCAGCACTTCGGCATTGACCAGGTATTCCGGGGTCACGCCGAAACGGCCGGTGGCCACCTGCTTGATCTTCGAGCTCTTGATGGTGCCGTAGCGCGCCGGGTCTTCGCCGCCCTCACCCGAGTTGGAACGCGCGCCCAGGCGGTTCATCGCTTCGGCCAGGGCTTCGTGGGCCTCCGGCGACAGCGCGCCCAGGGAGATGCCGGCGGAGTCGAAACGCTTGAGGATCGATTCCAGCGGCTCGACTTCGCTGATGTCCATCGGCGTGTCCAGGGTCTTCACCTTGAACAGGTCGCGGATCATCGACACCGGGCGGTTGTCCACCAGCGCGGTGTATTCCTTGAACTTGGCGTAGTCGCCCTGCTGCACGGCGGCTTGCAGGGTGTTGACCACGTCCGGGTTGTAGGCGTGGTATTCGCCACCATGGACGAACTTCAGCAGGCCGCCTTGCTGGATCGGCTTGCGCGGGCTCCAGGCTTCGGCAGCCAGGGCTTTCTGCTCGGCTTCGATGTCGACGAAACGCGCGCCCTTGATGCGGCTCGGCACGCCACGGAAGCTCAGGTCGCAGACTTCCTCGGACAGGCCGATGGCCTCGAACAGCTGCGCACCGCGGTAGGACGCGATGGTCGAGATACCCATCTTCGACAGGATCTTCAGCAGGCCCTTGGTGATGCCCTTGCGGTAGTTCTTGAACACCTCGTAGAGGTCGCCCAGCACTTCACCGGTACGGATCAGGTCGCCCAGCACTTCGTAGGCCAGGAACGGATAGACCGCCGAGGCGCCGAAACCGATCAGCACCGCGAAATGGTGCGGATCGCGCGCGGTGGCGGTTTCCACCAGGATGTTGGAATCGCAGCGCAGGCCTTTTTCGGTCAGACGGTGGTGTACCGCGCCGGTTGCCAGCGAAGCGTGGATCGGCAGTTTGCCCGGGGCGATATGACGGTCGCTCAGAACGATCTGGGTACGACCGGCACGCACGGCTTCTTCGGCCTGATCGGCGACGTTGCGGATCGCCGCTTCCAGGCCGAGGCTTTCCTCGTAGTTCAGGTCGATGACCTGACGCTCGAAGCCCGGGCGGTCGAGGTTCATCAGCGAGCGCCACTTGGCGGGCGAGATCACCGGCGAGCTGAGAATCACACGGGAAGCGTGCTCAGGCGATTCCTGGAAGATGTTGCGCTCGGCACCGAGGCAGATCTCCAGGGACATGACGATGGCTTCGCGCAGCGGGTCGATCGGCGGGTTGGTGACCTGGGCGAACTGCTGGCGGAAGTAGTCGTACGGCGTGCGCACACGCTGGGACAGCACGGCCATCGGCGTGTCGTCGCCCATGGAGCCGACCGCCTCATAGCCTTGCTCGCCCAAGGGACGCAGCACCTGGTCACGCTCCTCGAAGGTGACCTGATACATCTTCATGTACTGCTTGAGCTGGTCGACGTCGTAGAACGCCGAACCGTGGTCGTTGTCTTCCATGGTCGCCTGGATGCGCAGGGCATTCTTGCGCAGCCATTGCTTGTACGGATGACGGGACTTCAGGCGGTTGTCGATGGCGTCGGTGTCGAGGATCTGCCCGGTTTCGGTGTCCACGGCGAAGATCTGGCCCGGGCCGACACGGCCCTTGGCGATCACGTCTTCGGGCTGGTAGTTCCAGACGCCGATTTCCGAAGCCAGGGTGATGAAACCGTTCTTGGTGGTGACCCAGCGCGCCGGGCGCAGGCCGTTACGGTCGAGCAGGCAGACGGCGTAGCGGCCGTCGGTCATGACCACGCCCGCGGGGCCGTCCCACGGTTCCATGTGCATGGAGTTGTATTCGTAGAACGCACGCAGGTCGGCGTCCATGGTCTCGACGTTCTGCCACGCTGGCGGAATGATCATCCGCACGCCACGGAACAGGTCGATGCCGCCGGTGACCATCAGCTCCAGCATGTTGTCCATGCTCGAGGAGTCGGAACCCACGCGGTTGACCAGCGGGCCGAGTTCTTCCAGATCCATCAGGTCGTTGGTGAACTTGGTGCGCCGGGCCTGGGCCCAGTTGCGGTTGCCGGTGATGGTGTTGATCTCGCCGTTGTGGGCGAGGAAGCGGAACGGCTGCGCCAGCGGCCATTTCGGCAGGGTGTTGGTGGAGAAGCGCTGGTGGAACACGCAGATCGCGGTTTGCAGGCGCGGGTCACCCAGGTCCGGATAGAAGGCGGCGAGGTCCGCCGGCATCATCAGGCCTTTATAAATGATGGTCTTGTGGGAAAAGCTGCAGATGTAGTGGTCGGTATCGGCGGCGTTGGCCACCGACGAACGACGACGGGCACTGAACAGCTTGACCGCCATATCCTGGTCGCTCAGGCCTTCGCCGCCGATGTAGACCTGTTCGATCTGCGGCAGGCGCTCCAGGGCCAGGCGGCCGAGAACGCTGGTATCGATCGGCACTTTGCGCCAGCCGATCAGTTGCAGGCCTTCGGCCAGGATCTCGCGGTTCATGTTCTCGCGAGCGGCTTCGGCCTTGGCCGGATCCTGGTTGAAGAAGACCATGCCCACGGCATATTGCTTGGGCAATTCGACACTGAAGGTTTCCTGGGCAATAGCTCGCAGGAACGCGTCAGGTTTCTGAATCAGCAGACCGCAACCGTCGCCGGTCTTGCCGTCCGCGTTGATCCCACCGCGGTGGGTCATGCAGGTCAGGGCCTCGATGGCCGTTTGCAAAAGGGTATGACTGGGTTCGCCCTGCATATGGGCTATCAGGCCGAAACCGCAGTTATCCTTGAATTCATCTGGTTGGTACAGACCTGCTTTCATAGACACTTTCTCACCAGGCTGCCTCTTATCGAGACAAATTTCTTTTCAATTCAACCAGTTACCATCCACGCCGAACGTACGCCGGCTTTGCGGGGGCAAAAGGGAGGTCATTGTACACACCGACACAGACGCTCACAAATTTTGCGACGAAATGTCGCAAATCTATGTCGCATTTATGAAAGGTTTAAAGCGATATGCTGTGCTAGTCAAAACTTTTTTAGTTCGGACCGCGACGACTCAAAAGCTACTGTGACGCAGACACCACAAAGCACGCGGCCTTGAAGGCAGCATGCGCATGCGGATTTTTTTGAGGTGCTGGGAGAGGCGGCCTGGGTAAGGCCGCCGAATCTTCAGCGAGTTGCTGCCAGTTCCTGTTGGACGCTGGCGACAGTGCGAGGCCAAGGTTTACCAGCCTGAACCTTCGCTGGCAAGGCCTTGATAGCGGTAACGGCTGCATCACGGCTGCTGAAGCTGCCGTAAGTGATCACATACAGCGGTTTGCCGTTGAGGACTTTCTTGAAATAACGGTACTGAGCGCCCTGCTCCTTGACGAAGCTCTGCGCCGCGGCTTCAGAACTGGTGCCCAGGATCTGCACGACGTAGTTGCCTGGCGCCTGACCGGCGTACCAGCTACCGCCGGTGGCGGCCTTGGCTACGGTGACAGGTTTCTCGGCTGGCTTGGCGGCCGGTGCAGCCGGCTTGCTGACTGGAGCAGGCGCAGGCTTGACCACCGGAGCCGGCTTCGCGGCAGCGACCTGGGTCGGTGCCGGGGTCGGACGGGCTTCAGGCGTCGGCGCCGGACCGGCCGGCACGCCGGCTGGTGGTGCGATAGTGGTCACGGTCGGCGGCGTGGCGCTGGAGCCTTCCACCGGCACGCCATCGTCACCCTCGGTGATCCCGCCGGCGGCTTCGGCCAGAGGACCGCGCATCACCGGTTGCGACTGGCCGACCAATGGCAGTGGCATTGGCTGGGAAGAACCGGCGAACTCGACAGCCGGGCTGCCATTGCTGTTCGGTTGTGGCGTCTGGCCCAGCGGCAGCTGCGCCTGTTCGTTGGCTGGCGCACCAGCAGTACTTGGTGCCTTGCTGCGACCCGGCATCAGCCAGGCAGCAGCAACGGCCACCACTACAACTGCGGATATCGCCAATACGTGTTTCTTCGGCATGTTGAACCCCATACTTGGACGCTTGACCGCTGAGCGGCTGGCAATCATGGCTTCGATCATTGCATCCCGGGCGACCTGGTTGATGTTGCCAGGCCAGCCATCGGAGCCTTCGTGAATATCACTGATCTGATCCGCGGAGAAAAGTTCGATACCCCGTCCTGCGCCTTCGAGACGCTGCGCCAGGTATTCGCGGGTTTCCTCTTCGGTGTAAGGCTGCAGTTCGATGACATGGAAGCGCTCTTCTTCCGCGCTCAGCTGCTCCAGGCCGGCAATCAGAGACGACTCGCCGAACAGGAACACATGCGGGCGACCTTCCGGTGCGCCGGCGGCGAGCGCCAGCAGTGCCTCGAGCGCCGACTCGTCGAGCTGCTCGGCGTCATCCACCAGCAGATAGACTTCCTGGCCGGTCAGGGCCAGTTGCACCACTTGCGCCAGGATCGGGCCGATTTCGGCCTGCTCGACGTTCAGCGCCTGGGCCACCTGCCGCAGCACGCCCGCCGCGTCGCCGGCACCACGGGCGGAAACCACCACGCTCTGTACCGACTGCTTGTTGGTGCTGGCTACCAGGGCCTGACGCAGCAGCGTCTTGCCGCTGCCTTGCGGGCCGGTCACGACCAGCAGCAGTTGGCTGTAGCGCGCCAGGTGATGCAGCTGCCCCAGCACCGGCTTGCGCTGGGCGGGGAAAAACTTGAAGCCAGGCACCCGTGGAGCGAAAGGGTCATGGCTCAATTGATAGTGGCCGAGGAAAGCCTCGTCGGCATGCAAACTAGTCATGGGGATCTTATTAACCTTTAAGCTGAGCCAGGGCGCGGTAATCCGCTCCCAGCGTGGCCTGTAAAACCTCTTTCGGATAATCGTCGGTCACTACGGCTTCGCCCATGCGGCGCAACAGCACCAGACGCAAACGACCATCGATCACTTTCTTGTCAATTGCCATGTGTTCGAGAAAATCCGCTTCGGTCATTTCCTCGGGCGGAATGACCGGCAAGCCTGCGCGCTGGAACAGGCGAATGCCACGGTCACGCTCCTCGGCGGTGATCCAGCCAAGACGTGCGGACATCTCCAGTGCCATTACGGTGCCAGCGGCGACCGCTTCACCATGCAGCCAGACACCATAGCCCATGTGGGTTTCGATGGCGTGGCCGAAGGTATGCCCCAGGTTCAGCGTGGCGCGCACGCCGGACTCACGCTCGTCGGCGCCCACTACGGCCGCCTTGGCCGCGCAGGAGCGTTCGATGGCATAGGTCAGCGCCTGCTGGTCCAGGGCTCGCAAGCGGTCGACGTTGTCTTCGAGCCAGGTAAGGAACGGCTCGTCGCAGATCAGACCGTATTTGATGACTTCCGCCAGGCCGGCCGACAACTCGCGAGCCGGCAGGGTATTGAGCGAGGCGGTATCGATCAGCACCACGTTCGGCTGATAGAAGGCGCCGACCATATTCTTGCCCAGCGGATGGTTGATACCGGTCTTGCCCCCCACCGACGAGTCGACCTGGGACAGCAAGGTGGTAGGAATCTGGATAAAATCGACGCCACGCTGGTAGCAGGCGGCGGCAAAGCCGGCCATGTCGCCGATCACCCCGCCGCCGAGGGCGATGATCGTGGTGCGGCGATCGTGGCGTGCAGTCAGCAGGCCATCGAAAATAAGCTGCAGGGTTTCCCAGTTCTTGAACGCTTCGCCGTCGGGAAGAACCACCGAGATCACCGAGAACTGGGCGAGGCTGCGCTTCAGACGCTCAAGGTACAGCGGCGCTACGGTTTCATTGGACACGATCGCCACTTGTCGCCCGGCGATGTGCGGAGCCAGCAACTCGGGCCGGTCCAACAAACCTTCGCCAATATGAATCGGGTAGCTGCGCTCGCCTAGATCGACCTTAAGTGTCTGCATGTGTCCCCACAGTGAAGATGGAAGCTGGTGTCCTGCCTTGCATTAACGACTGGCATCGCCTGGCTTTATGACGCCGCGCAATAGACATGCGCCACAACCGCGAGCGATCATGGCAAGGCGCCGAGGATAGCGCATTTCACGCTGCGCATTAACGGGGAGGCAGTTGCTGCAGGCGGTCCAGTATGTCCAGAACCACCATGCGCGGTGGCCGTTCATCGGTTTCAACCACCAGGTCGGCGATTTCCCGATAAAGCGGATCGCGAATCGCCAACAGATCCCGCAGGGTCTTCGCCGGATCGGCCGTGCGCAGCAGCGGTCGATTGCGATCCCGTGCGGTGCGACCGACCTGCTGCTCCACCGAAGCATGCAGATAGACCACACGCCCCCCGGCATGCAGCGCCAGACGGTTGGCTTCGCGCATCACCGCGCCGCCGCCGGTCGCCAGGACCACGCCATCGGCGGAGCACAGCTCGGCGATCATGGCCTGTTCCCGATCACGAAAGCCCGGCTCACCTTCTTTATCGAAGATCCACGGGATATTGGCACCCGTGCGCAACTCAATTTCCTTATCGGAATCTTTGAATGGCAGGCGCAGCTCTTTGGCCAGCAAGCGACCAATGGTGCTTTTTCCAGCCCCCATTGGCCCAACAAGAATCAAATTTCGCACAGAATCAACGACTCACAGCAATCGCCTGGTTGTTCATGATACGCGGAGTGAGAAATACCAGCAGCTCGGATTTTTTCTCCGACACCACGTCACGCCGGAAAAGGCGGCCAAGATACGGCACATCGCCGAGAAATGGCACCTTATCTACAACCTTGCTTTGCGTATTGGAGAAAACTCCACCGATGACGATGGTCTCTCCATCGTTGATCAGGACCTTGGCGTTGACCTCGTTCTTCTTGATCGGCGGCACGTCCTGGACTTTGTTCAGGTAGTCCGGCTCGTCCTTGGTGACCTTGACCTCCATGATGATGCGGTTATCCGGGGTGATTTGTGGCGTCACCTCCAGGGACAGCGAGGCCTCCTTGAACGACACCGAGGTCGCCCCGCTGGAGGCGGCTTCCTGATAGGGGATTTCCGTGCCCTTGAGGATCTTCGCCGTCTCCTTGTCGGACGTGACGACCTTGGGCTGGGAGACGATTTCCCCGTTACCGGTCTTTTCCATGGCTGTCAGCTCAAGGTCCAGCAACACATTGTCGGTGATGAAGGCGATACCCAGGCCGGAGGTATTGGCGGTAGTGCCCAGGTCGACGAACGGTGAGTTGCTGCTGGTACTGCCCGGCGTGCCTATGGTGGAGGAACCATTGGTGCCGTTGCTGACCCCCGAGGCATTCCAGTTGCCCTGGTTCTGGATCGAACCGCCCCAGCGCACGCCCAGGCTTTTGTCGTAATCGACGTTGGCCTCGACGATCCGCGCCTCGATCATCACCTGGCGCACCGGGATATCCAGCTGGCTGACGATCCGCCGCAGCTCGTCCAGGCGCTCCCGGGTCTGGTAGGCGATGATGTTGTTGGTCCGCTCATCGACAGTGATCGACCCGCGTTCGTCGGACTTGTCCTCGGCGCGGGTGACCGACTGGAACAACTTGGCGATCTCCGCGGCCTTGGCGTAGTTGACCTGCAGCAGTTCGCGCCGCAATGGTTCCAGATCGGCGATCTGCTTCTGCGATTCCAGTTCCTGGCGTTCGCGGGCAGCGATTTCATCGGCCGGCGCCACCAGCAACACATTGCCCACCTTGCGCTTGTCCAGGCCCTTGGTCTTGAGCACCAGATCGAGGGCCTGGTCCCACGGCACATTCTGCAGGCGCAAGGTAATGCCGCCCTGCACCGTATCGCTGGCCACCAGGTTGAGGTTGGTGAAGTCGGCGATCAGTTGCAGCACCGAGCGGACCTCGATGTCCTGGAAGTTCAGCGAGAGCTTTTCGCCGTTGTAGGCCGAGCGCTCGGCGTTGCGTTTCTGCAGGTCGCCCGAGGTCATCGGCCTGACGCTCACCGTGAGTTTGTTGTCCGTCTGGTAGGTCGAGTAATCGAAAGTGCCACCGGGCTCGATGGTGACGATGGCCTTGCCGGACTCCGCCCGGGCGCTGACGAACTGCACGGGGGTGGCGAAATCCTTGACGTCCAGCCTGACCCGCAGGGGCTCGGGCAGGCGGGCCTTGGCGAAGGTGAGGACGAGCTTGCCGTCGCGCTCCTGTATGTCCGGGCTCATTCCCGAATCGGAGAGGTCGATCAGTACATTCCCCTCGCCCTGCTCGCCGCGCTGGAAATCCACGCTGCGAATCGACCGCCCCACGGAAGCCACGGCCTTGGCCCGCCCCGACGCGACAGCCGGCTGCCCCGGCGCACTCAGCGCCGCCGTCGTCCCCTGGCCGATCACCACAAACAGCTGATTGCCAGCGACCCGAGTGCTGTAGGGCGCCAGCGCGACCAGATTGACGACGACCCGGGTACGCGGCCCCGATTCGACCACCGTCACGCTGCGCGCATTGCCATTGCCCAGGTCACGGCTCTTGTCTGCCAGTTGACTGACAACACCGGGCAGATCGAGAGCGATCCGTGCCGGCTGGTCAGTGGTATAGCCGCGCGGCTCGGGCACCGGTCCATCGAAGGTCAGCTTCAACTCCAGGCGATCCCCCGGCAGTGCCGTGACATCCAGGGCCTTGAGGCTGGCCGCCATGGCCATCGGTGAAAGCAACGCCATCCATAGCGCAATACCGAAGGCTGAAAAGATCCTGTTCATGATGCGAGTTCCACTATGAGTGTTCTTTTAATGGAAGGGTCCGTGGTCGCTCCAGCCACGCTCCCGCTCCATCGGGAACGATCTCGACCACGTCGACCTGTGAATCGCTGATCGCGACAATCCGCCCGTCGTTACGCCCCAGGTAATCGCCGACCTTCAGCCGATGCACGCCACCGGCGCCACGCAACAGCGCAAAGAAGCCGGACGCATTGGAAAGGGTGCCCACCATCTCGAACTGTTCGATGCTGAAGCCCTCGAGATACTGCTTGCTACGGTTCGGATCCGGCTTGACCGCAGGCGAGCCTGCCCGACGTGCCGCCAGGTCCACCCTGATCGCAGGCTGGAACGGGCTGCGCAAGGGTGCGGCGTTATAGGTGAACGTTGGGTAAGACCCGAATGCCGGCATTGGTTCAATCTCGCCGGGCGACTGCAAGCGCGCCTCGTTCATGTAGGCATCCAGATCATTGAAGTCGTCATCGTTGCCACAGCCAGCCAGCCCGACACATGCCAGCACCAGCAACAAGCCGTGAACGCGCTTCATGAGCGTGGCCCCTTGTAGCGGTAAGTCCTGGCCAGAATATTCATGCGCAGCTTCGAACCGACCTGCGGCGTGACCGGTTTGATCTCGAAATCATGCAGGGTGACGATTCGCGGCAAACCGGCCACGCCGCTGACGAAAGTCGCCAGTGCGTGATAGCCGCCGGTAACCCTGATCTGGATTGGCAATTCGACGTAAAACGGCTGGACCACCTCCGGCAACAGCTTGATCTCTTCGAACTCCAGCCCGCTGCCAAGCCCGGTGCGGCTGATGTCTTCAAGCAGGCCCGGCACCTCGGTATCGCTGGGCAACTGGCGCAGCATGAGGTCAAAGGCGGTTTCCATGGCCTTCATCTGTTCGGTGTAAGGCCCGAGGTTGGCCACCAGGCGCGCCTTGCTGGCGAACTGCTGTTTCAGCACGGCCTCGTCCGCCCGGCGCTGGTCGAGTTGCAGCAACAGGTCCTTGAGGTACAGGTTGTAGCCGAGGGCCAGTACCAGCAGCATGAGCAGCGCCACGACCACGCCTTTGACCAGCGCCGGCCATGCCCCCATATTGCTCATTTCCAGCTCGCCAAGATCGATCCGGCGCATCTGCGCCCACCCGCCGGACAGGTTCATTGCCCTTCCTCGCCCAGGGCGGGCCGGGTCTGATGGACGGTCAGCTGAAACACATTGACCTGATCGGCGTTGTCCGCCCCGGCGGCCTTGACCTCTGTCAGGCTCGGCGCATCGAACCAGTCCGAGGCGTCCAGGTTGCGCATCAGGTCCGAAACACGATGGTTCGATTCGGCCGCCCCGGTGATGGAAAGAGTCTGCCCGCTCATCCTGACATCGGTGAAATACATCCCGTCCGGCAGGGTGCGGACCAATTGGTCGAACACCCGCGCACTGGTGGAGCGATTGCCTTGCAGGTCCTGGATGATCTTCATCCGTTCCACCAGTTGCTCGCGATGCAGCTTCAGCTCACCGATCTTGGCGATCCGCTGATCGAGCAAGGTGATTTGAGCGCCTACGTGATTGTTGCGCGCCAGTTGCCTGTCGATCGCCCGGTCGATAATCCTGTCGCCCGCGAACAACACACCCAGGGCCACCGCCGCAGCCGCCGCCACGGCCAGGAAAAAGTGGCGACGCCGCTGTTCGCGCCGCGCCTCGCGCCAGGGAAGAAGATTGATCCGCGCCATCAGTCGAAACTCCGCAAGGCCAGCCCGCAGGCGATCATCAAGGACGGGGCCTCGCTGGCCAGGATTGCGGCGTCGACCCTGGCGCCGATGCTCATGCCAACGAAGGGGTTGGCGATCAGCGCAGGCAAGCCCAGGCGCTGCTCGATCAACGGGACAAGCCCCGGAACCGAGGCGCTGCCACCCGCCAACAGGATGGAATCGACCTGGTGTTGCGGAGCGGAGGCCTGGAAAAACTGCAACGAGCGCGAAACCTGTTGCACGACCGCCTCCTGAAAGGGTTGCAGCACCTCACTGCCGTAATCGTCCGGCAGGCCGCCCTGCTTTTTTGCCTGGCCGGCCTCTTCTTTCGACAGCCCGTAGCGGCGCTGGATGTGTTCGGTCAGTTGGTGTCCGCCGAACAACTGCTCACGGGAATAGACGATCTGCCCTTCATGCACGACGCTCAGGGTGGTCAGGGTGGCGCCGATATCGACCAGCGCCACGGTCCGGGCAGTCGGCGAGCCGGCCGCCAGGGCGAACGAACGCTCCAGCGCGCAGACTTCCAGGTCCACCACCCGCGCAGTCAGGCCCGCAAGTTCGAGCGCCGCCTCGCGAACTTCGATGTGCTCCTTGCGGCAGGCCGCCAACAGCACATCGACGCGTTCGGGATTGCGAGCCGAATAGCCGAGGACGTCGAAATCGATGGCGGCCTCGTCCAGCGGATAGGGAATGTACTGCTCGGCGTCGACCTTGAGCTGGCTTTCCCGATCGTCGTCGGACAGCCCAGCCTCCATCTCGATGACCTTGCTGATCACCGCCGAGCCGGCCATCGCCAGCGCCGCGTGCTTCGCGCCCGGCTGGGCCCTGGCCAGCAGGCGAGACAGGGCATGCCCGACCCCTTCAGGCTCGACGATGTTTTTTTCGACCACGGCGTTGGCCGGCAACGGCTCCACGCCATAGGCCTCGACCCGAAAACGGCCACCGACACGGCTCAATTCAAGAAGCTTGACCGAGGTGGAGCTGATATCGATCCCCAGAAGGGAACTCGCCTTTTTACTGAAGAGTCCTAGCACTACCAATTCCCTATGACTATCCGTGACTTACGGACTCTGGAATGTCCATTGCGTTCAATCACCACGTCTTGACAGACGGGCAAATGACGCCCTCGGCGGAAAAATGCTTATAATGCCCAGCGATTTTTCCGCGATTTATCTGCTGCGTGAGCCGATTCCTGACTGTGAATACCTGACGCCCAATTCATTCCTTTCTCTGGAAATCCAAAAGCCTTGATTCGTCTGCTGAAGTTTTTCGGGTGGTCCATCGTCGCTGTGTTCTGCGGGCTGCTCCTCGCTCTCTCCGGCGCGTTTCTCTATCTTAGTCCTGGGTTACCGTCGGTAGAGGCGCTCAGAAGTATCCAGTTGCAGATTCCCCTGCGGGTGTACAGCAGCGACGGCAAGTTGATTGCAGAATTCGGCGAAATGCGCCGCACTCCAATCCGTTTCGCCGACATTCCCCCCAACTTCATTAATGCGTTACTAAGTGCTGAAGACGACAATTTCGCCAACCACTACGGCGTCGATCCCAGCAGCCTGATGCGTGCCGCGACCCAACTGGTCAAGAGCGGGCACATCCAGTCCGGCGGCAGCACCATCACCATGCAGGTGGCGAAGAACTTCTTCCTGAGCAGCGAACGCAGCTTCTCGCGCAAGACCACCGAGATCCTCCTGGCCCTGCAAATCGAGCGCCAACTGACCAAGGACGAGATCCTCGAGCTGTACGTCAACAAGATCTACCTGGGTAACCGCGCCTACGGCATCGAGGCCGCGGCCCAGGTGTATTACGGCAAGTCGATTCGCGATGTCAGCCTGGCGCAGATGGCGATGATCGCCGGCCTGCCCAAGGCACCGTCGCGCTTCAACCCGCTGGCCAACCCGGCGCGCAGTAAAGAGCGTCGCGACTGGATCCTCGGGCGCATGTACAAGCTCGGCAAGATCAGCGAGGCGGACTACACCGCGGCGATCAACGAGCCGCTGAACGCCAGCTATCACGTGCCGACGCCGGAAGTGAACGCACCGTACATCGCCGAAATGGCTCGCGCCGAGATGGTCGGGCGTTACGGCAGCGATGCCTATACCGAAGGTTTCCGCGTCACCACCACGGTGCCGAGCGACCTGCAGGAACTGGCCAACACCGCCGTCCATGAAGGCCTGATCACCTACGACCAGCGCCATGGCTATCGCGGCCCCGAGTCGCGCCTGCCCGGCAAGACCCACGCCGCCTGGGCCCAGGAACTGACCAAGCAACGCAGCATCAGCGGCCTGGAACCGGCGATCGTCACCCAGGTCGACAAGAACGGCCTGCAGGTACTGACCCGCACCGGCGAAGAGCACGTAGGTTGGGACAGCATGAAATGGGCGCGCCCGTTCCTGAACACCAACAGCATGGGCGCCGCTCCCAAGCAGCCGAGCGATGTCGCCCAGGTCGGCGACCTGATTCGCGTGCAGCGCCAGGCAGACAACTCGCTCAAGTTCCGCCAGATCCCGGTCGTTCAAGGCGCGCTGGTGTCCCTCGATCCGCAAAACGGCGCCATTCGCTCGCTGGTGGGTGGCTTCGCCTTCGAGCAGAGCAACTACAACCGGGCGCTGCAGGCCAAGCGCCAACCCGGTTCCAGCTTCAAGCCGTTCGTCTATAGCGCCGCGCTGGACAATGGCTACACCGCCGCCAGCCTGGTGAACGACGCGCCGATCGTGTTCGTCGACGAGTACCTGGACAAGGTCTGGCGTCCGAAAAACGACACCAACACCTTCCTCGGCCCGATCCGCATGCGCGAGGCGCTGTACAAGTCGCGCAACCTGGTTTCGATCCGCCTCCTGCAGAGCCTGGGCGTGGACCGCACCATCGACTACATCAGCAAGTTCGGCTTCAACAAACAGGACCTGCCGCGCAACCTGTCGCTGGCCCTGGGCACCGCGACCCTGACCCCGATGGAAATCGCCACTGGCTGGAGCGTGTTCGCCAACGGCGGCTACAAGGTCACGCCGTACATCATCGACAAGATCGAAAGCCGCAACGGCGAAACCCTGTTCACCGCCAACCCGCCGAGCGTACCGGCTGGCAACACGGCCAGCAGCGGGATCGCGGCACCGGCGCAGCAGGGCTTCACGGTGGACAACGTCCCTGGCGAAACCCCGGGCCAGGCCCCTGTACAGGCACCTGCGGTGGCCGAACGCATCATCGATGGCCGCACCACCTACATCCTCAACAGCATGCTGGAAGACGTGATCAAACTCGGCACCGGGCGACGCGCCCTGGCCCTGGGCCGCACCGACCTGGCCGGCAAGACCGGGACCACCAACGAATCCAAGGACGCCTGGTTCTCCGGCTACAACGCCGACTACGTGACCACGGTCTGGACCGGTTTCGACCAGCCGGAAAGCCTGGGACGCCGCGAGTACGGCGGCACCGTGGCCCTGCCGATCTGGATGAACTACATGGGCGCCGCCCTCAAGGACAAGCCGGCCCATACCCAGGCCGAGCCGGAAGGCATTCTCAGCCTGCGGGTCGACCCGGTCAGCGGCCGCGCCGCGACACCGGGCACGCCGAACGCCTACTTCGAACTGTTCAAGAGCGAAGACACCCCACCTTCAGTCAACGAACTGGGCAATGGCTACGCTCCTGGCAGCCCGCTGCCGGCGGACGAGTCGGCACCGATCGATCTGTTCTAGAGAGCAGTCGCAAGCTGCAAGCTTCAAGCGGCAAGAAAGAGCAGAGCGGCGCCGCCTTTCTCTTGCAGCTTGAGGCTTGAAACTTCCCCATAAAAAAACCCGGCTCGAAGGCCGGGTTTTTTTATGGGCTGCTATTAGCCGTTGAACACGTCATCCACGCTTTTGAGCGGGTAGTTCTTCGGATACGGCAGGGTCGCCACGCCGGTCTCGATCGCGGCCTTGGCCACAGCATCGGAGATCACGGTGATCAGACGGGCATCCATCGGCTTCGGAATGATGTACTCACGACCGAATTCCAGCTTGATGCCGCCGTAGGCGTCGCACACTTCCTGAGGCACCGGCAGCTTGGCCAGTTCGCGCAGGGCGTTGGCCGCGGCCACTTTCATTTCTTCGTTGATGCGCTTGGCGCGAACGTCCAGGGCACCACGGAAGATGAACGGGAAGCCCAGCACGTTGTTGACCTGGTTCGGGTAGTCCGAACGACCGGTGGCCATGATCACGTCGTTGCGGGTGGCGTGCGCCAGTTCCGGGGCGATTTCCGGATCTGGGTTCGAGCAGGCGAACACGATCGGGTTGGCAGCCATGGAGCTCAGGCCTTCGGCGCTCAGCAGGTTCGGGCCGGACAGGCCAACGAACACGTCGGCACCTTTGAGGGCGTCAGCCAGGGTGCGCTTGTCGGTCGTGTGGGCGAAGACCGCCTTGTACTGGTTCAAGTCGTCGCGCTCGGAGTGGATCACGCCGGTACGGTCGACCATGAAGATGTTTTCGATCTGGGCGCCCATGCTCACCAGCAGCTTCATGCAGGAGATGGCGGCGGCACCGGCGCCCAGGCAGACGATCTTCGCGTCCGACAGGGTTTTGCCAGCGATTTCCAGGGCGTTGATCATGCCGGCCGCGGTCACGATAGCGGTGCCGTGCTGGTCATCGTGGAATACCGGAATGTCGCACTGCTCGATCAGGGCGCGCTCGATCTCGAAGCACTCTGGCGCCTTGATGTCTTCCAGGTTGATGCCACCGAAAGTGATGGAGATGCGCTTGACGGTGTCGATGAAGGCTTGCGGGCTTTCGGAGTCGACTTCGATGTCGAATACGTCGATGCCGGCGAAGCGCTTGAACAGCACGCCCTTGCCCTCCATCACCGGCTTGGAGGCCAGCGGGCCGAGGTTACCCAGGCCGAGAATCGCGGTGCCATCGGAAATGACTGCAACCAGGTTGCCCTTGCCGGTGTATTTGTAGGCCAGCTCAGGATCGCGGGCGATTTCGCGTACTGGTTCGGCTACGCCGGGGCTGTAGGCCAGCGACAGGTCGCGGGCGGTAGCGGTGGCCTTGGTGAGCTCGACACTCAGTTTCCCTGGACGGGGATGGGCGTGATATTCGAGAGCGGCAGTTTTCAAATCAGACATGTGGGCATTCCGCTTTTTACTGTTGGACAGACGGACCGCCGAGGATACGCGTGTCGCAAAGTCCCTACAAGACTGACCAGTCACCCCTGTCAAGGCCCGCAGGCTACGACTTTGGGCCAAGAGCCACGGAACACAAGGGATAGACTGTTCACAATCGAAATAAAAAATGTCTACAATTTTTTATTTATAGAACCAGCTGGAACATTCCGGGATGGGTCAACGGCAACATCCAGCGCGCCTGACCCGATTTCAAACCACCCCTTCGTGAACGATCGAGCACCCAGCCGCGCGCCTCGATCTGCCGCCCCGGCAGGCGATCCAACTGCACGCCATCGAATTGGCCAAGCAGATTGGGCGCAATGCGCAATACAACCGAATCCTGCAATTCGATCCAGACACCACCCCGATTGCGTTGCACCTTGCTCACCCGACCACTGAGCAGCGCAAATCCGGAGGCCTTTATCTGATCCGCTTTCAGTACAGACGATTGCCGCCACAGCCCCAGCCGGGCCTGCCGGGCGCTACGCTCGGCGGCTTGCTGGCAGCTGAACAAATCGACGTTCGGCGCGACCGCCACCTGGTAGCCCAGGCCTTCGGCAAGCAATTGCGCCTCAAGGTTGGCGCCATCGGCACCATAGACATGGGCCAGGGTCCGCCCATAGTGATCCCTGCTTTCCCGACCGGGAAGCAGGCCGACCCGACCGTTGCTGGCCTTCACCAACGCCTGCAGGCGCTGGCGGGCGGCAACCGCGAAGGGCTCGTCGGTGCGGCCCTTCTTACCCAGTTCCGGCGCATTGAGGCCGATCATGCGCACGCTGCGGCCATCGACGAGACGCAAGGTGTCTCCATCGACCACCCGCTGGACCTGCACAGAGGCCAGCCCGACCGGCGCCGGGCAGAACGCCTGGGCGCTGGAGAGCCAAATCGCGGACACAAAAAAGGCGCCCGCAAGGGACGCCTTTTTCATCAGCGAGGAGAAGCTGAAACAGCTTTCCAGACCGATCAGCCTTAGGCCTTTTTCGCGCCAAAAGCGCCGAAACGGTCGGCGAACTTCTGAACGCGGCCGCCGGTATCCAGAGTCTTCTGCTTACCGGTGTAGAACGGGTGGCATTCGTTGCAAACGTCGATCGCCAGCGGCTTAGCGAAGGTCGAACGAGTTTCGAACTTGTTGCCGCAGCTGCAGGTTACGGCAACTGCTGGGTATTCTGGATGGATATCGGCTTTCATGGTGTCTTCCTCAGGCTAGCGTGCCGCCACCCAACACTATTGTTGAATACCGCACGTAATTAGGCCGCGGATTCTACCAGACCTTTGCGATCACGCAAGCTGTCCCTTGCACCGACCGTCTGCTAGGCTCCGGGCCTTCTTCACCGCCCGTTCAATGAGATTTCCCCGCGTGCCCGACGCCATTTTGCGCCTCGCCCTGCCCTCCCCCCTGCGCCGCCTGTTCGATTACCGGGCCCCTGCCGGCGTACTGCGCACCCAGCTGCATCCGGGCATGCGCCTGCGAGTGCCGTTCGGTCGCCGGGAAATGATCGGCATCCTGGTCGAGGTCACTGACAGCAGCGAAGTCCCGGTCGAGAAACTCAAGCCGGCACTGGCCCTGCTGGACACCACCCCGCCGCTGCCGCCCGCGCTGTTCAAGCTGTGCCTTTGGACCGCGCAGTACTACCAACACAGCCTCGGCGACACCCTGAGCTGGGCGCTGCCGGTCCTGCTGCGCCAGGGCGAGCCGGCCGAGGCTCGGCAGGAACGCTTCTGGTCGGTCAGCCCCGGCGCCAGTCTCGACGACCCACGCATCGCCCGCGCCCCACGCCAGCGCGAAGCCCTGGCGACCCTGGCCCAGCACCCTCACGGCGTCGCCCACCAATTGCTGAGCAAGCTGATGCTGAGCAAGCTGATGCTGAGCAAAGACAGCCTGGACCTGTTGCTGGCCAAGGAGCTGGTGCAGGTGGAAGTCCGTCGGCACGCCCCGGGCGAACGCCATGAACATTGGCTGGCCCAGCCGGAACTGCCGCTCAACAGCGAACAGCGCGCCGCCTATGAGGCCATCCGCTCCGGCTTCGACAGCTATCATGCCTTCCTGCTGGCCGGGGTCACCGGCAGCGGCAAGACCGAAGTCTATCTGCAGCTGATCCGCGAAACCCTGGAAGCCGGCAAGCAGGCGCTGGTGCTGATCCCGGAAATCAACCTCGGCCCGCAGACCCTGGCGCGCTTCGAACAACGTTTCAACGCCCGCATCGCCCTGCTGCACTCGGCGGTCAACGACCGCGAGCGCCTGGATGCCTGGCTGGCGGCCCGCGACGGCGAGGCCGACATTATTATCGGCACCCGCTCGGCACTGTTCACGCCGATGAAGAACCCCGGGCTGATCATCATCGATGAAGAACACGACGGTTCCTATAAACAGCAGGAAGGCCTGCGCTACCACGCCCGCGACCTGGCCCTGGTCCGCGCCCGCCAGGAAAACATCCCTATCGTGCTGGGCTCCGCCACCCCGTCGATGGAAAGCCTGCACAACGCCTACACCGGCCGTTATGGCCTGTTGCGGCTGAACGAGCGGGCCGGCGGCGCCAAGCAGCCGCGCTTCCTGCGCCTGGATGTGAAGAGCCGGCCGCTGGACAGCGGCATTTCCGGCCCCATGCAACAAGCCATCGGCCAGACCCTGGCGGCAGGCCAGCAGGTGCTGGTGTTCCTCAATCGCCGTGGTTTCGCGCCGACCCTGCTGTGCCACGACTGCGGCTGGATGTCCGAGTGCGAACGCTGCGACGCGCGGATGACTGTGCACCAGCGCTACGGCGAGCTGCGCTGCCACCACTGCGGTCACTCCGAGCGCGTGCCGCGGCATTGCCCGAAATGCGGCAAGGTCGACTTGCGCCCGGTCGGTGCCGGCACCGAGCGCGCCGAGGAGCGGCTGGCGATCCTGTTCCCGGACTACCCGGTGCTGCGGGTCGATCGCGACAGCACTTCGCGCAAGGACGCGATGAACCAGTTGTTCGCCACCATCCAGAAGGGCCAGCCCTGCATCCTCGTGGGCACCCAGATGCTCGCCAAGGGGCACCACTTCCCGCGGGTGACCCTGGTCTCGATCCTCGATGCCGACGGCGGCCTGTTCTCCGGCGACTTCCGCGCCAGCGAACGCATGGCGCAGCTGATCGTCCAGGTCGCCGGACGGGCCGGGCGGGCCGAAGAGCCGGGCAAGGTGATCATCCAGACCCACCTGGCCGACCATCCGCTGCTGGTGCAGCTGACCGAGCAGGGTTACTTCGCCTTTGCCGAACAGGCCTTGAGCGAACGTCGCGCCGCCGGCCTGCCGCCGTTCGCCCATCTGGCGCTGCTGCGCGCCGAGGCGCACAAGCCGGGACAGGCCGAAGGCTTCCTCGACGAAGCCTGCAGCGAGGCCGAGCGCTTGCTGGCCGAGATGAACCTGGGCGGTATCGAATTGCTGGGGCCGGTACCGGCGCCCATGGAGCGCCGCGCCGGGCGTTATCGCGCGCAACTGCTGTTACAGGCCAATGCCCGGGCGCCGCTGCACAAGCTGTTGAGTCACTGGCTGCTGGTGCTGGAACAGATGCCCAGCGGGCGCCAGGTACGCTGGTCGCTGGATGTTGACCCTGTAGACCTGTATTGATAGAAGAACGGCCATCTCAGGCAAGTGCACCTCTGTAAGCGAGGCTTGCCTGCGATGTGGCCCGAATAGCCACCGCATATCCACAAGCGGCCCGCTATAGTTGGCAAGCCCGTCTTCGCAACGGATAATGTCCAGTTTTTCCACCTGCGCATCGAAGCGCCGCCGCGCCAGCGGTTGAAAGAGAAGACCATGAAAGACACCATTCGCCAGCTCATCCAGCAAGCCATCACCCAACTCGTCACCGAAGGTGTGTTGCCAGAAGGCCTGACGCCGGCGATCCAGGTAGAAAACTCCCGCGACAAGACCCACGGCGACTTCGCCAGCAACATCGCCATGATGCTGGCCAAGCCGGCCGGCATGAAACCACGCGACCTGGCGGAAAAAATCATCGCCGCCCTGCCCGCCGACGAACAGGTCAGCAAGGCCGAGATCGCCGGCCCCGGCTTCATCAACTTCTTCCAGAACACCCAGGCCCTGGCCACCCGCCTGGATGCCGCCCTCGCCGACGCCCACCTCGGCGTGCGCAAGGCCGGCGCGTTGCAACGCACCGTGGTCGACCTGTCGGCACCGAACCTGGCCAAAGAGATGCACGTCGGCCACCTGCGCTCAACCATCATTGGCGACGGCGTGGCGCGGGTCCTGGAGTTTCTCGGCGATACCGTGATCCGCCAGAACCATGTGGGCGACTGGGGTACCCAGTTCGGCATGCTGATGGCCTACCTGCAGGAAAACCCGATCAACAGCGACGAGCTGTCGGACCTGGAAAACTTCTACCGCGCCGCCAAGCAGCGCTTCGACGAATCCGAAGAGTTCGCCGACCGTGCCCGCGGCCTGGTGGTCAAGCTGCAGGCCGGTGACGCGGACTGCCTGGAACTGTGGACCAAGTTCAAGGACATCTCCCTGTCCCACTGCCAGAAGATCTACGAACTGCTGAACGTCAAACTGACCATGGCCGACGTGATGGGCGAGAGCGCCTACAACGACGACCTGATCAACGTGGTCAACGACCTCAAGGCCAAGGGCATGCTGGTCGAGAGCAACGGCGCCCAGTGCGTGTTCCTCGACGAGTTCAAGAATGCCGAAGGCGAGCCGCTACCGGTGATCATCGTCAAGGCCGACGGCGGCTACCTGTACGCCACCACCGACCTGGCCGCCGTGCGCTACCGCAGCGGCAAGCTCAAGGCCGACCGCGCGCTGTACTTCGTCGACCAGCGCCAGGCCCTGCACTTCCAGCAAGTGTTCGCGGTGGCCCGCAAGGCCGGCTTCGTGACCCACCCGATGGACATGGAGCACATGGGCTTCGGCACCATGAACGGCGCCGACGGCCGTCCGTTCAAGACCCGCGACGGCGGCACCGTGAAGCTGATCGACCTGCTGACCGAAGCCGAAGAGCGCGCCTACAGCCTGGTCAAGGAAAAGAACCCGGAGCTGGCCGAGGCCGATCTGCGCAACATCGCCAAGGTGGTGGGCATCGACTCGGTGAAATACGCCGACCTGTCCAAGCACCGCACCAGCGACTACAGCTTCAACTTCGACCTGATGCTGAACTTCGAAGGCAACACCGCGCCTTACCTGCTGTATGCCTACACCCGTGCCGCCGGTGTGTTCCGCAAGCTGGGCAAGGACTTCAGCGAAGTGCAGGGGCAGATCACCCTCGAAGCCGCCCAGGAGCTGGAGCTGGCGGCCAAGCTGGCGCAGTTCGGCGAAGTGCTGAACAACGTGGCCGACAAGGGTACGCCGCACATCCTGTGCACTTACCTGTACGACGTGGCCGGGCTGTTCTCCAGCTTCTACGAGAACTGCCCGATCCTCAGTGCCGAATCGCCGACGCAGATGCAGAGTCGCTTGCGCCTCACCGAGCTGACCCGTCGTACCCTCAAGCAAGGTCTGGAGTTGCTGGGCCTGAAAGTTCTGGAGCAAATGTAAGTTGGCTGCCAAGAAAAAACCTGCACCCAAGCGTGGCGCCAGCCGTTACCAAGCTCCTGCGAAGCAACCGATCCCGGGTTGGTTGTGGATGGCCATCGGCCTGGCCGTGGGCGCCTTCATCGTGTTCCTGATGAAGCTGGAGCCGGGCAAGGGCGGTGACAGCGTCAAGCGCGAGCGGCTGGAGCAACAGAAAACCACCAAGATCGCCGAGGCCAACAAGACCCCGCCGAGCCCGCAGCAACCGGTGAAGCCCAAGTACGACTTCTACACCCTGCTGCCGGAATCGGAAGTGATAGTGCCGCCGGAAGCCGTGCCGGAAAAAACCCTGCCGACGCCGCAGACCGCGCCGGTGGTTCCGACCACGCCGGTGACCCCGGCGGAAGCGGCGAAGATCGACACCGCGCGGGCCCAGGCGGCCCTGGCCGGCATCACCCCGCCGCCCGCACCACCAGTGGCACAGGTGGCGAAGGCCGCGCCAGTGACCAGGTTCTTCCTGCAGGCCGGTTCGTTCCGCAAGCAGACCGATGCCGACAAGGTCCGCGCGCAGATCATCCTGCTGGGGCAATCGGTGTCCGTCGAGTCCGGCACCGTCAAGGACGAGACCTGGTACCGCGTACTGGTCGGCCCGTTCAGCAACCGCGAACAGCTGACCACCGCGCAGAAGCAACTGGCCGGCGCCGGCTTCAGCAACCTGCTGTTACAACAGCGCCAGAGCCGCTAAGACGGCCGATCGCGAGCAAGTCCGTTCCGCATCCCCAGCAGGAGCGGACTTGCCCGCGATGGCGCCCTCCCCGGCTCCCACCCTCCCGCCAAGAAATACCGCTCGTCCCACAACCCCCAGCGCAGTTGAAAAACCCCGCGTCACCCCCATATGAGTTCCCATCAGGGCATTTTCGCCCCGCAGCGTGGAGACTCTCCCCTTGACCACCATCGTTTCAGTCCGCCGCCACGGCAAAGTCGTCATGGGCGGCGACGGCCAGGTTTCCCTCGGCAATACCGTGATGAAAGGCAACGCGAAAAAGGTTCGCCGCCTGTATCACGGCCAGGTCATCGCCGGCTTTGCCGGGGCCACCGCTGACGCCTTCACCCTGTTCGAACGCTTCGAAGGCCAGCTTGAGAAGCATCAGGGGCATCTGGTACGCGCCGCCGTCGAACTGGCCAAGGAATGGCGTACCGATCGCTCCCTCAGCCGCCTCGAAGCCATGCTCGCGGTCGCCAACAAGGACGCCTCCTTGATCATCACCGGCAACGGTGACGTGGTCGAGCCGGAAGACGGCCTGATCGCCATGGGCTCCGGCGGCGCCTACGCCCAGGCCGCGGCCAGCGCCCTGCTGAAGAAAACCGACCTGTCGGCCCGCGAAATCGTCGAAACCGCCTTGGGCATCGCCGGCGACATCTGCGTATTCACCAACCACACCCAGACCATTGAGGAGCAGGATCTCGCGGAATAAGCCTGTTTCGGCCATCGCGCCACGGCATTCATTCTTGCTTGAGGACCGCCAATTACTATGCCCATGACTCCCCGCGAAATCGTCCACGAACTCAACCGCCATATCATCGGCCAGGACGATGCCAAGCGCGCCGTCGCCATCGCGCTGCGTAACCGCTGGCGCCGCATGCAGCTGCCTGAAGAGCTGCGTGTCGAAGTGACCCCGAAGAACATCCTGATGATCGGCCCGACCGGCGTCGGCAAGACCGAGATCGCCCGGCGCCTGGCCAAGCTGGCCAACGCTCCGTTCATCAAGGTCGAAGCGACCAAGTTCACCGAAGTCGGTTATGTCGGCCGCGACGTTGAATCGATCATCCGCGACCTGGCCGATGCCGCGATCAAACTGTTCCGCGAACAGGAAATGACCCGCGTGCGCCACCGCGCCGAAGACGCCGCCGAAGAACGCATCCTCGATGCCCTGCTGCCGCCGGCGCGCATGGGCTTCAGCAACGAGGACGCTGCCCCGGCCCAGGACTCCAACACCCGCCAGCTGTTCCGCAAGCGCTTGCGCGAAGGCCAGCTGGATGACAAGGAAATCGAGATCGAAGTGGCTGAAGTCAGCGGCGTCGACATTTCCGCACCACCGGGCATGGAAGAGATGACCAACCAGCTGCAGAGCCTCTTCGCCAACATGGGCAAGGGCCAGCGCAAGAACCGCAAGCTCAAGATCAAGGACGCGCTCAAGCTGATCCGCGACGAAGAAGCCAGCCGCCTGGTCAACGATGAAGAACTCAAGGCCAAGGCCCTGGAAGCGGTCGAACAGCACGGCATCGTATTCATCGACGAAATCGACAAGGTTGCCAAGCGCGGTAACTCCGGTGGCGTCGACGTCTCTCGCGAAGGCGTCCAGCGCGACCTGCTGCCGCTGATCGAGGGCTGCACCGTCAACACCAAGCTGGGCATGGTCAAGACCGACCACATCCTGTTCATCGCTTCCGGCGCGTTCCACCTGAGCAAGCCAAGCGACCTGGTGCCCGAGCTGCAAGGCCGCCTGCCGATCCGTGTCGAGCTCAAGGCGCTGTCACCGGAAGACTTCGAGCGGATTCTCAGCGAGCCTCACGCCTCCCTGACCGAGCAATACCGCGAGCTGCTGAAAACCGAAGGCTTGGTCATCGAGTTCCAGGCGGACGGTATCAAGCGCCTGGCGGAGATCGCCTGGCAGGTCAACGAGAAGACCGAGAACATCGGTGCCCGTCGCCTGCACACCCTGCTCGAGCGCTTGCTCGAAGAGGTGTCGTTCAGCGCCGGCGACCTGGCCAGCGCCCACAACGAAGAGCCGATCCGCATCGACGCCGCCTACGTCAACAGCCACCTGGGCGAATTGGCGCAGAACGAAGACCTGTCCCGTTATATCCTGTAGCGAGCACGTTCCCGCGGCAGCGAGCAAGCTCGCTGCCGCGGGGATTCCTTGTACAGACGGACCGCAGGCTGCCCCATGACCACTCGACTTCCCACCGCCATCAACCTGCACAAAGCCTCGAAAACCCTGACGCTGACCTACGCGCCAGATGAGGTCTATCACCTGCCCGCCGAATTCCTGCGGGTGCACTCCCCCTCCGCCGAGGTCCAGGGCCACGGCAAACCCATCCTGCAATTTGGCAAGATCGGCGTCGGCCTGACCAAGGTCGAACCGGCCGGTCAGTACGCACTGAAATTGACCTTCGATGACGGACATGACAGCGGCCTGTTCACTTGGGACTACCTGTACCAGTTGGCGGTGCGTCAGGACGATCTGTGGAAGGATTATCTTGCCGAACTTCAAGCAGCCGGAAAGTCCCGCGATCCAAATGAGTCTATCGTCAAGCTGATGCTCTAGATCAGACCTCTGAAGCTTTAGAGGGCATTTTCTAGATTCATCTGTTTGAATGCTGGGCTGCATGGCCAACGATTGGCCTGCTTGCGAAAAAAATTAAACTCGGGTAACCAATGGAGCTGGCAAGTTCCCTGCAGTGTTCTCTGAACAAAAAAGCAGTAATGCAGAATCAACGGTCACCCGAGCAGTAGTACCTGGCATCTTTGCTGTGTGACTACACAGCAGGTCCGGTACTCGTCTCAGGACAATGGAGCGTCGTAGATGAGTAACAAGAATAACGATGACCTGAAACGCCAAGCCTCGGAAAACACTCTGGGCCTGAATCCTGTCATCGGTTTACGTCGGAAAGATCTGCTTACCTCTGCTCGTATGGTGCTGACCCAGGCCATCAGACAACCGCTGCACAGCGCCAAACATGTGGCCCATTTCGGCGTCGAATTGAAGAACGTGATGTTCGGAAAATCGACGCTGCAGCCGGAGAGCGATGACCGTCGCTTCAACGATCCGGCCTGGAGCCAGAACCCACTGTACAAGCGTTATCTGCAAACCTACCTGGCGTGGCGCAAGGAGCTTCACGACTGGATCGGCCAGAGCAACCTCTCCGAACAGGACATCAGTCGCGGCCACTTCGTCATCAACCTGATGACCGAAGCCATGGCGCCGACCAACACCGCCGCCAACCCCGCGGCAGTCAAACGTTTCTTCGAAACCGGCGGTAAAAGCCTGCTCGATGGCCTCTCCCATCTGGCCAAGGACCTGGTGCACAACGGCGGCATGCCGAGCCAGGTCAACATGGACGCCTTCGAGATCGGCAAGAACCTGGGCACCAGTGAAGGCGCAGTGGTGTTTCGCAACGACGTGTTGGAACTGATCCAGTACCGCCCGGTGACCGAACAGGTGCACGAGCGCCCGCTGCTGGTGGTCCCGCCACAGATCAACAAGTTCTATATCTTCGACCTCAGCCCGGACAAGAGCCTGGCGCGCTTCTGCCTGCGCAATGGCGTGCAGACCTTTATCGTCAGTTGGCGCAACCCGACCAAGGCGCAGCGCGAGTGGGGCCTGTCGACCTACATCGAAGCGCTGAAAGAAGCGGTCGATGTGGTCACCGCCATTACCGGCAGCAAGGACGTGAACATGCTCGGTGCCTGCTCCGGCGGCATCACCTGCACCGCGCTGCTGGGGCACTACGCAGCCTTGGGCGAGAAGAAGGTCAATGCCCTGACCCTGCTGGTCAGCGTGCTCGATACCACCCTCGATACCCAGGTGGCGCTGTTCGTCGACGAGCAGACCCTGGAGGCCGCCAAGCGTCACTCCTATCAGGCCGGCGTGCTGGAAGGCCGCGACATGGCCAAGGTCTTCGCCTGGATGCGGCCCAACGACTTGATCTGGAACTACTGGGTGAACAACTACCTGCTGGGCAACGAGCCGCCGGTGTTCGACATCCTGTTCTGGAACAACGACACCACCCGGTTGCCCGCGGCCTTCCACGGCGACCTGATCGAAATGTTCAAAAACAATCCGCTGATCCGCCCCAATGCACTGGAAGTGTGCGGCACGCCGATCGACCTGAAGCAGGTCACCACCGACATCTTCTCCCTGGCTGGCACCAACGACCACATCACCCCGTGGAAGTCCTGCTATAAGTCGGCCCAGCTGTTCGGCGGTAAGGTCGAATTCGTCCTCTCCAGCAGCGGGCATATCCAGAGCATCCTGAATCCGCCGGGCAACCCCAAGTCGCGCTACATGACCAGCGAAGAGATGCCGCCCAGCGCCGACGCCTGGCAGGAAAACTCGACCAAGCACACCGACTCCTGGTGGCTGCACTGGCAGGCTTGGCAGGCGGAGCGTTCGGGCAAACTGAAAAAGACGCCGAGCATTCTCGGCAACAAGGCGTATCCAGCGGCCGAGGCGGCGCCGGGTACTTATGTCCATGAACGTTAACCGATAGCAAGCCTGTAGGATCGAGCCGCTTGCGAGCATGCTGCTGCGCAAGCGACTCTCTCCTACAGGCAACGATTCCACCAACAGGGCCAAGGCATGCCTCAACCGTTCATCTTTCGCACCGTCGACCTGGATGGCCAGACCATCCGTACCGCGGTACGCCCAGGCAAGCCTCACTTGACACCCTTGCTGATCTTCAATGGTATCGGCGCCAACCTGGAGCTGGTGTTTCCATTCGTCCAGGCTCTGGACCCGGACCTGGAAGTCATCGCCTTCGACGTACCGGGCGTGGGTGGCTCCTCGACGCCGAGCTGCCCCTATCGTTTTCCCGGCCTGGCCAAGTTGACCGCGCGCATGCTCGATTACCTCGACTATGGGCAGGTCAATGTGGTCGGGGTGTCCTGGGGCGGGGCGCTGGCCCAGCAGTTCGCCTACGACTACCCCGAACGCTGCAAGAAACTGGTGCTGGCCGCCACCGCCGCAGGCGCCTTCATGGTGCCGGGCAAACCCAAGGTGCTGTGGATGATGGCCAGCCCACGGCGCTACATCCAGCCCTCCCATGTGATCCGCATCGCCCCCCTGATCTACGGCGGCTCGTTCCGCCGTGATCCCAACCTCGCCGCCGAACATGCCAGCAAGGTCCGCTCGGCAGGCAAACTGGGCTACTACTGGCAATTGTTCGCCGGCCTCGGCTGGACCAGCATCCACTGGCTGCACAAGATCCACCAGCCGACCCTGATACTGGCCGGCGACGACGACCCGCTGATCCCGCTGATCAACATGCGCATGCTGGCGTGGCGCATTCCCAATGCCCAGCTACACATCATCGACGACGGGCACCTGTTCCTGATTACCCGGGCCGAAGCCGTGGCGCCGATCATCATGAAATTCCTCGAGGAGGAACGCCAACGGGCAGTGATGCACCCGCATCCGATGCCGTTCAGCGGTACGTAGCAAAAAGCGTCTGCCGACAGGATCGTCGCGCGCGCAGGATGGTTCAGGACCGACTATGGTGTTTGTCTTGGTGTGCTTGTTGATGGCTTGACGAAGGAGTGTTGAAGCATGCGAGACAAACCAACGGCGGGCTCGTTGCCCACGCCCGCCACCTACATCACTGCCCAGAGTGCCATCACCGGCCTGCGTGGCCGTGACTTGTTGTCGACTCTGCGCAGCGTGGCCACTTACGGCCTGCGTAACCCGGTGCACAGCGCGCGCCATGCCTTGGCGCTAGGTGGCCAATTGGGCCGTGTACTGCTGGGCGAAACACTGCACAAACCCAACCCTCAGGACAACCGCTTCTCCGATCCGACCTGGAGCCTGAACCCGTTTTACCGACGCGGCCTGCAGGCCTATCTCAGCTGGCAGAAACAGATCAAAAGCTGGATCGACGACAGCGGCATGAGCGCGGACGACCGGGCCCGCGCGCACTTTGCCTTCAACTTGCTCAACGATGCGGTGGCACCGTCCAACACCCTGCTCAATCCGCTGGCGATCAAGGAAATCTTCAACTCCGGCGGCAACAGCGTGATCCGCGGCATCAGTCATCTGGTCGACGACCTGCTGCATAACAATGGCCTGCCCAGCCAGGTCACCAAACAGGCCTTCGAAGTCGGCAGGAGCCTGGCCACCACTCCCGGTTCGGTGGTGTTTCGCAACGAGCTGCTGGAACTGATCCAGTACAAGCCGATGAGCGAAAAACAGTACGCCCGGCCCCTGCTGATAGTGCCGCCGCAGATCAACAAGTTCTATATCTTCGACCTCAGCCCCACCAACAGCTTCGCGCAGTTCGCCCTGAAAAACGGCCTGCAGACCTTCATCATCAGCTGGCGCAACCCCGATGTCCGGCATCGCGAATGGGGCCTGTCGAGCTATGTCGAGGCCGTGGAGGAAGCCATGAATGCCTGCCGGGCGATCACTGGCAGTCGTGACGTGAACCTGATGGGTGCCTGTGCCGGCGGCCTGACCATTGCCGCCCTGCAAGGCCACCTGCAGGCCAAGCGACAACTGCGTCGGGTCTCCAGCTCCACCTACCTGGTCAGCCTGCTGGATAGCCAGCTGGATAGCCCGGCGACCCTGTTCGCCGACGAACAGACCCTGGAGGCAGCCAAGCGCCGCTCCTATCAACGCGGCGTGCTTGACGGTCGCGACATGGCCAAGGTGTTCGCCTGGATGCGGCCCAACGACCTGATCTGGAATTACTGGGTCAACAACTACCTGCTGGGCAAGGAGCCGCCGGCGTTCGACATCCTCTACTGGAACAACGACAACACCCGGCTGCCGGCTGCCTTTCATGGCGATCTGCTGGATTTCTTCAAGCACAACCCGATGAGTCATCCCGGGGGCCTGGAAGTATGCGGCACGCCAATCGACCTGCAAAAGGTCACGGTCGACAGCTTCAGCGTCGCCGGCATCAACGACCACATCACCCCTTGGGATGCGGTGTATCGCTCAACCCTGCTGCTGGGCGGCGACAAGCGCTTCGTGCTGTCCAACAGCGGGCATGTGCAGAGCATCCTCAACCCGCCGAGCAACCCCAAGGCCAACTACGTCGAAAACGGCAAGCTCAGCAGCGATCCGCGGGCCTGGTACTACGACGCCAAGCACGTCGACGGCAGTTGGTGGACGCAATGGCTGGAGTGGATCCAGCAGCGTTCCGGCGCCCAGCGCGAAACCCTGATGACCCTGGGTAACCAGAATTACCCACCGATGGAGGCGGCGCCTGGCACCTACGTGCGCGTCCGCTGAACTTCCCCGCGCCGCGGCCCCAGGGTCGCGGCCTGACAGAACAACCAAGAAGACTGGATGAAAACCCGCGACCGGATACTCGAATGCGCTCTGCAACTGTTCAATCACAAGGGCGAACCCAATGTCTCGACCATGGAAGTTGCCAACGAAATGGGGATCAGCCCCGGCAACCTCTACTACCACTTTCACGGCAAGGAGCCGCTGGTCCTCGGGTTGTTCGAGCGCTTTCAGAATGAGCTGGCGCCCCTGCTCGATCCACCCGCCGATGTGCACCTGGCTCCCGAAGACTACTGGCTGTTCCTGCACCTGATCGTCGAGCGCCTGGCGCACTACCGCTTCCTGTTCCAGGACCTGTCCAACCTGGCCGGACGCCTGCCGAAGCTGGCCAAGGGAATTCGCAACCTGCTCAACGCCCTGAAGCGCACCCTGGCCTCGCTGCTGGCCAGGCTCAAGGCTTCGGGCCAATTGGTCAGCGATACCCAGGCACTGGGGCAACTGGTGGAACAGATCACCATGACCCTGCTGTTCTCGCTGGACTATCAGCGCATTCTCGATCGCGAGGGCGAGGTACGGGTGGTGGTCTACCAGATCATGATGCTGGTGGCGCCGCACTTGCTGCCACCGGCGAAACTGGCCACCGAGCAGATGGCCCTGCGCTACCTCGACGAGCACGATTGACCGGCGCCGCAAGAGCCCCACGAACAAAAACGCCCGACCTTTGCAGGCCGGGCGTTTTTGTATGCCCCGAAAAACTCAGGACTGACTGGTTGGCGTCGCCGGTGCTGGCGCGGCAGTCGGGGTGACGGCAGGGGTTGGCGCCACTGCGGAATTCGCAGGGCTGACCGGTGCTGCCGGCTTGGCGGCAACCGCAGGCTTCGGTGCAGCGGCCTTGGGTGCTGCCGGTTTCTTCACTGCTGGTTTCTTCGCTGCCGGTTTTGCGGCGGGCTTGGCCGCTGGCTTGGCGGCAGGTTTTGCAGCCGGCTTGGCCGCCGCAGTTTTGGCTGCCGGTTTCGCGGCAGGCTTGGCTGCTGCCTTGGTCGGAGCCTTGGCTGCCGGCTTGGCCGCCGGTTTGGCCGCTGCAGTCTTGGCCGCGATCGGAGCCACCTTGGCGCCTGTGAGTTTCTCGATCTGTTTGGTCAGGGTGTCGACCTTGCTGTGCAGCGCCTTGACTTCATTGCGGCTAGGCACGCCCAGACGCGAAATGGCACTGTTCAAGCGTTTGTCGAATGCACCTTCCAGCTCGTCCCACTTGCCCAGCGCGCGGTCCTTGACGCCACTGATGCGCGATTTTGCCGAGCTCGCGGAGTCCTTGGCGGCGTCGACTTTCTTGCCGACAGCGCTTTTGGTGAGCTTCTCGGCTTTCTCGCCATCCTTGACCAGCGACTCGAAAAGCTTGCTGCCGTCAGTGTCGATTTTCGAGTACACGCCTAAACCAGCAAGCCAGATTTTACGGGAGTAGTCTTCGACCTTCCCGATCCACGAGCTGCCTTCTTTTTCAGTATTCTTTTTACCAGCCATCCCGTTCTCCTTAATGTTTACGCGCGACACGTTCGAGCAATGCCGTCAGCTCATCGAGCTTAGCAGAGAGTGTCTCAACGTCATGTTTAGACGGAATGCCGATGCGATTCAAGGCACTTGCGACGCGCGTGTCAAAAGCCCTCTCGACTTTATCCAGCTGCACTTCGACTTTGCCTCTGAGACTGGTGACATCCCCCTTCACGCTATCAATCTGACTGTTGGCGGCCTCAAGTTGTTCAGTCACAACTTTTTTGCCTTTCTTTTCAATAGTTTGACCGGCTTTGACAAGCTCTTGAAAGTACTCGCTGCCCTCCTGGCCAACCTTGGTGTAGGCACCCAGGCCTGCCAGCCAGATCTTGCGGGCATAGGATTTGACTTCACTCAGAGTGGTTGATGCGGTATCAACTTTTTTCTTCAGAATTACTTTGGCCATAGTGCACCTCACGCGCAGAAGGTTTGAGGAACTGCCCGCAGTAAAGTGGGCTCAGGCACAAAGTAGTGAGAAAAATTAGAATCGGCACCCTAACCAATGTCATAAAAGGCTGGACGGTTATTGGAAAAACCAGCTCGCCAGCGATGCTTTTCCAGGCGCCATGACAACACCCGAAATCGCCGGCAAGCCGACTTCCGCGAAAGCGCCTCAGACCAGGGCTTTATCCAGCGCCTTTTCGATTTCCGACTTGATCATGCCGCTCATGGCGGACATCAACAGGCCCAGTTCGACATCGACCCTGATCGAATCGTCGCCCACCTGCACCGCACCTTTGACCCCCGAACGCTTGAGGTTCAGGGTATCGCCCGACCACTGCGGCTCCAGGCCATACTGATCGGCCAGTTTCTGCGCCAACTGGTCAGCCTTTTCGCGGGCTGCCTCCTTACCCAGGCCGTGGGCACGCTCAACACTTATACGGGCCATTGAATGACTCCTGATTTATCGGGACTTGCCTTGAGCGTCTTGAGCTGCGCTGCGTCAAAACGCCCCGGCGCTTCACTATCTTACATTCAGCCTTGCCAAGACAAAGACCGCCACCGGGATTAGAATGTCCCGCATTCTCTTTTGGTGACAGCGATATGACTGATCAGCGCAAAGGCAGCGATGCCGAACCCACCACTCACTTCGGCTTCAAAAACGTTCCGGAAAGCCAGAAGGCGGAAAAAGTCGCTGAGGTGTTCCACTCGGTAGCCGCCAAGTACGACCTGATGAACGACGTACTGTCCGGTGGCATGCATCGCCTGTGGAAACGCTTCACGATCGAATTGTCCGGCGTTCGCCCCGGCAATCGCGTGCTGGACATCGCCGGCGGCACCGGTGACCTGACCCGCAAGTTTTCCCATCTGGTGGGCCCTACCGGCCAGGTGGTGCTGGCCGACATCAACGCCTCCATGCTCAAGGTCGGTCGCGACCGCCTGCTCGACAAGGGCGTGGCCGGCAACATCGAGTTCGTTCAGGCCGACGCGGAAAAACTGCCATTCCCGGACAACCATTTCGACGTCGTGACCATCGCCTTCGGCCTGCGCAACGTGACCCACAAGGAAGATGCCCTGCGCTCGATGCTGCGGGTACTCAAGCCCGGTGGCCGCCTGCTGGTGCTGGAATTCTCCAAGCCGACCAACGCCCTGATGTCCAAGGTCTACGACGCCTACTCGTTCGCCTTCATGCCACTGGCCGGCAAGCTGATCACCAACGACTCGGAAAGCTATCGTTACCTGGCCGAATCGATCCGCATGCACCCGAATCAGGAAACCCTGAAGTCGATGATGATCGAGGCCGGTTTCGATCGCGTGACCTACCACAACATGACCGCGGGCATCGTCGCCCTGCACCGCGGCATCAAACCCTGATGTTGTTCAGCGGCCTGCTCGCCAGCGTCGAACACGGCCTCAACCGTGTACTGCGTCTCGACAGCACGGCTTTGCCACGCTTGCAGCCTTTGAACGGCAAGGTCATCGCCGTCGATTGCCGCAGCCCGAGCGTGCAATTGTTCGTCATTCCCGGCGACGAGGGCCTGACCCTCGCCGCGCATTGGGCCGCCGACGCCGACTGCACCCTGCGGGCGCCGGCCTCGAACCTGGTGCGCCTGGCCCTGAGCCAGGACAAGACCGCGGTGCTGCACGGTCCCGAGGTCGAGCTGGAAGGCGACAGCGGCGTGCTGCTGGAACTGGCGGCCGTCCTCCAGGACCTGGAGCTGGACTGGGAATACGAACTCTCGCGCTGGCTCGGCCCGGTGGCCACCCAGCTGTTCAGCGGCCATATCCGTAGCCGCGCGCGCTGGTACCGCCAGGGTTTCGCCAGCCTGAACCAGAACCTTGCCGAATACCTGGCCGAAGAGTCGCGCACCCTGGTGGGCCAGCGCGAAGCCGAGGCCCGTTTCAGCGAACTGGACCGGGTCAAGCTCGACCTGGAACGTCTCGAGGCGCGCTTCGAGCGCCTTTCCCGATCCCTTGACCCAAGCGATAACGCATGAAGCTGCTTGCCGTCCGCCGTTTGTTGCGCATCCAGCGCGTCGTGATTCGCTACCGCCTCGATGACCTGCTGTTCGCCCTGCCACTGCCCTGGTTCCTCCTGGCGCTGCGCTACGCCTTGCCCTGGCGCTGGTTCCCGCGCAAGCCACTGGAGCTGAGCCGCGGCGCGCGCCTGCGCCTGGCCTTGCAGGACCTGGGACCGATCTTCATCAAGTTCGGGCAGATTCTCTCGACCCGCCGCGACCTGCTGCCCGAAGACATCGCCGACGAGCTGATGCTGCTGCAGGACCGCGTACCGCCCTTCGACTCGAAGAAGTCGGTGGCGCTGATCGAGGAGCAATTGGGCAAGAAAATCAGCGAGGTGTTCAGCCGCTTCGATATCGAGCCCCTGGCCTCCGCCTCGGTGGCGCAAGTCCATGCCGCCCAGCTCAAGAGCGGCGAAGAAGTGGTGGTCAAGGTCATCCGCCCGGGCCTCAAGCCGGTCATCGCGCAGGATCTGGCCTGGCTGTTCATCCTCGCCCGCGCCGCCGAGAAGGTCTCGGCCGACGCCCGCCTGCTGCACCCGGTGGACGTGGTCAGCGATTACGAGAAGACCATCTACGACGAACTCGACCTGTTGCGCGAAGCGGCCAACGCCAGCCAGCTCAAGCGTAACTTCGAAGGCTCGCCACTGCTCTACGTGCCGCAGGTCTACTGGGACTGGTGCCGGCCGAAAGTGCTGGTCATGGAACGCATCTACGGGATCCAGGTAACCGACCTGGCCACGCTCGCCGACCAGCGCACCGACATGAAAATGCTCGCCGAGCGCGGCGTGGAGATCTTCTTCACCCAGGTGTTCCGCGACAGTTTCTTCCACGCCGACATGCACCCGGGCAACATCTTCGTCAGCACCGTGCAGCCCTGGAGCCCGCAGTACATTGCCATCGACTGCGGCATCGTCGGCAGCCTGACCCCGGAAGACCAGGACTACCTGGCCCGCAACCTGTTCGCGTTCTTCAAGCGCGATTACCGGCGCGTGGCGCAGTTGCACATCGATTCGGGCTGGGTGCCGGCAGAAACCAAACTCAACGAATTCGAAGCGGCGATCCGTACCGTGTGCGAGCCGATCTTCGAAAAACCGTTAAAGGATATTTCCTTCGGCCAGGTGCTGATGCGCCTGTTCCAGACCGCTCGCCGCTTCAACATGGAAGTGCAGCCGCAGTTGGTGCTGCTGCAAAAGACCCTGCTGAACATCGAAGGCCTGGGCCGCCAGCTGTACCCGGAGCTGGACCTGTGGAACACCGCCCAGCCGTTCCTCGAACGCTGGATGCGCGAGCGCGTCAGCCCCAAAGCCTTGCTGGGCAACCTGCACAGCCAGGTCGAGCAACTGCCGCACCTGGCCAACATGACCCGCGACCTGCTCGAGCGCATGTCCCAGCCCCATGCCCAGGACCCTTCTCCTCCCTGGAAACGGCGCAAGGACGACTGGTTCCTGCGTCTTCTCGGCGCGGCGCACCTGGGCGGTGGGGCGATCCTCGCGGCCGGCGGACCGCTGAACGGGCTGGGTCACTGGCCGGCTGGAATCATGATTGCCGTGGGCTTGTATCTGGTCGTGCGCCGATAGCCAGCCGGGCTAGCGGCTGGCACACTGTTTCCCATCGCCGAGGCTCGACGAGCGCGTCGAGCCCTGTTGTCGGAGTCGAAGATGAAAGATTGGCTGGACGAGATCAAATGGGACGCTGACGGCCTGGTGCCAGCCATCGCCCAGGATCACAAGACCGGGCGCGTGCTGATGATGGCCTGGATGAACCGCGAGGCGCTGAGCCTGACCGCTGCCGAAAACCGTGCCATCTACTGGTCACGTTCGCGTGGCAAGCTATGGCGCAAGGGAGAAGAGTCCGGGCATGTGCAAAAGCTCCATGAAATGCGCCTGGACTGCGATGCCGACGTCATCATCCTGATGGTCGAACAGATCGGCGACATTGCCTGCCATACAGGCCGCCAGAGCTGCTTCTACCGCGTTTATGAAAACGGCGACTGGAAAACGGTCGATCCGGTACTCAAAGACCCGCACGCGATCTATCAAGCAGGACACTGAACATGAGCGATACCCTGACCCGTCTGGCCCAGGTGCTGGAAGAGCGCAAAGGCGCCGCCGCCGACACTTCCTATGTCGCCAGCCTGTACCACAAGGGCCTGAACAAGATTCTGGAAAAAGTCGGCGAGGAATCGGTGGAAACCATCATCGCCGCCAAGGACGCCGCCCACAGCGGCGACTGCAGCGATGTGATCTACGAAACCGCCGACCTGTGGTTCCACACCATGGTCATGCTCGCCCAGCTGGGGCAGCATCCGCAGGCCGTTCTCGATGAACTGGACCGGCGCTTCGGTTTGTCCGGACACGCCGAGAAAGCCTCGCGTCCGTCCGCCTGAACATCATTTAGAGAGGAAACGCAGCATGGGCATTTTTGACTGGAAACACTGGATCGTCATCCTGGTTGTCGTGGTGCTGGTGTTCGGCACCAAGAAACTGAAAAACCTCGGCACCGACGTCGGCGAATCGATCAAGGGCTTTCGCAAGGCCATGAACGACGACGAAAAACCCGCCGAGCCCGGCGTGCCACCGACCGCCCAGCCTGCTCCGCCGGTCCAGCCGCAAAGCGCTCCGTTGAACCAGCCGCACACCATCGACGTGCAGGCGCAAAAAGTCGAAGAGCCGACCCGCAAAGACTCGTGAGCACTGACTAATGTTTGGTATCAGCTTCTCTGAACTGCTGCTCGTCGGCCTGGTGGCCCTGCTGGTGCTCGGCCCCGAGCGTCTGCCGGGTGCCGCGCGCACGGCAGGCCTGTGGATCGGCCGCTTGAAGCGCAGCTTCAATGCGATCAAGCAGGAAGTTGAACGGGAAATCGGTGCCGATGAAATTCGTCGGCAACTGCACAACGAACACATTCTGTCGCTGGAACAGGAAGCGCGGAAGATCCTCAATCCGATCCAGCAACAGCCGACACCGGTCGAGCCCGTGGCCGAGCAAAGCATTCATGCGCCTGCCGCGGCGCCTGAAGCACCAGCCAGCGCGACCACGGCGAGCCCTACTGCCGCAACTGCACCGGCCGAACCGGCTGCGCCCGTGACAACGCCTGTCACGCCAGCCCCCCACGACCCTACTTTGCCGCCGCGAGCCCCATGAGCGATATTCCGGAAAACGACCAACATATGCCGCTGGTGTCGCACCTCACCGAGTTGCGCACCCGGTTGCTGCGCTGCGTGGCGGCGATCTTCCTGATCTTCGGCGGGCTGTTCGCCTTCACCCAGCAGATCTACACCATCGTCTCCACGCCGCTGCGCCAGTACCTGCCGGCGGGCGCAACGATGATCGCCACCGACGTGGCGTCGCCGTTCCTGACCCCGCTCAAGCTGACGATGATGGTCTCGCTGTTCCTGGCGATCCCGGTGATCCTGCACCAGATCTGGGGTTTCATCGCCCCCGGCCTGTACAAGCACGAAAAGCGCATCGCCGTACCGCTGCTGGTCTCCAGCATCCTGTTGTTCTACATCGGCATGGCCTTCGCCTACTTCCTGGTGTTCCCGCTGATCTTCAAGTTCTTCGCCGCGGCCACCCCGGCCGGCGTGGAAATGATGACCGACATCACCAGCTACCTCGATTTCGTCATGACCCTGTTCTTCGCCTTCGGCGTGGCGTTCGAGATCCCGGTGGCGGTGGTGCTGCTGGTGTGGATCGGCGTGGTCAACGTCGCCTACCTGAAGAAGATCCGCCCGTACGTGATCATCGGCTGCTTCGTGGTCGGCATGATCCTGACCCCGCCGGACATCTTCTCCCAGACCTTGCTGGCAGTACCGATGTGGCTGCTGTTCGAGATCGGCATCCTGTTCGGCAGCCTGATCAGCAAGCGCGGCGACCATCCGGACGACCAGCCGGCTGAAGATCACAATGACCAGCCGCCAGCGACCCAAGCGTGAACCTGCTGCTTCTTGAAGAGGCCGACTTCATCGCGGCCGACCGGGTGATCCTGCGCGATCGCCGCCTGACCCACATGCAGGAAGTCCATCGTGCCGCGGTGGGCGACAGCCTGCGGGTCGGCCGTATCGGCGGCCTGATGGGCTCGGCCGAACTGCTGCGCCTGGAGCCCGGGGAAGCCGAACTGCGAGTCAGCCTCGACCAGCCGCCGCCGACCAAGCTGCCCCTGACCCTGGTGCTGGCCCTGCCCCGTCCGAAAATGCTCCGCCGGGTGCTGCAAACCGTCGCCGCCATGGGTGTGCCCCGGTTGGTGCTGGTGAACAGCTATCGGGTCGAGAAAAGCTTCTGGCAAACGCCTTTCCTCGAACCCGAGGCGATTCGCGAGCAACTGATTCTTGGCCTGGAACAGGCCCGCGACAGCGTGCTGCCGGAAGTGATCATCGAAAAACGTTTCAAACCTTTCGTCGAAGACCGTCTGCCAGCACTGGTCGAAGGCACCCTCGGCCTGGTCGGCCATCCCGGCCAGTACCCGGCCTGCCCTCGCGGCCTGGATGAGCCGGTGACCCTGGCCATCGGCCCGGAAGGCGGCTGGATCCCTTACGAAATCGACCTGCTGGGCAAGTCCGGCCTGCAACCGGTGCAGCTCGGCGAGCGCATCCTGCGGGTCGAAACCGCCGTCACCGCCCTGCTCGCCCGCCTGTTCTGATTAGCCCCCCACTCCCGTAGGAGTGAGGCTTGCCGCGATAGCGATGTGCCTGACACGGCGCCATCGCGGGCAAGCCTCGCTCTGCTTCAGATTTATCTGATCAAGCCGATAACCTTGGTACAAAACCTATTAATCGCCCAAGGGAGTTCGCGGCATGTACCGTTGGTTAGCCCAGAGTCTGGGAAATGTGAGCGTCAACCTCAAACTCGGCGTTGGCTTCGGCCTGGTGCTGCTACTGACCCTGCTGATCACCGCGACCGGCTGGCTGGGCCTGGGCAATGTGATCGAGCGCGGCGACAAGCTGGGCTACATCTCCACCCTCAACGAGCTGACCAAGGACCTGCGCATCGCGCGCCTGGACTATGAAATGCGCCGTGGCGAGCAGGGACCGGGGGCCGTCAGCGAGCTGCTGAACAAGCTCGACGAAGGCTTGCAACGCGCACGCAAGATGCTGGAAATGCCTGAAAGCATCGCCATGATCGACCAACAGATCGCCGCCGTCAGCGAGTACAAGCTGGCCTTCGCCGACATGACCCGCGCCACCGCCAGCCGTGAAGCCGCCCGCGCCAAACTGGGCGCCACCGCCGATAACGCCGTGGCCCGGGTGGCCGAAGTGGAGAAATCCATGCTGCAGGGCGACAGCGTGGCGCAATTCAATAGCGTCATCGACCTGAGCAAACTGATCCAGCAGGCGCGTTTCCAGGTCCGCGGCTACACCTACAGCGGCAAGGCCGAGGCCGAACAGCCGGCGCTGGACGCCATCGACAACGCCCTGGACAACCTCGCCAGCCTGCCGGCCAAGCTGCCGGAACAGCACCTGGCCAACCTGCAACAGGCCACCGACGCCCTGAAAGGCTATCGCTCGGCGGTCAGCGACTTCCGCGACTCCCAGGTGGCCAGCGCCGCCGCCCTCAAACGCATGGCGGCCCAGGGCGATCGCCTGATGGAAATCAGCAAGCAGCTAACTATTACGCAAACCGCAGTACGCGACAGCGACGCCGCCCAGGCCAGAAGCACCCTGGCCATCGTCACCGCGCTGGCCCTGCTGTTCGGCCTGGTCGCCGCCTGGAGCATCACCCGGCAGATCGTCATCCCGCTGCGCCAGACCCTCAAGGTGGTCGAGCGTGTCGCTTCGGGCGATCTCAGCGAGAACCTGCAGGTCGAGCGGCGCGATGAGCTCGGCCAGCTGCAACGGGCCATGCAACGCATGACCCTGAGCCTGCGCGAGCTGATCGGCGGCATCAGCGATGGCGTCACCCAGATTGCCAGCGCCGCCGAGCAGCTGTCGGCGGTGACCGAACAGACCAGCGCCGGGGTCAACAGCCAGAAAGTCGAGACCGACCAGGTCGCCACCGCCATGAATGAAATGGCCGCCACGGTCCAGGAAGTCGCGCGCAACGCCGAAGAAGCCTCGGAAGCGGCGGTCGCTGCCGATCAGCAGGCCCGCGAAGGCGACAAGGTGGTCGGCGAGGCTATCGCGCAGATCGAGCGCCTGGCCGCCGAGGTCGGCAACTCCACCGCCGCCATGGGCCACTTGAAGCAGGAAAGCGACAAGATCGGCAGCGTGCTCGACGTGATCAAGTCGGTCGCCCAGCAGACCAACCTGCTGGCCCTCAACGCCGCCATCGAAGCCGCCCGCGCGGGCGAAGCCGGTCGCGGTTTCGCCGTGGTCGCCGACGAGGTACGCAGCCTGGCGCAGCGCACCCAGAAGTCCACCGAGGAGATCGAGGAGCTGATCGTCGGCCTGCAGAACGGCACCCAGGAAGTGGCCAACATCATGGACAACAGCCGCAGCCTGACCGACAGCAGCGTCGAACTGACCCGCCGTGCCGGTGGCTCGCTGGAAAACATCACCCGCACCGTCTCGGCGATCCAGGCGATGAACCAGCAGATCGCCGCCGCGGCCGAACAGCAGAGCGCGGTGGCCGAGGAAATCAACAGAAGCGTGCTGAACGTGCGCGACGTGTCCGAGCAGACCTCGGCAGCCAGTGAAGAGACAGCGGCCTCCAGCGTCGAGCTGGCGCGCCTGGGGACCCATCTGCAGACCCTGGTCGGGCGCTTCCGGGTCTGAGCCAGGGCAGCGGCGATCCCTGTAGCCGCTGCCGAGCCCGCGAGGCTGTGATCGCCCCGGAGGGGTGCAGCGATCTCAAGGCCGTCAGATGTTCGGCCTGAGGCCGGGAACCAAGGTCCTGCGGACCTTATCGCAGCCTTCGGCAGCGGCTACAGGGCGTATTGCCAAGCAGGGTATCGGGGTGGGTTACAGGACCTGACGCAAAAACGCCTGGGCCCGCGGGTCTTGGGGCGCATCGAAGAACGCCGCTGGCGAGGCGTCTTCCAGCAGTTTGCCGTGATCGAAAAACAGCACCCGATCCGCCACTTCCCGGGCGAAGCCCATTTCGTGGGTCACGCAGACCATGGTCATGCCTTCCAGGGCCAAGGTCTTCATCACGTCCAGCACTTCGCCGACCATTTCCGGGTCCAGCGCCGAAGTCGGCTCGTCGAACAGCATGACCTTGGGTTCCATGGCCAGCGCCCGGGCGATGGCCACGCGCTGCTGCTGGCCACCGGAAAGGCGCGAGGGGAATTCGTTGGCCTTCTGCGCGATACCGACCTTCTCCAGCAACGCCAGGGCCTTGGCCTCGCGCTCCTGCTTGCCGCGCTTGCGCACCACCTTCTGCGCCAGGCAGAGGTTTTCCAGCACGGTCATGTGCGGGAACAGGTTGAAGTGCTGGAACACCATGCCAACTTCGCGGCGATAGGCATTCACATCGGTCTTCGGGTCGGCCAGTTGCAGGCCGTCAATGCTCACCGAACCGGAATCGAACTGCTCCAGGCCGTTGAGGCAACGCAGGAAGGTCGACTTGCCGGAACCGGACGGACCGATCACCACCAGCACTTCGCCCTTGGCCACGCGGGTGGTGACGTTATCCACCGCGCGGACCACCTGGCCCCGGGTGTCGAAGACTTTTACCAGATCGCGAACTTCAATCACTTTGCGCGAGCCTCCGCTCAAGCCGGCTGGCCATCTTCGACAGCGGCAGGTTGATCAACAGGTACAGGGCCGCCACGCAGAACAGGATCTCGAACGGCGAGAACGAGGTGGTAATGACTTCACGTCCGCTCTTGAGCAGCTCGGTGATGGCGATCACCGACACCAGCGAGGTGTCCTTCACCAGGCTGATGAACTGCCCGGCCAGCGGCGGCAGCACGCGCTTGAAGGCCTGTGGCAGCACCACATGGCGCATCGACTGGCTGGCGTTCAGGCCCAGGGAACGGGCCGCTTCATTCTGGCCGCGGGCGATCGACTGCACGCCGGCGCGGACGATTTCCGCCACATAGGCACCGGTGAACAGCGACAGCGCGGCGATCCCGGCGAACTCGCGGGACAGGTTCAGCACCGTGCCGATGAAGAAATAGAAAATGAAGATCTGCACCAGCAGCGGCGTACCGCGCACCAGTTCGACGTAAATGGTCGACAGGTCGCGCAGGGTCGGGTTGTTCGACAGCCGGCAAAGCCCGGTCGCCAGGCCGATGAACAAGCCCAGCACCCCGGACACCACCGACAGCCACAAGGTGGTCCACAGGCCCAGCAGCAGCGGTCCGGCCGCCCAGTGACGGGTCACGCCGATCACATCGCCTTCGGCCACATCGTCGCCACGGGCGACTTGCAGGCTGTTCTCGTCGACCGTCAGCTGTTGCTCGTCGCCCGCGTCGTTGCGCAGCGTGACTTCGGCCTTGCCGCCTTTGCGCACCAGCTCGCTGACGGTGGAGATGTCCACCGCCCGCTGCGATTCCTCGGCCTGGTAGGCGAAGTACTGTGGTAAGCGGTTCCAGCGCCACTCGTAGGACATCAGCGAGGTGGCGTAGTACAACGCGCCGGCCAGGCCGATCAGAACCAACACGGTCAGTACGTGCCAGGGCCATTGGGCTTTTTTATGTTTGATCACTTTGCAGGTTCCAGCCGTTTGCAGCGGGGAGGTTCGGTGTTGCCGATCAGGACGCCACCGCGAGCCGACTCGCCCCTACAGGGATTGCGTAAATCCGTAGGAGCGAGGCTTGCCCGCGAATGGGGCGACTCGGTCTGTCTGACCGAGTGTTATTCCATGTCCTTGAGCCACTCGGTGCTCTTGAACCACTTGTCATGGATACGATCGTAGGTGCCGTCTTCGTGGATCTGGTGCAGGAAGTTGTTGATGAAGTTGAGGCTGTCGTAGTCACCCTTCTTCAGGCCGAAGGCCAGAGGCTCGTAGGTGAACGGCTTGTCGAGGAACGTAAGCTTGCCGTTGCCGACCTTGCTCAGCGCCACCACGTTGTACGGGGCGTCGTAGATGAAGGCGTCGGCCTTGCCGTTGACCACGTCGAGCACGGCTTCCTGCTCGTTGTCGTAGCCGTGGTACTTGGCCTTGGCGATCAGCTTCCTGGCGACCATTTCGCCGGTGGTGCCCAGCTTGGAGGTGATGCGGTAGTCGGCGCTGTTCAGGTCTTTATAGGACTTGATGGTGCCTTCCAGCTCCTTGCGGATCAGCAGGGTCTGGCCGACCACGATGAAGGGTTCGCTGAAGTTCAGGCGCAGGTTGCGCTCCTGAGTCAGGGTCATGCCGCTGCCAATCATGTCGAACTTGTCGGTCAGCAGGGCCGGGATGATCCCGTCGTAGCCGGTGGAAACCAGCTCCAGCTTGACGCCCATGGCCTTGGTCATGGCCTTGAGGATGTCGACCTCGAAACCGATGATCTCGCCGCGCTTGTTGGTCATCTCGAACGGCATGTAGGTCGGGTCCATGCCGACTTTCAGCGTGCCGCGCTTGACCGCATCATCGATGGCGCCAGCCTGGGCTGCATTGACCGCCACCATTGCCGTGACGCCGAGCAGCAGCATCGAAAGATACTTCTTCATCTTCAAGTCCCCTGAACCCATTTTATTGTGAGGCCAACCCGCGGCCGGTTTTCCCTTGGAAAACCGGCGGATACGGGCACCATGGGCCCGCTCGCGGCAATTCGGGGTGCGATGCTAACTCACCCGCCTATTTGCACAAGGGCTTGACCAGGATTTGTTGTTACAGAGGGGACGACAAAAGCAGATGCCACAAACAACAACGCCCTTGAGAGTGCTCTCAAGGGCGTTGTCATCAGGCCGGTTGGGCGATTGCCGTTGGCGGTCGCAACGGCAACAACGGTGCATGAGGATCTTCATCCATCGATTGCCGCCAGGCGCTCAGCCAGTCGGCGTGGCCTTCGCTCCAGACCTGCTCGTGCAACCGGGCCAGGGCCACCGGATCGCTCAGCAGCGCCAGGCGTTCGCCGTTGTTCAGCGCCGCCGGCCCGACTTTCAGGGCATGGCGGACACGTTCGATACGCAGCCACTCGATCGGCTCGGCCTGGCCGTGCCGGGACGTCGCCAGGGCACAGGCCAGGGCGTTCTGCTGCGGATCGACCACTGCCCGGATGAAACCGTCATTCAGCGCATGCCAACGGTTTTCATGGGTGTACTGATCGGTGGACAGCAGTTCCTGGGGCGGTGCGTATTCCTCGGGGATCAGGAACAGGCTTTCGTCACGGGACTTCAGGCCCAGGCCGACGCGGCTGGAAATCACCGACACCGGGATCGACAGCATCAGCGAACCGACGATCGGCACCAGCCACCAGAGGAAGCTCGGGTTCAGCCAGATCACCAGCAGCGCCCAGCAGAAGCCCAGCAGGGTCTGCGGACCATGGCGGCGCACCGCTTCGCTCCACGGCGTGGAGTCGTCGTCACGTTGTGGCGAGTTCCAGGTCGCGGCCCAGCCCAGGAACGCGGCCAGCACGAAACGGGTGTGGAAGATCATCCGTACCGGCGCCAGCAGCATGGAGAACAGCATCTCCAGCAGCATCGACAGGGTCACCTTGAACTTGCCGCCGAACTCTTTCGCGCCCTTGGCCCAGATCAGGATGATGCTCAACAGCTTCGGCAGGAACAGCAGCACGATCGTGGTCGAGAACAGCGCGATCGCCTTGTCTGGATGCCATTGCGGCCACAGCGGATACAGCTGGCGCGGCTCCAGGAAGTACTGCGGCTCCATCAGCGTATTGACCGCCAGCAGCGCCGTCGACAGCACCAGGAAGAAGAACCACAACGGCGCCGACAGGTAGGACATCACCCCGGTGAGGAACACCGCACGGTGCACCGGGTGCATGCCCTTGACCAGGAACAGGCGGAAGTTCATCAGGTTGCCGTGGCACCAGCGCCGGTCGCGCTTGAGCTCGTCCAGCAGGTTCGGCGGCAGCTCTTCATAGCTGCCCGGCAGATCATAGGCAATCCACACGCCCCAGCCGGCGCGACGCATCAGCGCTGCTTCGACGAAGTCGTGGGACAGGATCGCACCGGCGAAGGCACCTTTACCGGGCAACGGCGCCAGGGCGCAGTGCTCGATGAACGGCTTCATGCGGATGATCGCGTTATGGCCCCAGTAGTGGGATTCGCCCAGCTGCCAGAAGTGCAGGCCGGCGGTGAACAGCGGGCCGTAGACGCGGGTGGCGAACTGCTGCATGCGCGCATACAGGGTGTCCATGCCCGAGGCTTTCGGCGCGGTCTGGATGATCCCGGCGTCCGGCGTGGCTTCCATCAAGCGCACCAGGCTGGTCAGGCATTCGCCGCTCATCACGCTGTCGGCGTCGAGCACCACCATGTACTTGTAGTCGCCGCCCCAACGGCGGCAGAAGTCGTCGAGGTTACCGCTCTTGCGCTTCACCCGACGGCGACGGCGGCGATAGAAGATCTTGCCGAAACCCTTGGTTTCGCGGCAGACGTCCAGCCAGGCCTGTTGCTCGGCCACGCAGATATCGGTCTCGTTACTGTCGCTGAGCACGAAGAAGTCGAAACGGTCCAGGTCGCCGGTGGCCGCGACCGACTCGAAGGTCGCCCGCAGGCCGGCGAATACCCGCGGCACGTCTTCGTTGCAGATCGGCATGACCAGCGCGGTACGGGCATCCTTGGGGATCGGCTCGTTGCCGGCGCTTTTGCCGGAAATGCGGTATTTGTCATGCCCGGTGAGCAGCTCGAGGAAGCCCATCAGCGCGGTCCAGAAACCGGCCGAGACCCAGCAGAACAGGATGCCGAACATGATCAGGATGCTGGTCTGCAGGGCATACGGCAGTACCTGGGTGGCGGTCTGCATCAATGGCTGATGCATGACTTCTTCCAGGTCGACGAACGCCCAGCCCTGGTACGGCATGATGCCTTTCATGTACCAGCCGGCGACGATGGTCTGGCCAAGCATCAGCAGCAACAGGATGTAGCGACGGATCGAACCGACGGTACGCCAGCGGGCGGCCGGCAGCACGTTCTGATCTTTCGGTGGCTGCGGCGGATTGGTCCGACCGGTCAGGCGTCGCCAGCCACGCACCAGGATATTGGTGCGCCATGGCTCGGGAACGACCTTGGTCCGACGGATCGGCGGCGTGGCCTTGAGGCACACGCGACCGCTGGCGTCGAGCGCCAGCATCTCGGCATCGATCAGTTCCTCGGCGGAACCCAGGGTCAGCCGGCGGCCCACCGAGGCCTGGGCGGCATCGGAGGGCGCGTCGAACGTCGACGACGACAGGCGTTCGTGCAGTTCACTGAAGGACTTGCAGCCCGCGAGTTCCGCGCGCTGCTCATCGGTCATTGGCAGGTGCGCCAGATACTCGGCAAGAGTCTCTGGCTGTACTTGAGCGTTACTCATCGGCAGGCAACTGATAGCTCCAGGTCTCGGTCAGGACTTGCTCGGTCGGGACAGATTCCGGTGTGGCTGGGGCCGCCTCGGCAGCAGCAGGCTGCTTGGCGTCTTTGTGGTTCTTGGCGTCCTTGGCCGGCTTGGCTTCGGCTTGCTTGGCATCCGCCTCTTTCTTCTCCTGCTGCTTGGCGGCGACTTTGTCGGCCTTGGCAATGGAGGCGCTGGAGGCTGGCGACACGGCCTTGGCCGGCTCGACAGGGGTGGCGTTCTTGACCAGGGCCGCGCGCATCTCGGTGGATTTGCTCGAGTCCTTGATCTTCATCCGCAGGGTCAGGCGCCAGCCCTTGGTTTCAGGGTTGTAGCGCACGCTGTTTTCCACCAGCTCGGCGTTGTCGCCGACGCTGACCTGGCTGCGCACCTCGGCGTCTTCCGGCAATGCCGCCAGGGATGGACCTTCGAAGTCCACCAGGTAAGCCACGCTGCCGTCCGGTTGGCGGATCAGGTTGGATTGCTTGACGTCACCGGTGGAACGCAGGGTCTGCTCGACCCAGGAGCTGTCCGGCGAATGCAGGGAGGCTTCGTCCATGGTCCAGTGCAGGCGATAGGCGAAATCGAACGGCTGGCCTGGCTCAGGCTGCTTTTCCGGGCTCCAGAACGCCACGATGTTGTCGTTGGTTTCGTCCGCGGTCGGGATCTCTACCAGGTCGACGGTGCCTTTGCCCCAGTCGCCCTTCGGCTCGATCCAGGCGCTTGGGCGCTTGTCGTAGCGGTCGTCGAGGTCTTCGTAGTGGCTGAAGTCGCGGCCACGCTGCAGCAGACCGAAACCACGCGGGTTTTCCACCGAGAAGTTGCTCACGGCCAGGTGTTTCGGGTTGTTCAGCGGACGCCAGATCCACTCGCCGTTGCCGGCATGGATCGACAGGCCGCTGGAATCGTGCAGCTCGCGGCGGTAGTTGAGGACTTTCGACGGCTGGTTGGCGCCGAACAGGAACATGCTGGTCAGCGGGGCAATGCCCAGCTTGCCGACCTTGTCACGCAGGAACATCCGGGCCTTGACGTCGACGATGGTGTCGCTGCCTGGACGCAGGGTCAGGCGATAGGCGCCGGTGGCGCGCGGCGAGTCCAGCAGGGCGAAGATCACCAGGTGCTTGTCGGTCGGCTTGGGCTGCTGGATCCAGAATTCGGTAAAGCGCGGGAATTCCTCACCGGACGGCAGCGCGGTGTCGATGGCCAGGCCACGGGCCGACAGACCATAGACGTGCCCCTTGCCGACGACGCGGAAGTAGCTCGCGCCGAGCATGGTCATGATTTCGTCCTGCTTGTCCGCCTTGTTGATCGGGTACAGCACGCGAAAGCCCGCATAACCGAGCTGCTCGGTGGCCTTGGGGTCGAACTTGAGGTCGCCGAAGTCGAAGCGAGTCGAGTCGTATTTGATCTCTTCGACGGTGTTCGCCGTGATTTCGTTGATTTTCACCGGCGTGTCGAAATGCATGCCCTGATGATAGAAGGACAGCTTGAATGGGGTTTTCTGCTTGGCCCACTCGGCCTTTTCAGGCAGGAAGCGGATTTTTTGATAGTCCGCGAACTTCATCTCACGAAATTCGTTCGGCAGGTTACTGCGCGGAGCCTCGTACTTCTGCCCGGCCAGATCCTTAGCCTTGGCCGATACATCATCCAGATTGAATGCCCAGAGTTGGCCGGCGCTAAGCAGGCAAAGCAGTGCAGAGCCCGTCACCAGTGCGTTTCGTAACCGTTTGGCAGACAATTTTGGTGCATTACAGGGACTAACAATCACGAGCAACCCTCGCCGAAAACAGATCAAAAAACCAACGGCCAGCTATCTATATGCCAGGTTGGCGAGCATTGTTCCGACTCCGATGGGGCTAAATGATTCCCCAAACGGTCCCGAACAAGTCTCTACCTAAGTCAAAAACGGACCAACGAACGCTGATCCCCGTAGCGCGCGATTATCTAGTAGCCCGCGTTACAACGCATCAGGGGCGACCAAGTATTTATCGCGAAAAACGCCTATTTTCGGCCGGTTCCGGCCGAAAAAGATGTTTCAAGCACTTTCAGGTCTGTAACAGGAAGGTTACCGGGCCATCATTGACCAGATGGACCTGCATATCCGCCCCGAAGCGCCCTGATGCTACTTTGCCATGCAACTGTTGCGCCTTGCATAGCAGATAATCAAAAAGTTCTTCACCGAGGGCCGGCGGCGCCGCCGTGGAAAAACTCGGGCGCAGGCCGTTCTTGGTATCCGCGGCCAGGGTGAACTGCGAGACCAGCAGCAAACCGCCGTCCACATCGGCCAGGGACAGGTTCATCTTGCCCTCGGCATCACTGAATACCCGATAGTTAAGCAGCTTGTGCAGCAGTTTGTCGGCACTGGCCCGAGTGTCCTCGGGCTCCACCGCCACCAGCACCAGCAAACCCTGGTCCACCGCCCCGACGATTTCCCCCGCCACCTCGACCCGCGCGCCGCGCACGCGCTGCAACAGCCCCTTCATGCTTCTTCGGGCGGCAGGTCGAGCAGGCGCCGGGCCATCTGATCAGCGGCACGCACCAGCGCATCGGTGATGCCCGGTTCGGACGCAGCGTGACCGGCATCGCGGATCACCTGCAGCTCGCTGTTCGGCCAGGCCTGATGCAATTCCCAGGCATTGTCCAGCGGGCAGATCACGTCGTAGCGACCATGCACGATCACGCCCGGCAAGTGGGCGATCTTGCCCATGTCGCGAATCAGCTGGTTCGGCTCGAGGAACGCATGGTTGGTGAAGTAGTGGCATTCGATCCGGGCAATCGACAGCGCGCGCTGCGGCTCGGAGAAACGATCGACTACCAGCGGGTTCGGCCGCAGGGTCGCGGTCCGCCCTTCCCAGATCGACCAGGCCTTGGCCGCATGCATCTGGGCGATCTGGTCGTTACCGACGAGACGCTTGTGGAAGGCGCTGAGCAGGTCGTCGCGCTCGTCCAGCGGGATAGGCGCCACGTAGTCCTGCCAGTAATCGGGGAACAGACGGCTGGCGCCGGCCTGGTAGAACCACTCGATTTCCTGCGGACGGCACAGAAAGATCCCCCGCAGAATCAGACCATGAACACGCTCAGGATGGGTTTGCGCATAAGCCAGGGCCAGGGTCGAACCCCAGGAGCCGCCGAACACCACCCATTTTTCGATGCCCAGGTGCAGGCGGATCCGCTCGAGGTCGGCGACCAGGTCCCAGGTGGTGTTGTTTTCCAGGCTGGCGTGCGGGGTGGAGCGCCCGCAACCGCGCTGGTCGAAGGTGATGATGCGGTACAGGTTCGGATCGAAGTAACGGCGACTCTGGGCATCGCACCCGGCTCCCGGGCCACCGTGGATGAACACCACCGGCAAACCTTCCGGGGATCCGCTCTCATCGACATACAGTACATGGGGTTCGTCGACAGCCAGATCGTGCCGGGCATAGGGTTTGATCTGCGGGTACAAAGTCTGCATTGCGCGCTCCGTAAGGGGTCGAGGTCATCCCTGGGGGGACTTCAATTATTCTGCCGTCCGGCATCATAAACCCGAATTACGCAATGAGCATGTCCTTGGAGACATTAGGGTTGTTTGCGCGTTTTGCGTTGTCGTCGAAGGACTTGCCGCGGACAGACTCGCTCCTGTAGCCGCTGCCGCAGGCTGCGATCGCTCCCGAAGGGGGCGCAAGGTCTGAAGGACGTCGAAGGCCTTCGGCCTTATCGCAGCCTGCGGCAGCGGCTACAGGGCTTCCTGTCGGCTTCAGCGCCCGTAACGCTTCTGCCCCCAGGCCAGCAGCCCTTGCAGCAGCTGCTTGAGCACCACCTGGGTCGGCGCCGCCAGATCGTCGCGGTAGCGGAACGGCTCGAACTCTTCCATGTAGGTGCTCTGCGCCAGCTCCAGCTGCACCGCATGGATGTTCTCGGTCGGGTTGCCGTAGTGCCGGGTGATATGGCCGCCCTTGAAACGACCGTTGAGCACATGGCTGTAGTCGGCATGGCGGGCGCAGATCGCTTCCAGCTGGCTGGCCAGTTCGGCATCGCAGCTGGCGCCATTGAAGGTGCCCAGGTTGAAGTCCGGCAGCTTGCCTTCGAACAGATGCGGGATCAGCGAGCGGATCGAGTGCGCATCGAACAGCAAGGCATAGCCGAACTCGGCCTTCAACCGCGCCAGCTCCTGCTGCAAAGTGCCGTGATAAGGCGTCCAGACCTTCTCCAGGTAAGTCGCCCGCTCCTGCTTCGACGGCTCCAGCCCCTCACGGAACAGCGGCACGCCATCGAACAGCGTGGCCGGGTACAACCCGGTGGTGGCGCCGACATATAGAGGCTTGTCGTCGGATGGGCGATTGAGGTCGATGACGAAACGCGAATACTCGGCCGCCAGGGTGCTGGCGCCCAGTTCCTCGGCGAACGCGTAGAGCCGGGGAATGTGCCAGTCGGTATCCGGCAGGCTTTGCGCCTCGGGGATCAGCCCGGCCTCGACCGCGGGCGTCAGGCGCAGGCCGGCGTGGGGCATGCTGATCAGCAACGGCACCCGACCTTGTTTGAAGTTCAGAACCTTATCCACAACCCTTCTCCTATAAGTCCACTTCAACGCCGTGGCGCACGACGCGTTTTTCCAGGTCGCCGCCCAGCCAGTAGGCCAGGTCGGCGGGACGATCGATCTGCCAGGCGACGAAGTCCGCCACCTTGCCGGCCTCCAGCGAACCGTGGGTCTGCTCCATGCCCAGCGCGGTGGCCGCATGCAGGGTCACGCCGGCCAGGGCTTCTTCCGGGGTCATGCGGAAACAGGTGCAGGCCATGTTCAGCATCAGGCGCAGGGACAGCGCCGGCGAAGTGCCGGGGTTGAGGTCGCTGGCCACGGCGATCTTCACCCCGTGCTTGCGCAGCGCCTCCATCGGTGGCAACTGGGTTTCGCGCAGGAAATAGAACGCGCCCGGCAACAGCACGGCGACGGTGCCAGACTCAGCCATGGCAATGGCGTCTTCCTCGGTCATGAACTCCAGGTGGTCGGCCGACAGCGCGTGATAACGCGCCGCCAGGCTGGAGCCATGCAACGACGACAGCTGCTCGGCGTGCAGTTTCACCGGCAGGCCAAGCTTGTGCGCGGCGATGAACACCCGCTCCACCTGCTCCGGCGAGAACGCCAGGTATTCGCAGAACGCGTCCACCGCGTCCACCAGGCCCTCGGCCGCCAGGGCCGGGAGCATTTCGTTGCAGATGTGCTCGATATAGTCGTCCGCACGCTCGGCGTATTCCGGCGGCAAGGCGTGGGCCGCCAGGCAGGTGCTGCGCACACTGACCGGCAGCTCGGCGCCCAGGCGCCGGATCACCCGCAGGATCTTGCGTTCGCTGGCCAGGTCCAGGCCGTAGCCGGACTTGATCTCGACGCTGGTCACGCCGTCGCGCAGCAGGCTTTTCAAGCGCTTGCGGGCGCTGTCGAACAATTCGTCCTCGCTCGCCGCGCGGGTGGCCCGCACGGTGCTGGCGATACCGCCACCGGCGGCGGCGATTTCGGCGTAGCTCACCCCTTGCAGGCGTTGCTCGAATTCGCCGCTGCGGTTGCCGCCGAATACCGTGTGAGTGTGGCAGTCGATCAGGCCCGGGGTGACCCAGGCCCCCGCCAGGTCATGCAGCTCGGCATAGTTACCAGCCGGGACCTGATCGCGCGGGCCGATCCACTCTATGAGCGCTCCTGACGTCACGATGGCGGCATCCTCGATGATCGAGTAAGCACCTTGCGCCATGCTTGCGACGTGACAGTGTTGCCAGAGAGTTTTCATCCTGGGGCTCCATTAGGTTATCGATGAGAAAAAGAAGGATCGCGATTGACCAGCGCGGCCTGCCCGGCAGCGGGCTTGACCCAGATCAGGTACGCCAGCACCAGCAGAGCGATCCAGACCACGCCGACGATCAGCGCCGCCTGGGTGTCCGGGAAGTAGCCCAGCACACCGAAGATAAACAGCATGAAGGCAATCGCCGCCATCGGTGCATAAGGCCAGAACGGAACCGGGAACTTCAACTGCGCCACCTGCTCAGCCGTCATGGAGCGACGCATGGCCACCTGGGTGAAGAGAATCATCAGCCAGACCCAGACCGTGGCAAAGGTTGCGATCGAAGCGATCAACAGGAAAACGTTCTCCGGAATCAGGTAGTTCAGCAATACCCCCAGCAGCAAGGCAATGCTCATGACCACCACGGTCATCCACGGCACGCCGTAACGCGACAGCTGGGCGAAGCCCTTCGGCGCATGCCCTTGCTGGGCCAGGCCGTACATCATGCGACCGGCACCGAAGATATCGCTGTTGATGGCCGACACCGCCGCCGAGATCACCACGATATTGAGGATGGTCGCCGCCGAGCCGATGCCCAGGTTGGCGAAAATCTGCACGAACGGGCTGCCCTGGTTGCCGATCTGCTGCCAAGGGAAGATGGCCATCAAGACGAACAGGGTCAGTACGTAGAACAGCAGGATGCGCAGCGGCACCGCGTTGATCGCCTTGGGCAGCACCCGATCCGGGTCCTTGGCTTCACCCGCCGTGACACCAATGATTTCGATGCCACCGAAGGCAAACATCACCACGGCAAAGGAGGCGATCAGGCCACCGACACCGTTAGGCATGAAACCGCCGTGCTCCCAGAGGTTGCCGATGCCGGTGACCGCCGAAGCCGATGAACTGCCGATACCGAACAGCATGATGCCGAAACCGCCAAGAATCATGGCGACGATGGCGCCGACCTTGAGCAGCGACAGCCAGAATTCCATCTCGCCAAATACTTTGACGTTACACAGGTTCAACCCGCCGATCAGCGAAACGATACCGAGTACCCAGATCCAGCGCGGCACATCCGGGTACCAGAACCCCATATAGATGCCGAAGGCCGTGACATCGGCCAAGCCGACGATGACCATCTCGAAGGCATAGGTCCAGCCCAGCAGGAAACCCGCCATCGGCCCCAGGTAGGTGCTGGCGTAGTGACCGAACGAGCCGGACACCGGGTTGTGCACGGCCATCTCGCCCAGCGCGCGCATCACCATGAACACCGTGGCGCCACCGATCAGGTAGGCCAGGAGGACCGCGGGACCGGCCATCTGGATGGCCGAAGCGGAACCATAGAACAGCCCGGTGCCGATCGCCGACCCCAGCGCCATGAAGCGAATATGTCGGGCGGACAGCCCGCGTTTCAATCCTTGAGCTTGCTGTTGCATTTCTCGTTCCTAATTATTTTTATCGGAGAAAACCGGAACCACCTGTAGCCGCTGCCGAGGTACGAGGCCGCGAAGCGGTCGGCAGGACCGCCCTCGGGGGCTGCTGCGCAGCCCATCGCAGCTTCGTACCTCAGCAGCGGCTACGGGCATGGTCGTTACAGGCTCGGCAGCAACTTGGCCGGCAGCAGCTCGTTCAGGCAACGGGATGCCAGCAGTTCGCTCGCGGCATTGATGTCCGGGGCGAAGAAGCGGTCCTTCTCGTAGAACGGCACTTTGCTACGCAGGGTGGCACGGGCCTTTTCCAGCTTGGTCGAGGTCTTCAGGCCGTCACGCAGGTCCAGGCCCTGGCAGGCCGCCAGCCATTCCACGGCGAGGATGCCACGGGTGTTTTCAGCCATTTCCCACAGGCGCTTGCCAGCGGCGGGCGCCATGGACACATGGTCTTCCTGGTTGGCGGAAGTCGGCAGGCTGTCCACCGAGTGCGGATGGGCCAGCGCCTTGTTTTCGCTGGCCAGGGCCGCGGCGGTCACCTGGGCGATCATGAAGCCGGAGTTGACCCCGCCATTGGCCACCAGGAACGGCGGCAGCTGGGACATGTGCTTGTCCATCATCAGCGAGATGCGGCGTTCGCTCAGGGAACCGACTTCGGCGATGGCCAGGGCCATGTTGTCGGCGGCCATGGCCACCGGCTCGGCGTGGAAGTTGCCGCCGGAGATCACATCGCCCTCGGCGGCGAACACCAGCGGGTTATCCGACACGGCGTTGGCTTCGACCACCAGCACCTCGGCGGCCTGGCGGAACTGGGTCAGGCAGGCGCCCATGACCTGTGGCTGGCAGCGCAGGGAATACGGGTCCTGCACCTTGTCGCAGTTCTGGTGCGACTTGGAGACTTCGCTGCTGTCGCCCAGCAGGTCGCGGTAAGCCGCGGCGGCATCGATCTGGCCTTTCTGGCCACGGGCGGCATGAATCCGCGCATCGAACGGCGAACGCGAGCCCAGCACCGCCTCGACGGTCAGGCCGCCGCAGGCCAGGGCGCCGGCGAACAGGTCTTCGCCTTCGAACAGGCCACGCAGGGCAAACGCGGTGGAAACCTGGGTGCCGTTGAGCAGCGCCAGGCCTTCCTTGGCCGCCAGGGTCAGCGGCTTGAGGCCGGCCACGCTCAGGGCTTCGGTGGCGTCCAGCCATTGGCCTTTATAACGGGCCTTGCCTTCACCCAGCAGCACCAGGGACATATGCGCCAGCGGCGCGAGGTCGCCGGAAGCGCCCACCGAACCCTTGAGCGGGATATGCGGGTAGACCTCGGCGTTGACCAGGGCGATCAGCGCGTCGATCACCTGGCGGCGGATACCGGAGAAACCACGGCTCAGGCTGTTGACCTTGAGCACCATGATCAGGCGCACCAGGGCGTCGCTGATCGGCTCGCCGACACCGGCGGCATGGGACAACACCAGGGAGCGCTGGAGGTTTTCCAGGTCTTCGCTGGCGATACGGGTCGACGCCAGCAGGCCGAAACCGGTGTTGATGCCGTAGGCGGTGCGGTTCTCGGCGAGGATCTGCTCGACACAGGCGACGCTGGCGTCGATCTGTGCCGAGGCGCTGTTATCGAGGCTGAGGGTTACCGGCTGTTGGTAGACGGCACGCAATTGGGCCAGGGTCAGTTGGCCGGGAATCAGATTTAGCGCAGTCACATTCATGCTCCTTTTGAGAGTTTGTTATTAACTACCAGTCGCTCCGGAAGCTTCCGTTGTCCGTCGCAGCCCGCCGTTTGTGAGCGAGTGGCGCCTTGGCACGCTGGTTTTTCGTGGAAACCGTTGTCTTGGAAAGTCCTGTACTTGCAGGGCGCGCTTCAGCGCACGCCCGGTAAAACCTCCTGCAGCAAGGCCGGAGCCTTGAGCAGCGCCGCCGCGCTGGCGATGTCCGGGGCCAGCCAGCGGTCCTGGTCATAGGCCGGAACTCGCTGGCGCAGCAGCTTCCAGGCCGCATCGGTACCGGCACCGAAACGCTGCTCCTTGAGAAATTCGAAGGCCTGGGCCGCCAGCAGGTATTCGATGGCGAGGATCTGGGTGCAGTTTTCCAGCGCGCGGGAAAGCTTCAGCGCGGCGTTGGTGCCCAGGCTCAGGTGGTCTTCCTGCAGGCCGGAGGTGACGTAGTTGTCGAGCACCGCCGGTTGCGCCAGCTGGCGGTTTTCCGCGCACAGCGAGGCAGCGACGTACTGGACGATCATCATCCCGGAGTTGACCCCGGGGTTGCTCACCAGGAACGCCGGCAAACCGCTGACATGGGGGTTGATCAGGCGGTCCAGGCGGCGCTCGGCGATCGAGCCGATCTCGGCCATGGCGATCGCCAGCAGGTCCGCCGCCAGTGCCACCGACTGGCCGTGGGGGTTGGCCTGGGACATCACCCGGTAATTGTCCGCAGTGCCCAGCACCATCGGGTTATCGGTAACCGAGTTGAGTTCGGTTTCGACCTGCTGCGTCGCGTGCGCCAATTGATCGCGGGCGGCGCCGTGAACCTGCGGGATGGAACGGATGCTCAGGGCATCCTGGGTGCGGATGCCTTTGCTGGCGGCAATCACTTCGCTGCCGTCGAGCAAGGCGCGCAGGTTGATGCCGACCTGCTGCATGCCCGGGTGCGGCTTGAGCGCAATGATCTCGGCGTCGAACGCGGCGATCTGCCCGCGCTGGGCCTCGAAGCTCATGGCGCCGATCACGTCGGCCCATTGCAGCAGGCGCGTGGCATCGGCCAGGGCCAGGCAGCTCAGGCCGGTCATGCACGGAGTACCGTTGACCAGGCACAGACCGTCCTTGGCTCCCAGTTGCACCGGCTTCAGGCCTTCCGCCGCCAGCGCCTGCTCGGCCGACACGATCTGCCCGCGGTAGCTGACCTGGCCGACACCGAGCAAGGCGATGCTGATATGGGCCATGTGGGTCAGGTAACCCACCGACCCCTGGGACGGTACCTGCGGGGTGATACCGCGATTGAGCAGGGCCAGCAGCGCCTCGACCACCCGGCGATGCAGGCCGGACTTGCCGTGGCTGTAGTTGACGACAGCCGCGCAGATGATCGCCCGGGTCTGCTCGTCGGCCAGCGGCGCGCCCACGCCACAGGCATGGCTGAGCAGGGTGTTGCGCGACAACTGGCTGAGCTGTTCGTCCTGCAGCGAAACGTTGCACAGCGCGCCAAGGCCGGTGTTGATGCCATAGGCGCGTTCGCCGCTGACGACGATGCGCTGGACGATGGCCTGGGCATTCTCGATGCGCGCCCAGGCCTGGGCCGACAGCTCGAGCTGTGCGCCATGCCGGGCCACGGCGACCACATCCTGCCAACGCAACGGGGCGTCGGCGATAACGATTTTTTCAGCCTGCGACATGCCAGGACCCTCGAATACTTTATTGAGACCGCTTCGCGATAAAAACCTACAGCCCACCCACTCCCAAGCCTTTAAACCACCGCCGCGCGTCGCTGCACGAAACGGTCGACATACTCGTCCGCCGGCGAATGCAGGATCTCTTTCGGCGTGCCGACCTGGATCAGCCGGCCATCCTTGAGGATCGCGATGCGGTTGCCGATGCGCACGGCCTCGTCGAGGTCGTGGGTAATGAAGACGATGGTCTTGTGCAGGGTCTTTTGCAGCTCCAGCAGTTGGTCCTGCATCTCGGCGCGGATCAGCGGGTCGAGGGCGCTGAAGGCCTCGTCCATCAGGATGATGTCGGTGTCCGCCGCCAGGGCGCGGGCCAGGCCGACGCGCTGGCGCATGCCGCCGGACAGCTGGTGCGGGTACTTGTTCTCGTAGCCCTTGAGGCCCACGGTGTTGATCCAGTGCAGCGCGCGCTCGGTGCAGACTTCCTTGCTCTCGCCCCGCACCTTGAGGCCATAGGCGGTGTTTTCCAGCACGGTCTTGTGCGGCAGCAGGCCGAAGCTCTGGAACACCATGCTGATCTTGTGCCGGCGAAATTCGCGCAGGGCTTCCATGTCGTATTGCAGGATGTCCACGCCATCCACCAGGATCGCGCCGCTGGTCGGATCGATCAGGCGGTTGAAGTGGCGCACCAACGTCGACTTGCCGGAGCCGGACAGGCCCATGATCACGAAGATCTCGCCAGTGCCGATGCTCAGCGACAGGTCGTTGACCCCGACCACGCAGCCGGTCTCGGCCAGCACCTGGTCCTTGGTCTTGTTCTGGCGAATCATGTTCAGCGCGTCGGCCGAACGGTTGCCGAAAATCTTGAAGACGTTCTTGACTTCGATCTTGCTCACGATTGCGTCGTTCATTTGCTCACCTCATGGCGTGGACGACCATAGGCTTGGGTAATACGGTCGATGACCACGGCCAGAATCACGATCGCCAGGCCGGCTTCCAGGCCACGGCCGACGTTGAGGGTCTGGATGCCCACCAGCACGTCTTCGCCCAGGCCACGGGCACCGATCATCGAGGCGATCACCACCATCGACAGGGCCATCATGGTGGTCTGGTTGATCCCGGCCATGATGCTCGGCAGGGCCAGCGGCAGTTGCACGCCGAACAGTTGCTGCCAGCGGTTGGCGCCGAAGGCGTTGATCGCCTCCATGACTTCGCCGTCGACCTGGCGAATGCCCAGGTCGGTCAGGCGGATCAGCGGCGGCGCGGCGTAGATCACGGTGGCGAAGATCGCCGGCACCTTGCCCAGGCCGAACAGCATCAGCACCGGGATCAGGTACACGAAGCTCGGCATGGTCTGCATGATGTCCAAGAGCGGCATCAGCACCGAACGCAGGCGATTACTGCGCGCCGAGAGGATCCCCAGGGGAATGCCGATCAGCACCGAAATGAAGGTCGCCACCAGCATCAGCGCCAGGGTCTGCATCAGCTTGTCCCACAGGCCGACCGCGCCCACCAGGAACAGCAGGCCGACGATCACCGCGGTGGTCACCAGCTTGCGGGTCGAATGCCAGGCGATGCCGCCGACGATCGCCAGCATCAGCCACCAGGGCGCCAGGCGCAGCAGGCCTTCGAGGTTGACGATGGCCCACAGCAGGGTGTCGGAGATGTGGCGGAACACATCGCCGTAGTTGGTCACCAGCGAATCGACCCAACTGTTGACCCAGTCGGCGATGGAAAACGTGAAGCTTTCAGGAAACATAGAGAGACTCTCGATCAAGTGGGTTGCGGCAAGGCTCCCGGCTGCGCTTCAGGCAGCCGGGAAGGCTCTACCTACAAGGCCGCGTCGATTTTCTTGGCTGCGTCGTCGCTCACCCATGCGTGCCAGACTTCAGGATGTTCCTTGAGGAAAATTTTCGCCAGCTTCGGCGATTCGATACGTTCCTTCGCCATCCGGCCCAGGTTCTGGTTGAGCAGGTCGATCGGCAGGTTGACCTTTTCCAGCACGGCCACCAGCTCGGGCGCTTCCTCGTGGAAGGTCTTGGACAGGCCGACCTTGATGGTCACGCTCTTGTCCACGCCCGGTTTTTCTTCCAGCTTCACCAGGTCGACCTGGCCCATCAGTGGGGTTGGCGACCAGTAGTAGAACAGGATCGGCTCGCCACGCTTGTAGCTCGACAGCACCGCGGCATCCAGCGCCGGGCCGGTGCCTGGGCGGAAGTTGGTGTAGCTGCTTTCCAGGCCGTAGCTTTTCAGCATCTCGCTGTTGTCCAGCTCGCAGGTCCAGCCGGCCGGGCAGTTATAGAAACGGCCTTTGCTCGGCTCCTCCGGGTCCTTGAATACGCTGGCGTACTTGCCCAGGTCGGCGATGTTCTTCAGGTCCGGGGCCTTGGCTTCCAGCTTGCGCTTGGCATCGCCTTCGATCACGTAGCGCGGCACGTACCAGCCTTCGATGGCGCCCACCACCGGGGCGCCGACGCCGACCACCTTGCCGGCCTTCTCGGCCTTGTTCCAGACCTCGCTGCGACCGACCCATTCCTCGGCGAAAACCTGGATGTCATTGCTGCTCAGGGCGTTCTCCATGGTGATGGAGTTGCCTGGCAGGCTGTCGGTCTTGCAGCCGTAGCCTTTTTCCAGGACCACTTGCAGCACGTCGGTCAGCAACATGCCGCTTTCCCAGTTCAGGCCGGCGAATTTCACCGGTTTGCCAGACTCGCACCAGCCGGCCGCCTGGGTAGCGCCGGCGCTGGCCAGCAGGCCCATGGAAAGCAAAGTGGTCAGCAGGGTCTTATTCATTTTCATTGTGTGACGCTCCCAATCATTGAAATGGATTACGGCAGTTAAGAGGCATCCAGCCCGTCCACGTCCAATCAGGTCTAGACCGCGGTAGCGCGGCCTGCCCCACTCAGCTTTTGTTCTGTGATCGAGTCCTGCTCTACCGGCAGGATCAGGCGATCGGGTACGGCGCCATGCCATTTCTTCGCGCAGACGTAATACAGCGCCGCGGGAACCACCAGGCCGACGATCCAGGAGATATCCACGCCACCCAGGGCCTCCACCAGCGGGCCGGTGTAGAACTTGGTGGCGATGAACGGCAGCTGCACCAGCACACCGATCACATAGACGCTGATACCGAGGATGTTCCAGCGGCCATAGCGACCGTTCGGATCGGCCAGCGCCGGCACGTCATAGTGCTCGCGGGTGATGCAGTAGTAGTCCACCAGGTTGACCGCGCTCCACGGGGTGAAGAAGGCCAGCAGGAAGAGGATGAAAGACTTGAACGCACCGAGGAACGAGTGCTGGCCGAGCAAGGCGATCAGGGTCGCGGTACCGACGATGACCAGCACGAACACCAGGCGTTGCAAGCGCGTCACTTCCAGGTGGCCACGAAAGCCACTGATGATGGTGGCGATGCACATGAAGCTGCCGTAGGAGTTCAGCGTCGAGATGGTGATCTTGCCGAAGGCGATGCTGAAGTACAGCAGCGCGGCAGTGGCACCGCTGCCGCCCAGGCCGACGATGTAGGCCACTTCGTGGCCGGCGAACTGCCCGTCGGCCATGGCCGCGGCGAACACGCCGAGCATCATCGCCACCTGCGCGCCGATCACCGAACCCGCGCCAGCGGCGAGGAAGGTTTTCACCGAAGAGGTCTTGCTCGGCAGGTAGCGCGAATAGTCGGCCACGTAGGGGCCGAAGGCGATCTGCCAGGACGCGGCGAGCGACACCGCGAGCAGGAAGCTGCTCCAGCTGAAGTGGCGGATTTCCAGGAGTGTGCCAATGTCGGTCTGACTCATCAGGCGACTGAACAGATAAACGAAAGCGATCACGCCAATGACGCTGGCGGCGCGCCCGATGAAATGGATCACCCGGTAGCCGAGCACCGTGACCAGCACGATGACGCTGGCGAAGATCAGGATGCCGACACTGTCGCTGACGCCGAACAGCTGGCCCAGCGCCTGGCCGGAAAGCACCGTGCCGGTGGCGGTGAAGCCCAGGTACATCAGGCAGACCAGGACGATCGGAATGGCCGCGCCATAGACGCCGAACTGAACCCGACTGGAGATCATCTGCGGCAGGCCGAGCTTGGGCCCTTGCGCCGCGTGCAACGCCATCACACCGCCGCCCAGCAGTTGCCCGATGAGCAGGCCGATCAGCGACCAGAACACATCACCGCCCAGCACCACCGCCAGAGCGCCAGTGACAATGGCCGTGATCTGCAGGTTAGCCCCCAACCACAGGGTGAACTGGCTGTAGAGCTTGCCGTGGCGTTCAGCCTCGGGGATGTAGTTGATCGAGCGCCGTTCGATCAGGGGTTTGGAGCTATCGCTGGCCGTGGACATCGTTATTGTTCTCCCGGGAGATTCTTGTCATGTCAAAGCACTGCTACATGGACCGAGCCGCCGCACTGCAGCGTGCGACGGCTTCTTCCCTAATCCTGGCGGCAATCCGCCGGGAGCTTACTTGCCAGTGATCATCGGCAGGTTCAGACCCTGTTCCTTGGCGCAGTCGATGGCGATCTGGTAACCGGCATCGGCGTGACGCATGACACCGGTACCCGGGTCGTTATGCAGCACACGGGCGATACGCTCGGCCGCTTCGTCGGTACCGTCGCAGACGATCACCATCCCGGAGTGCTGGGAGAAGCCCATGCCGACGCCGCCGCCGTGGTGCAGGGAAACCCAGGTCGCGCCGCTGGCGGTGTTCAGCAGGGCGTTGAGCAGTGGCCAGTCGGACACGGCGTCGGAGCCGTCCTGCATCGATTCGGTTTCGCGGTTCGGGCTGGATACCGAACCGGAGTCCAGGTGGTCGCGACCGATGACGATCGGCGCCGACAGCTCGCCGCTACGCACCATTTCGTTGAACGCCAGGCCGAGCTTGGCGCGCAGGCCCAGGCCAACCCAGCAGATACGCGCCGGCAGGCCCTGGAAGCTGATGCGCTCGCGCGCCATGTCCAGCCAGTTGTGCAGGTGAGCGTCGTCCGGGATCAGTTCCTTGACCTTGGCGTCGGTCTTGTAGATGTCCTGCGGGTCGCCCGACAGCGCGGCCCAGCGGAACGGACCGATGCCGCGGCAGAACAGCGGACGGATATAGGCCGGTACGAAGCCTGGGAAGTCGAAGGCGTTCTCGACGCCTTCTTCCTGGGCCATCTGACGGATGTTGTTGCCGTAGTCGAAGGTCGGGATGCCCTGCTTCTGGAAGTCGAGCATGGCCTTGACGTGCACGGCCATCGATTGTTTGGCTGCCTTGACCACCGCCGCCGGCTCGGTCTTGGCGCGCTCGCGGTACTGCTCCCAGGTCCAGCCGGCCGGCAGGTAGCCGTTGAGCGGGTCGTGGGCGCTGGTCTGGTCGGTGACCATGTCCGGACGCACGCCGCGACGGACCATTTCCGGAAGGATTTCAGCCGCGTTGCCGCACAGGGCGATGGAGATCGCCTTACCTTCGGCGGTGTACTTGGCGATACGCGCCAGGGCGTCGTCCAGGTCTTTGGCCTGCTCGTCGACATAGCGGGTCTTCAAACGGAAATCGATGCTGGTTTGCTGGCATTCGATATTCAGCGAGCAGGCACCGGCCAGGGTCGCGGCCAGAGGCTGGGCGCCGCCCATGCCGCCGAGGCCGGCGGTCAGGACCCAGCGGCCCTTGAGGTCATCGTTGTAGTGCTGGCGACCGGCCTCGACGAAGGTTTCGTAGGTGCCCTGGACGATGCCCTGGCTGCCGATGTAGATCCAGCTGCCGGCGGTCATCTGGCCATACATGGCCAGGCCCTTGGCATCCAGTTCGTTGAAGTGCTCCCAGGTCGCCCAGTGCGGTACCAGGTTGGAGTTGGCGATCAGCACGCGCGGGGCGTTGCTGTGGGTCTTGAACACGCCGACCGGCTTGCCGGATTGCACCAGCAGGGTCTCGTCGTCATTCAGGTTGGTCAGGCTCTCGACGATCTTGTCGTAGCACTCCCAGTTGCGCGCGGCGCGGCCGATGCCACCGTAGACCACCAGTTCTTTCGGGTTCTCGGCGACCTCCGGATCGAGGTTGTTCATCAGCATGCGCAGCGGTGCTTCTGTCAGCCAGCTCTTGGCGGTCAGCTTGTTGCCGCGGGCAGCGCGAATTTCGACGTTCCGGTATTTCGTAGGTTTATTCTCAGTCACGAAAAAACTCCTCAGCGATCAATCCAAACCAACCCAGGCAGTGGGCGAGCGTGCCTGCGCGCAGGGCGCTGCGCAGCAAGCGAATCAGGGGACGCTGCGAAGAGTCTTCAGTGACTCATACGCATACGTCTTTACTTGTACATACAAGCATATGCAATCGATCGGCCAACTCGTTGAATAAGCCTTCAAGAAAATCTCTGGAAATGCTGGAGAGGCCCTTGGATCAAGGGTTTCAGCGTCGATTATTTTTTCGCGGGGGATATGGCGAGAGGAGTGAGAGCTGTTACTTCGCCAGGGCTTTGCGCCACGCTGGGGCGTTCGGTAACAAATTGGTGCGCGAGGGAAACAACATCAGGAAGGGAGAGAAACAAGCCTTGTGTAGCCGCTGCCGAAGGCTGCGATCGGCTCCGAAGGAGACGCGCTCTTTGCAGGCCTCGAAAGGCTCTTCGAGCCTCATCGCAGTTGCGGCAGCGGCTACAGGTCAGATGGCTGTCAGTTCGATCACGCAGCAAGCGCCGCTGACGCTGACTTCCCGCAGGCCGGGGTTATCCAGCAGTTGCAGGCAGTCATGGCGCTCAAGCAACGCGGCGATACCGCCACCCAGGTCGGCGCGCATTTCCTCGGCAACGCTGAATACCAGCACCGTGCCGGCCTGGGTGAAGAAGCGCTGGCCACCCGACAGCCATTGCAGGCGAGCGCTGTAGCGGTCCGGCGCGTAGATCAGGTTGAAGTCGCGAATCGGCCCGTCGATCAGGGTGCACGCGACCTGGCTGGCGCCACTGAAGGCAAAGGGGTCCAGCGGTAACAGTGCGCGGGTGTCCTCGCCATCCACCGTCAGGGTCATGCCCGCGCCTTGCAGCACGGTGATGATCCGCTGGTAGCCGGCGAAGCTGGAGAAGCCGCCGGATTCGCCGATATCGGCGATCGACAGCCGCCAGCCGAAACCTTCCAGGCCGACGCCGGCGTCCCGGGTAATCTCTTCGGTGCTGCCGCCACCGTTCTTCCATGGCATGCGCGGGTAGTTGGCCGCGCGCAAAACATTCAACTGAGTCATTGATGCCCCTTACTTATGAAACCGCCCTTCCAGGCTGTGACGAGACCCCGGGTGGATCAGGCGCGCGGCGGTCACCGGCTGACGGCCGGACCAGGTCCGGCGGCGAATCAGCAGGCACGGCTCGCCGCGCTCGATCTGCAGCAACTTGCATTCTTCCGGCTCGGCCAGAATCGCCTCGACCACGTGCTCGCCCTCGGTCAGCGGCGCGACCTGGTTCAGGTAGGCGTAGGGGGTCTGCAGGGTGAAATCCTGCTTGAGGTAATCCGGCGCTACCAGCGCGTTGACGAAACGGTCCTCGATCTGCACCGGGATATCGTTTTCGAAATGCACGATCAGCGAATGGAAGACCCTCTGCCCTTCGCGCATTTCCAGGGCCACGGCGCGCTCGGAACCGGCCGCCTCTTCACCCAGGGTGATGACCTTGCACGTGTGGCGATGACCGCGCGAGGCGATCTCGTCGGCAATGTTGTGCACCTCGAACAGCGCCGACTGGCTTTTCGGTTCGGCGACGAAAGTCCCCACGCCCTGCATGCGCACCAGCAGGCCTTCGGCGGTCATCTCGCGCAGTGCGCGGTTGATGGTCATGCGGCTGAAACCCAGCTGGCTGACCAGCTCGCTTTCCGAGGGCACACGGTAATGCGGCGGCCAGTTTCCACTCTCGATTTGCTGGGTGATCATCTGCTTGACGCGGGCGTACAGGGGCGCCGGACTATCGCCCAGATGGGCGGCCAGCGGGGAGTTGGCGGGCGGAGTCGGCACGGGAAATCCTTGTTGGCTGAAGAAAGAGGCTAGCTTGCCGGAGTTTACCGAGCAGGCAAACGTCTGTATATGTATATACAAATAACACACGACGGGGTGCTTGAACCATGTCCGCCTTCTTTGCCGAACGCGCACTGCTGCCTAACGGATGGGCCAACAACGTACGTCTCGAGGTCAGCGCCGACGGCCTGTTGACCCACATCCAGGCCGATGCCAGCGCAGAAGGCGCCGAGCGGCTACAGGGCCCGCTGCTGCCGGGCATGCCCAACCTGCACTCCCATGCGTTCCAGCGGGCGATGGCCGGGCTGGCGGAAGTGGCCGGCAACCCCAACGACAGCTTCTGGACCTGGCGCGACCTGATGTATCGCCTGGTGGGCAAGATCAGCCCGGGCCAGCTGGGCATCATCGCCCGTCAGCTGTACATCGAAATGCTCAAGGCCGGTTACACCTCGGTCGCCGAATTCCATTACGTGCATCACGACACCAACGGCCAGCCCTACGCCGACCCGGCCGAGCTGTCCCTGCGTATCAGCCAGGCCGCCAGCGCCGCCGGCATCGGCCTGACCCTGCTGCCAGTGCTGTACAGCCACTCCGGTTTCGGCGGCCAGGCGCCCAACGAAGGCCAGCGCCGCTTCATCAACAGCACGGAAAACTACCTCAAGCTGCAAAGCCGCCTGCAACCGCTGCTGGCCCGGCAACCGGCCCAACAGCTGGGGCTGTGCTTCCACTCGTTGCGCGCGGTCACCCCGCAGCAGATCAGCGAGGTGCTGGCCGCCAGCGACAAGCAGTGCCCGGTGCATATCCACATTGCCGAACAGCAGAAGGAAGTCGACGACTGCCTGACCTGGAGCGGGCGTCGGCCGCTGCAATGGCTGTATGAAAACACCGAGGTCGATCAGCGCTGGTGCCTGGTCCATGCCACCCACGCGAATGCCGAAGAAGTCAGCCTCATGGCGCAGAGCCGGGCGATTGCCGGCCTGTGCCTGACCACCGAAGCCAACCTCGGCGACGGGATTTTCCCGGCGGTGGATTTCCTCGCCCAGGGCGGCCGCATGGGCATCGGTTCCGACAGCCATGTGTCGCTGAGCGTGGTGGAAGAATTGCGCTGGGCGGAATACGGCCAGCGCCTGCGCGATCAACGCCGCAACCGCCTGTATCGCAGCGACCAGCCGATGGTTGGCCGGACTCTGTACGACGCCGCGCTGGACGGCGGCGCCCAGGCCCTGGGGCAACCGATCGGCGCCCTGGAAGTGGGCAAGCGCGCCGACTGGCTGGTGCTCGACGGCAACGATCCTTACCTGGCCACCGCCGAGGGCGACGGCATCCTCAACCGCTGGCTGTTCGCCGGCGGCGATCGCCAGGTGCGCGATGTGCTGGTCAACGGTCAGTGGGTAGTGCGCGACGGACGTCACGCAGGCGAGGAAGAAAGTAATCGGGCCTTTACCCAGGTGCTGCGCGACCTGCTCGGCTGAAGCCCGTCACCGCGGGAGCCAGCACGCTGGCTCCCGCATGGATTCACTTCGAGGTCTTGGCCATCGCCTTGTCCGACACGCGCCAGATCAGGCGGGTGGTGTCATAACCCTGCTGGCGCGCCCTGCTCAGCAGGTCCTCGCGAACCGCCTCGCTGACATTCGGCCGACGCGACAACAGCCACAGGTATCGACGATCCGGGTTGCCGACAATGGCGGTCTTGTAGTCGTCGCTCACATACAGCACCCAGTAGTCGCCCTTGGCCAGGCCCGGTATCAACCGGGAAAACCAGGTATCGAACTCGACCCACAGCTTGTCGGTTTTGTCCGGCGCCTGCGGCGTCGCGGTGCCCCGCACCTCTTCCCATTGCCAATTGGAGGTCAGGCAGCGGTTGAGTACCGCCATATTGCCTTCGGGCAACAGGGTGTAGCGGGCTTCGGATTGCGCGCAATTGCGCTGGAAATACATCGGCAAACGCGCCAGCTCGTACCAGGTCCCTTGGTAACGCTTGAGATCGACGTGATTAGCGGTCTTGGGCGCCAGTGAATCATCCCGGGAAGTGGCGCAACCGGCCAACAACAGACCGGCCAGAAGAGTGACTAGCAAACGCATCATTATTTTTCTCCCGTGGGCACGTGGCCCCGGTTTTTTTTACTTCAGGCCTTGCCCGGAAAACATCAGCACTTTGTCACCGGCGTACTGCACGCTGATAAAGCTGTTCTTGTCACCCCAGGTGCAGCTGGACATGCCCAGCGCGCCGGAACAATCGGTTGGTTTGCCCAGCAGTTTTTCAACTTCGGCCTTGGGCATGCCGGCCGACAGCTTGGAATAGTTTTCCTGATTGATCTTGCCGCATGCAGCCAACAGCACGCAGAACGACAACAGAGCGAGAGAACGCAGGGACATGGTGAAACTCCTGGGCGGACGGGGGGATGGCATGCTGCCAACCAGAAGCTTAGAAGAGAAAAGCCCCATCTGGTTCCCCAGCCAGACGCCTATTTATTGTGACGCAGCGCCCAGCATTTCCTCCCGAATCAACCACTTTGCGGGGGCAAAACGCATTTCGTCGGGCAGGCGTCGGCGCACTTCATCTTTCATGATGGCCAGTCGACATAAACGCAGCGCAAAAGCTGCCGCTATGGCAAATTGACACCCCCTCGCTGACCACCCTTTCGCGGTAGCTCACTTAATGACCAGAAACATGAAATTCAGCCATAAGATCCTGCTTGCCGCCGCTCTTGTGGTCGCCGTTGCGTTCGCCTGTTTTATCCTGTTCAACGACTATCGACAGCGCGAGGCCCTGCGCAGCAGCAACGAGTCCTCCATGCAGGAACTCGGCAGCCTGACCAGCAGCAACATCCAGACCTGGCTGGAAAGCCGTATCCAGTTGCTGCACACCCTGGCTCAGCAAATCGCCGTGGACGGCAGCGGCGCCGATGGCCTGAAACGCAGCGTCGGCCTCCCCGCCTACGCCAGCAACTTCCAGCTCAGCTACTTCGGCGGCCAGGACGGCGCGATGTTCTCGGTCCCGGCGGGTAACCGCGCCCCCGACTACGACCCGCGCGCCCGTGGCTGGTACAAGGCGGCCAACTCGGCCCAGCAGACCATCGTCACCGAACCCTACATCGCCGCTTCGTCCGGCAAGCTGGTGATCACCGTCGCCACCCCGGTCCAGCACCAGGGCAGCTTCATCGGCGTCGCCGGCGCCGATATCGACCTGTCCAACGTCAGCGCCATCATCAACTCGCTGAATTTCGGCGGCCATGGCCAGGCGTTCATCGTCAGCGCCGGCGGCAAGATCCTGATCCACCCGGACAGCAAGCTGGTGCTCAAGAACCTCAGCGACGCCTACCCCAATGGCGCCCCGCAGGTCGGCCCGGGCCTGAAGGAAGTCGAGCTGGACGGCAAGACCCAGCTCATCTCCTTCACCCGCGTCAACGGCGTGCCGGCGGCGGACTGGTACGTGGCACTGGTGCTGGACAAGGACACCGCGTTCTCGATGCTCAGCGAGTTCCGCACCTCGGCGATCATCGCCATGCTGATTGCCGTAGTGATCATCATCAGCCTGCTGGGCATGCTGATCCGCGTGCTGATGCAGCCGCTGCACCTGATGGGCCGCGCCATGCACGACATCGCCGAGGGCGAAGGCGACCTGACCAAGCGCCTGACCATCCATGGCCACGACGAGTTCGGCACCCTGGGCGTGTCGTTCAACCGTTTCGTCGAACGGGTTCACGGTTCGATCCGCGAAGTCGCCTCGGCCACCGGCCAGGTCAACGAAGTCGCCTTGCGGGTGGTCAGTGCCTCGAACTCGTCGATGTTCAACTCCGGCCAGCAGGCCTCACGCACCAGCAGCGTCGCCGCGGCGATCAACCAGCTCGGCGCCGCCGCCCAGGAAATCGCCCAGAACGCCGCGCTGGCGTCGCAGCACTCCAGCGATGCGCGCAACCTGGCCAGCGAAGGCCAGGCCGTGGTCGACCAGACCATCGCCGCCATGCAGCAACTGTCGGCGAAGATCAGCGACTCCTGCGGCCATATCGAAACCCTGAACAGCAACACGGTGAACATCGGCCAGATCCTCGAAGTCATCACCAGCATCTCCCAGCAGACCAACCTGCTGGCCCTCAATGCCGCCATCGAAGCCGCCCGCGCCGGTGAGGCCGGCCGTGGTTTCGCGGTGGTCGCCGATGAGGTGCGCAACCTCGCCCACCGCACCCAGGACTCGGCGCAGCAAGTGCAGAAGATGATCGAGGAACTGCAGGTCGGCGCCCGCCAGGCGGTGGACACCATGACCGAAAGCCAGCGCGAGAGCGCAAGCAGCGTCGGCATCGCCAACCAGGCCGGCCAGCGCCTGGGCAGCGTGACCCAGCGCATCGGCGAGATCGACGGCATGAACCAGTCCGTGGCCACCGCCACCGAGGAGCAGACCGCCGTGGTGGAGTCGATCAACGTCGACATCACCGAGATCAACACCCTCAACCAGGAAGGCGTGGAAAACCTGCAGGCGACCCTGCGCGCCTGCGCCGACCTGGAGCAGCAAGCGGCGCGGTTGCAGCAGTTGGTGGGCAGTTTCCGGATTTAACGATCAGCAACACTCAACTCGTCTGGCGCGACGCACATAGGACTGAATAAAGACTAAACTCAGTCCTGCTTCCCCAGACGAGATGCTCCCATGAAGCTTTCTTCTCAGATCAAACCGATCAGTTACCTGAAAAGCCACACCGCCGAGATCGTCAAAACCATCACCGAAAGCCGTGAGCCCATGGTCATTACCCAGAACGGCGAGGCAAAACTGGTGGTCATGGATGTGAAAAGCTTCGAGCAGCAGGAAGAAACCATGGCGCTGCTGAAGATCCTCGCCCTCGGTAATCGTGAGATCGATGAAGGCCAATTCCGCGATGCGCAGGACGTGTTTGCCGACCTGGACCGGGCCGACCAGCAGTGACATTCAAGGTAGTGCTTCTGCATTCGGCGGAAACCGACCTCATCGAGTTACGTACCTACCTCACCCAGCGGTTCTCCACCGCTACCTGGCACAACAGCTACAGCAGCCTGAAACAGGCCATTCGCCAACTGGCCGCCCTGCCCTACGCCGGGGCGATTCCCGCAGAACTCGAACAACTGCATGTCGGCCACTACCGACAGATACTCTCGGGGATGAATCGAATCATCTATGAAGTACGAGACGCTACCGTCTACATCCATGTCATCGCCGATACCCGCCAAGACCTGCAAACCATGCTGATGAAACGGCTGCTGCGAGTCAGGCGCTAAGTATTCATGGGTCTTGAAGACCTATCGCGGGCAATCGAGCGTCAACCGGCCGCTCCTACAGAAGAACCCAAGCATCCGTAGGAGCGAGGCTTGCCCGCGATAGCGATTACAGAACGCAGAAGAACTAGAAGCTGGAACCCGGCTCGCGCAGGAATGCCAGTTCCTCCGGCGTCGATTCACGCCCGAGAATCTGGTTGCGATGGGGGAAGCGCCCGAAGCGGGCGATGATTTTCTGATGCCGTTCGGCGTAGTCCAGCAGATCGGCGAACACCGGTTGGTCAGCCAGCGGCTGCTCGTCGTGCAAGGCGGCGAACCTGGAGATCGCTTCGTTCTGCACCGCCAGGTTTTCGCAATGCTCGAACACCAGATAGATGAAGCTGCGCTGCATCGGCGCCAGCTGGCGGTCGAAATCCGCGGCAATACCCTGGGCCACCAGCGCCTGGGCGCGCAGATCGCCGGCAAAGCTCTTGGGGGTTTCGCGATACAGCATGCGCGGTAGCTGGTCGAGCAGCAGCACCAGGGCCAGCCAGCCTTGCGGGCGTTGCGCCCACTCGGTCAATCCGCCGGCCAAGGCCTGTTCCACCAGATCCCCGAAACGCTCGCGCGCCTCGAGGTCCTGGCTGTCGCGCTTGCCAAACCACAGCCTGCCCTTTTCAGCCTTGATGTCCGCGGGTTTCTCGGACGAACCGAACCACCAGTCGAGCAAAGGCTGCCAGGGCGCGGCCATGGGTTATTCCTTGTGGTAGGCGGTGACGCGGGCGACTTCTTCCTTCGAGCCGAGGAACACCGCTACGCGCTGGTGCAGGCCTTCAGGCTGGATGTCGAGAATGCGCTGGTGACCGTCGGTGGAAGCGCCGCCCGCCTGTTCCACCAGGAACGACATCGGGTTGGCTTCGTACATCAGGCGCAGCTTGCCCGGCTTGGATGGCTCGCGGCTGTCGCGTGGGTACATGAACAGGCCACCGCGGGTCAGGATGCGGTGCACGTCGGCGACCATCGCGGCCACCCAGCGCATGTTGTAGTTCTTGTTCAGCGGGCCTTCTTCGCCTGCCAGCAACTCGCTCACGTAACGCTGCACCGGCGCTTCCCAGTGACGCTGGTTGGACATGTTGATGGCGAATTCCTGGGTGGTTTCAGGAATGGTGATGTCTTCGTGGGTCAGCACGAAGCTGCCCATTTCGCGATCCAGGGTGAAGCCCTTGACGCCGTCGCCCAGGGTCAGCACCAGCATGGTCTGCGGGCCGTAGATGGCGTAACCGGCGGCAACCTGCTGGGTGCCTGGCTGCAGGAAGGCCTTTTCATTGAGCGGTTCGTTCTGGCTCAGGTATTCGTTCGGGCAACGCGATACCGAGAAAATCGTGCCGACCGGGGCATTGATGTCGATGTTCGACGAGCCGTCCAGCGGGTCGAATACCAGCAGGTACGCGCCCTTCGGGTATTTGCCCGGGATCTGGTAGGCATTGTCCATTTCCTCGGACGCCATGCCGGCCAGGTGACCGCCCCATTCGTTGGCTTCGAGCAGGATCTCGTTGGAGAGCACGTCGAGCTTCTTCTGCACTTCGCCTTGGACGTTTTCAGTGCCCATGCTGCCCAGGACACCGCCCAGGGCGCCTTTGGACACGGCATGGCTGATCTCCTTGCAGGCACGCGCCACCACTTCGATCAGGAAGCGCAGATCGGCAGGAGTGTTGTTGCTGCGGGTCTGCTCAATCAAATAGCGACTCAGGGTAACGCGGGACATGGACGGCTCCGGAGGAATGGGGGGCTAAAAACCCGCGCAGTTTAACGCGAGTCGGGGTGCATTTCCTCCTATGAGACGAGATCCGCCACAGAGAGTTCATGCATGGGGTTGAGCGTAGCCCGAAATCCGATCCGTAGACGTTGGCGCAGGCTGCGCTAGCCTGCGCCCTTTCGACACTACGGGGAGCGTCGAGCGACCTATTCCAGAGCCTTCCAGATCTCCGTGGCGTACTCGCGAATGGTCCGGTCCGAAGAGAACCAGCCCATGCGCGCGCTGTTGAGCACCGCCGAACGCCACCATTGATTGCTGTCGCGCCAGCGCTCTTCGACATGCAGCTGGGCATTCCAGTAGGAGTCGAAATCGGCGCACACGTGGAAGCGGTCATAGTCGACCAGCGAATCGATCAGCCCGGTGTAGCGGGCCGGATCGTCCGGCGAAAATACCCCGCCACGAATCGCCTGCAGCACATCGTTGAGACGATGGGAGGCGGCGATGTCCGTCACCGCGCTGAATTCGCCATTGCGTTTACGTGCCTCCACCTGCTGGGCGCTGAGGCCGAAGATGAACATGTGCTCGGCGCCGACCCGCTCGCACATCTCGACGTTAGCGCCGTCCAGGGTGCCGATGGTCAGCGCGCCATTGAGGCCGAACTTCATGTTGCTGGTGCCCGAGGCCTCGAAGCCGGCGGTGGAGATCTGCTCCGACAGGTCCGCCGCCGGGATGATGCTTTCGGCCAGGCTGACGTTGTAGTTGGGCAGGAACACTACCTTGAGCAGGCCGCGCACGGTCGGGTCGTTGTTCACCGTACGGGCGATGTCATTGCTCAGTTTGATGATCAGTTTGGCCTGGTGGTAACTGGCCGCGGCCTTGCCGGCGAAGATCTTCACCCGCGGCACCCAGTCGATTTCCGGCTCGGCGCGGATCGCCTGGTACAGCGCCACCGTGTGCATCAGGTTGAGCAGTTGGCGCTTGTACTCATGGATCCGTTTGACCTGCACGTCGAACAGCGCCGCCGGATTGACCGCGATGCCCAGGCGCTCATGGATGATCGCCGCCAGCGCGCGCTTGCTGTGCAGGCGCTGTTCGGCGAACTGCTTGCGAAAGGCCGACTTCTCGGCGAAGGGTTCGAGCTTGAGCAACAGCTCCTCGGGGTTGTCCAGCAGCTCCGGGCCGACGGCTTCGACCAGCATCGCCGTCAGCTTGGGGTTGGCCTGGTACAGCCAGCGGCGGAAGGTGATGCCGTTGGTCTTGTTGTTGATCCGCTCCGGGTACAGCTTGTGCAGCTCGGAAAACACCGTGCTGCGCATCAGCTGGGTGTGCAGGCCGGACACGCCGTTGACGCTGTGGGAACCGAGAAACGCCAGGTTGCCCATGCGCACCCGGCGGCCGTTGTCTTCTTCGATCAGCGACACCGCGCGCAGCACGTCGAAGTCGTGGATGCCCTTGGCCCGCAGCGAATCGATGTGCTGGGCGTTGATCAGGTAAATGATCTGCATGTGCCGCGGCAGCATGCGTTCCATCAGGCCCACCGGCCAGGTTTCCAGGGCTTCGGGCAGCAGCGTGTGGTTGGTGTAGGCCAGGGTCTCGACGGTGATCTGCCAGGCCGCTTCCCAGGCGATGCCATGCAGGTCCACCAGCTGGCGCATCAGTTCGGCCACGGCGATCGACGGGTGCGTATCGTTGAGCTGGATCGCCGCATGCTCGCCGAGACTGAGCACCGAATCGTGCATGTTCTTGTGCCGGCGCAGCAGGTCCTGCAAGGACGCGGAGACGAAGAAGTACTCCTGGCGCAGGCGCAGTTCCTGCCCGGCTTCAGTGCTGTCCGCCGGGTAGAGCACCCGGGAAATGCTTTCGGCCCGGGCCACCTCGGCCACCGCGCCCAGGTGGTCGCCGGCGTTGAAGCGTTCCAGGTGCAGGTCTTCCATGGCCCGGGCGCGCCACAGGCGCAAGGTGTTGACGCTGGCGCCACGCCAGCCGACCACCGGGGTGTCGTAGGCCACCGCGCGCACGGTTTCCGCCGGCCACCATACCTGCCGGGTATGGCCGGCCTCGTCGGTGACGGTCTCGACGCTGCCGCCGAAGCCGATCGAATAGATCACTTCGGGGCGCTCGAACTCCCAGGGGTTGCCGAAGTCCAGCCAGTGCTCGGTCTGCTCCTGCTGCCAGCCATCGACGATGGCCTGGCGGAACAGACCGTGTTCATAACGAATGCCGTAGCCGTGGCCGGCGATGCCCAGGGTCGACATGCTTTCCATGAAGCACGCCGCCAGCCGGCCGAGGCCACCGTTGCCCAGCGCCGCATCCGGCTCCAGCAGACGGATGCGTTCCATATCGACGCCCAGCTCGTTCAGCGCATCGCGCGCCACGTCCAGCAGCCCGAGGTTGCTCAGGCTGTCGTAGAGCAGGCGGCCGATGAGGAATTCCAGGGACAGGTAATAAACGCGCTTCTGGCCTTTGCGGTAGATCTGCCGCGTGTGGTCCATCCAGTGCTCGACCATGTGATCGCGCGCCGCCAGGGCGATGGCTTCGAACCAGTCATGGTCGAAGGCGTGGTCCGGGTCTTTGCCCACCGCGTAGGTGAGTTTGGTCAGGACGGCATCGCGAAAAGCGGCCACCTCAGCGTCACGAACTTGCAGTTCCTGAGTCATGAATACGACCTCGAGCGAGATAGACAGTGAGCATGGAATTGTCTGAGCCTAGTCGATCTGACAGGAGCCAAAGACTCTGGTTCGGTGCGTCTTGCGATTGCCCGAGCAGAGGCGGCGTCTCCCGCGGCAGCTGGCAAAAATGATGCAGATGCCGTGCCGACCCTCGCACTCCCCTTGGGCAGGCGTAAATTCCGTTAAATGGTTGTTCAAAAATCCACCAGTACCGGTATGATCGCGCGCCCTGATACACACGCTGGAAACAAGCCTGATGAAGTCCAACCTGATCGCCGCCGCGGAAATCGACCGACTCGATACCTGGGCCAAGTATTCCGCGCCCATGTGCGGCTCCTGCATGTCCAGCTGCTGCACCCTGCCGGTGGAGGTCAAGATCAAGGATCTGATCCGCATCGGCATCGTCGACGAATTCGAGCGCGGCGAGCCGGCGAAGAACATCGCCAAGCGCCTGCAGAAGGAAGGCATCGTCGAGCGCTACAACCAGAAGTCCGAAATCTTCACCCTGCAGCGCATGAGCAACAACGACTGCCTGTATCTGGATCGTAAGAGCCGCCTGTGCACCATTTATGACAAGCGCCCGGACACCTGCCGCAACCACCCGAAGATCGGCCCGCGCCCGGGCTATTGCGCGTACAAGCCCAAGCCGGTGGAACGCCCGACCAACACCAGCAGCCGGACCCTGGAACGTTTCTGAACCCCGGCCTGCACCTGCAACCCCGTTCCCTGCGTAACCGTGCCGCCCTGTAGCCGCTGCCGAGCCTTGGCGAGGCTGCGAACAGCTGCAAAGCAGCCGCAGTACGGGCCACCGCAGAGTTTCAGATACACCGTTTTACCACCGCTACGCGGCCGATCGCAGCCTCGCAGGCTCGGCAGCGGCTACAGGACCCGAGCTTTTTCACAGATCAAAAAAAACGCCCCCGGCCTTTCGACCGGGGGCGTTTTTATTCAGCCGGAACTAACTAGATCAGTTCTTGGCTTTCTTGGCAGCGCGGGTACGCTCGCCTTCGTCCAGGATCTTCTTGCGAAGACGGATGGACTTAGGAGTCACTTCACACAGCTCGTCATCCTGGATGAATTCCAGAGCCTGTTCCAGGGTGAAACGAACCGGCGGAACCAGGGCGATGGTTTCGTCCTTGCCCGAAGCACGCATGTTGTCGAGCTTCTTGCCTTTGGTTGGGTTCACACCCAGGTCGTTGTCACGGCTGTTCAGACCAACGATCTGACCGTTGTAGATTTCCTGGCCGTGCTCGACGAACAGCTTGCCGCGCGCCTGCAGGGTTTCCAGGGAGTAGGTCAGGGCCTTGCCGGTCTCGACCGAAACCAGTACGCCGTTCTGACGACCGGACATGTGGCCGGACTTCATCGGAGCGTAGCGATCGAAGATCGAGGTCAGGATGCCTGCACCGTTGGTCAGGGTCAGGAACTGGTTACGGAAACCGATCAGACCACGGGCTGGAATGTTGTATTCCAGGCGTACACGGCCCTTGCCATCCGGAACCATGTTGCTCAGGTCGCCCTTACGCAGACCCATTTCTTCCATGACCTTGCCCTGGGATTCTTCAGGGATGTCGATGGTGACGTTTTCGAACGGTTCCTGCTTCACGCCGTCGACTTCACGGATGATCACTTCAGGACGGCCAACGCCCATTTCGAAACCTTCGCGACGCATGGTTTCGATCAGTACCGACAGGTGCAGCTCACCACGGCCGGAAACCTTGAACTTGTCGGCCGAGTCGCCTTCTTCAACGCGCAGTGCAACGTTGTACAGCAGCTCTTTGTCCAGACGTTCCTTGATGTTACGGCTGGTCACGAACTTGCCTTCTTTACCGCAGAATGGCGAGTCGTTGACCTGGAAGGTCATGGAAACGGTCGGCTCGTCGACGGTCAGCGGCTTCATCGCTTCGACAGCGGTTGGATCGCACAGGGTGTCGGAGATGAACAGCTCGTCGAAACCGCTGATGCAGACGATGTCGCCGGCAGCCGCTTCTTCAACGTCCACACGGTGCAGACCGTGGTGACCCATCAGCTTCAGGATACGGCCGTTGCGCTTCTTGCCGTCGACGTCGATAGCGACAACCGGGGTGTTCGGCTTGACGCGACCGCGAGCGATACGACCAACGCCGATCACACCCAGGAAGCTGTTGTAGTCCAGAGCGGAGATCTGCATCTGGAACGGACCGTCACGGTCAACGGCCGGAGCCGGAACGTTGTCGACGATCGACTGGTACAGCGGGGTCATGTCTTCGGCCATGTCGGTGTGGTCCAGACCGGCAATACCGTTCAGGGCCGAGGCGTAGACGACTTTGAAGTCCAGCTGTTCTTCGGTGGCGCCCAGGTTGTCGAACAGATCGAAGATCTGGTCCAGAACCCAGTCAGGACGCGCGCCTGGACGGTCGACCTTGTTGATGACCACGATCGGACGCAGGCCGGCTTCGAACGCCTTCTTGGTCACGAAACGGGTTTGCGGCATAGGGCCGTCTTGAGCGTCGACCAGCAGCAGAACGGAGTCGACCATCGACATTACGCGTTCAACTTCGCCGCCGAAGTCGGCGTGGCCCGGGGTGTCCACGATGTTGATGTGGTAGCCGTTCCAGTTGATGGCGGTGTTTTTCGCCAGGATGGTAATACCGCGCTCTTTTTCCTGGTCGTTGGAGTCCATCACGCGCTCGTCGTTGAGCTCGTTGCGCTCCAGGGTGCCGGATTGACGCAGGAGTTTGTCTACCAGGGTGGTTTTACCGTGGTCAACGTGAGCAATGATGGCGATGTTGCGTAGATTTTCGATCACTTGTGTATCTCGATCAGAGGATTCGGTGTGCTGACAACTGCTGGCAGCGATTAACAATAGAGTCCGGCAAGGCCGTTACAGCTTGACGGTGGCGTCGGGGGGCCGGTGACGCAAGCCACAGGCAAACAGCCCCGGGCACTTAGCTCGGTCTATAAACGCGCACATTGGCATGTCCCTCACTGAGCAGATGGTGAGCATGCAGGCGACTCATGACGCCTTTGTCGCAATACAGCAGGTACTGGCGAGTAGGGTCCAGTTCCTTGAAGCGTGCATTCAATGCATAGAACGGCAGCGCTTTTATCTCGATGCCAGAAAGTGTCAGCGGGTCGTCTTCCTGAGCATCCGGATGACGGATGTCGATCACGATCTGGCCCGCCAGCGCCTCGCTGACTTCTTCGATCTGCAAATCCTGGCCCAGTTCGTCGATCACCCGATCGATCGGCACCAGTTTGGCCCGCTCGATCGCACGCTCGAGCACCGCCATGTCGAATTCTTTCTCTTCATGCTCCACGCGATGGCGCTTGGCGTGGGTCTTGGGGTTCACCGAGATGACCCCGCAGTACTCCGGCATGTGCTTGGCGAAATCGGCGGTGCCGATTTCGTTGGCCAGGTCGATGATGTCCTGCTTGTGGCTGGCGATCAGCGGGCGCAGCACCAGCTTGTCGGTCACGCAGTCGATGACTGAGAGGTTCGGCAGGGTCTGGCTCGACACCTGGGAAATCGCCTCGCCGGTGACCAGCGCGTCGATGTGCAGGCGGTCGGCGATGCTCGACGCGGCACGCAACATCATACGCTTCAAAATGACGCCCATATGACTGTTGTCGACTTTGCCGAGGATTTCGCCGAGCACTTCCTCGAACGGCACGCTGACAAACAGCACGCGCTGGGAGCTGCCGTACTTCTTCCAGATATAGTGCGCGACTTCCATCACGCCCAATTCGTGGGCACGCCCGCCCAGGTTGAAGAAGCAGAAGTGGCTCATCAGGCCGCGACGCATGATCTGGTAGGCCGCCACCGTGGAATCGAAACCGCCGGACATCAAAACCAGGGTCTGTTCCAGGGCGCCCAGCGGGTAGCCGCCGATGCTGTTGTGCTGGCTGTGAATCACGAACAACCGTTGGTCGCGAATTTCCATCCGCACTTCGATTTCCGGCTCTTTCAGGGAAATCCCGGCGGCGCCGCACTGCCGACGCAGCTGGCTGCCAACGTATTTCTCCACGTCCATGGAGCTGAATTCATGCTTGCCGGCACGCTTGCAACGCACGGCGAAAACTTTCCCCGCCAGCGCCTCGCCAAAGTGCTGCTTGCACTTGGCGACGATGTCGTCGAAGTCGCCCAACGGGTACTCATCGACCTGCAGGAAATGCGCGATGCCCGGCATGCAACTCAGGCGCTCGGTCATCTCCTTCAAGGCTTTCGGCTCGCTGACGGCGGTTTCCAGCTCGAGGTTGTCCCACACACCATTGACCACCACAGCCGGGTCCAGATCGCGGAGCACGGCACGGATGTTCTTGGCCAGCTGACGGATGAAACGCGTCCGTACCGGGCGGCTCTTGATGGTGATTTCCGGGAAAACTTTAACGATTAGTTTCATGAAAACAGCGCGCGCTGGGCCAGCCGAAAAAGGGGGGCGCGGATTATAGCGGAAATTGCTCAAGGTTTAACCAATTAATGTGCACTCGGTTTTTCGCGCACCAAAACGGGTCACCACCAGATAAAAACGCAACATTGCGGTGCGCCTATTTGCCAATCTGGCCCAAATAACGCCCGGAATGCGTGAGTTTGGGGCATAAAACCCAACTCAGGGCACTGGCATGCAATTTGCTCCCTTGTGAGGCAGGTTGCCATGGCAGAGTATCTGCGCCGGCATCACCCACATTCTAAGGGCACACCAACACTCGCCCGAAGCCACCCGGAGGACACTATGTCGAAGTCGGTTCAACTCATCAAAGATCATGACGTCAAATGGATTGATCTGCGCTTCACTGACACCAAAGGCACTCAGCACCACGTGACCATGCCGGCCCGTGATGCGCTGGATGACGATTTCTTCGAAATCGGCAAAATGTTCGACGGTTCCTCCATCGCTGGCTGGAAAGGCATCGAAGCCTCCGACATGATCCTGATGCCAGTTGACGAAACCGCCGTCCTGGACCCGTTCACCGAAGAGCCGACCCTGATCCTGGTCTGCGACATCATCGAACCTTCGACCATGCAGGGCTACGATCGCGACCCACGCGCCATCGCCAAGCGTGCCGAGGAATACCTGAAGTCCACTGGTATCGGCGACACCGTATTCGTAGGTCCTGAGCCTGAGTTCTTCATCTTCGACGAAGTGAAGTTCAAGTCCGACATCTCCGGCTCCATGTTCAAGATCTTCTCCGAGCAAGGCTCGTGGATGTCCGACCAGGACGTGGAAGGCGGCAACAAAGGCCACCGTCCGGGCGTCAAAGGCGGCTACTTCCCGGTTCCTCCGTTCGACCACGACCACGAAATCCGTACCTCCATGTGTAACGCCATGGAAGAAATGGGCCTGGTCATCGAAGTTCACCACCACGAAGTGGCGACTGCCGGCCAGAACGAAATCGGCGTGAAGTTCAACACCCTGGTCAACAAGGGCGACGAAGTTCAGACCCTGAAGTACTGCGTGCACAACGTGGCCGATGCCTACGGCCGCACCGCGACCTTCATGCCTAAGCCTCTGTACGGCGACAACGGCTCGGGTATGCACGTGCACATGTCCATCTCCAAAGATGGCAAGAACACCTTCGCTGGCGAAGGTTATGCCGGCCTGTCCGACACCGCCCTGTACTTCATCGGCGGCATCATCAAGCACGGTAAGGCCCTGAACGGTTTCACCAACCCTTCGACCAACTCCTACAAGCGTCTGGTCCCAGGCTTCGAAGCGCCGGTCATGCTGGCCTACTCGGCCCGCAACCGTTCCGCTTCGATCCGTATCCCTTACGTGTCGAGCCCTAAAGCCCGCCGTATCGAAGCACGCTTCCCGGATCCGGCTGCCAACCCATACCTGGCCTTCGCTGCCCTGCTGATGGCCGGCCTGGACGGTATCCAGAACAAGATCCACCCTGGCGACGCGGCCGACAAAAACCTGTACGACCTGCCGCCTGAAGAGGCGAAAGAGATCCCACAAGTTTGCGGCAGCCTGAAAGAAGCCCTGGAAGAGCTGGACAAAGGTCGTGCGTTCCTGACCAAAGGCGGCGTTTTCAGCGACGACTTCATCGACGCTTACATCGCCCTGAAAAGCGAAGAAGAAATCAAGGTCCGTACCTTCGTACACCCACTGGAATACGAGCTGTACTACAGCTGCTGATCCGGTAGCGCCGCCCCACGCGGCGTGACATGCTACGTAACAAGAAAAAAGGCCTCCCTCGGGAGGCCTTTTTATTGCCCGCCCATCGCCCCGGAGCATTCCCCCGGGCTATTCATCCATGGATAATCCGCGCCTCTCGCGCCCTCTGTCAGGCGCCTCGACGAAGGGATTCGTATGCAGTGGACTCGTTCTCTCGGCCTGATCGCCTGCCTGGCGTTCGGCAGCACCCAGGCCGCTCCTTTCTATGCTGATAAATCCCTGGCCCACCCGCTGATCACCGGCCTGGCGGAAAGCTCGGCGACCCTGGCCTTTATCAAGCAGGGTGGCAGCGTCAAAGGTTATTACTCGGTCGACCCGGACGAGAGCCAGCCGCAGCTGCTGGACGACTTCGGCGATGCCAGCATCGAGTCGGTGTTCAACATCGCCCTGGATAATGAGTCCCTGACCCGCCTGGTGCTGTTCAAACAGCGTGGCCAATACCGCCTGCATGCCTATCGCTATGACGAAAACGACCGCCTCTATCGGCGCCTGGAGAAACTGCAGCCCGCCCTGGAGCGCATCGCCAAAGACCGCAAGAAGCTCGATGCCCCGACGGTGAAACAGGCCCTGCGCCAGCTGACGCCACTGAACTACAGCGTCTTCTACGAAGACTCGGGTTTCGACGAGTTCAACCAGATCGACCATTCGGCCGGCATCCTGGTGGGTTACTTCGACCAGAACGGGCAGCCCATCACCGCCAATCCGCCCGGAACTGAGCAGTACAGCTACAAAAAGACCTTCGCCGAAAAGGACGGACGTTTTCTCACCGCCACCTACTGGCGTGGCGAAGCACCTGCGCCGGAGGGCGAGCCCCTGCTATACAGCTACCGGGCCAGCCGCATTGCCTGGGAAACCGAACCGCAGCGCTTCACTGGCAGCGAGGACGGGCCTTCCGTGGCCTACTCCAATTCCGGCGCCGTTGCCGCCCAAGGGGCTTACGCCAAGGGCCGACGCACTGGCGAGTGGGGTATTGCCGGACCGCACAACATCTGGTCCCAGGGTCGTTATATCGATGGCAAACGCCAGGGCCAGTGGAGCCTGGCCAATGAGAGCGAAGGCTACTTCATGACCGGCGAATATCGTGACGACCTGCGCGAAGGCCGCTGGGCCATCAACCTGGCGGAGTCCGAAATACCTGAGAACGGTGGTTTTGTCACTTACGCCCGGGACCTGCGCAATGGCCCCAGCGAAGTGCGTGAAGGCGGCGTGGTGGTCGAACGCGGCGACTACCTCGACGACCTGCGCCAGGGCCCCTGGCTAACCAGGGAAGGCACCGGCAATTTCGACCAGGGCTTGCGTAGCGGCCCATGGCAACTCAAGGCCGCCGAAGGCCATACCCACAGCGTCGGGTTTGTCGCCGACACAATGGAAGGCGAACTGCGCGATACCGACGCCAAGGGGGTATTGCGGGTGATCGAGCACTATCGCGGCGGCATTCTCTGGGGCACCCAGGAGGGCTACAACGACGCCGGCCAACTGATGTACTCCTACAACTACGAGAACGGCCAGCGCGAGGGCCGTTCGCTGATCTACAGCGCCGATGGCAAGGTGCTGCTGTCGGACATGAGTTATCACAATGGCAACAAGCAAGGGCCCTACCTGACCTTCCTCGCCGACGGTTCGCCCGCCACGGTCGGTCGCGTCGAAGGCAGCGATTTCATCGGCCTGATGACCCAGCTGGACGAGCATGGGCAGATATTCTCCGCCACACCCCGCTGCCGCTTCGAAAGCTACAGGAGCGAAGTGCAGAACTGCGGCATGGCCCGTGAGTTCAGGCAAGGCCGGATCACCAGTGAGCGCGACTACCTGTTCGGCGAGTTGCAGGAATATCGCGAATACGATGCCCAGACCGGGCGCAAGACCCGTGAGCGCGTCATAGGCGCGGACGACAAGGTCAGCGAAATCACCTACTACGACAACGGCCAGATCGATTGCCAGGTGAACAAGGTCGGTTTCGAGTGGATGACCGTCAACCAACAGCGGCTCAAGAACCATGGCCAGGCCAAACTGGCCGGCGAACAGCTGTGCTATCACCGCAACGGCGCGATCAAGAGCCGCGAGCTGATCGACAACGGCTTGAGCGCCTGCCGGATCGTCTATGACGAAAGCAGCAAGCGACTGTCTTCCAGCCCGACCGATTGCGGGACACCCGCGACCGTCGCGACCGGCCAATGACCTACCGGGTGCCCGGCGCTTGCCAGGCACTGCGGTTTTGCGTGCATCATGGCCGCCGACTTGTCCCCAAGAAGCCGAGACCGCCCATGACTTCGCGATTCTGCCTTGCCCTGTTGCCCCTGTTGCTGGCCGGCAATGCCTGCGCCGCCCCTGCCACCCTCGGCCCGCTGTTGGCCAGCATCGAAGAACGCCTGGCCATCGCCGACCAGGTGGCCCTGAGCAAATGGGACAGCCACAAACCGGTGGAAGACCGCCCGCGCGAGCGCGAGGTGATTGCCGGCGCGGTGGCCCAGGCGCCGGCCTACAAACTCGATGGCGCGGCGGTGGAACAGTTCTTCGCCGCACAGATCGAGGCCAACAAGCTGGTGCAGTACGCCCACCTGTCCGAATGGACCTTGCAAGGCCAGGCACCGGACGCCCCGCGCCCGGACCTGGTGGGGCAGATCCGCCCGCAACTTGACCAGTTACAAAAACGCCTGCTGCAGCAACTGGCGGATTTCAGCCCCCACCGCAATGATCCACAGTGCCCACAATGGCTGGCCCAGGCCACCCACGAAGGTGATCGGGCACCACTGCGCCAACTGGCGCTGGTCCGCGCCACCGCCGAGCTTTGTGTATTCAAAGGTTAAAGCGGCGAACCTGGGCCCGGTCCGCGGCTCTATGCTGGAGGCACTTCCATCATTGAAGTCGCCGACCCAAGCCCCCAGGAAAGCCGCCATGCGTGTGCACTGCCTTTATCTGCTGTTGCTGGCCGCCCTGCCGGCCGCCGCGCAGATCTACCGCTACACCGATGCCCACGGCAACACCGCCTACAGCGACCAGCCGCCGGCCGGCGCGCCCGGTCAGGCCGTCGAGTTGGCGCCGCTGAACCGCATCGAGGCGCCCAGGCCGCTCACACCGCCCGGCGTCGAACCAACACAAACGCCACCCACCCGCGCACCGGCCTACACCACCCTGGAGCTGAGCGGCGTACCGAACGGCGGCGTGATCCGCGCCAACAACGGCACCTTCAATATCGAGGTCCGTCTGCACCCGTCCCTGCACAACAAGCATCGCCTGCGCCTGCTGCTGGACGACCAACCCTATGGCCAACCCGGCAACCTGCCGAACCTGCAACTGGTGAACATCGACCGCGGCGAGCACCGCCTGGCGGTGCAGGTGCTCGATGGCACGCGGGTGATCCAGCAAAGCCCGACACTGACCTTCACCCTGCAACGGGTTCATCGACCCTGAGGTGTTGTCGCGCCTGAATCTGCGAATACAGGCGCCGCTCATGCTCGAGCAGCCAGCGTTTGCGCCACAGCCCGCCGCCATAACCGGTGAGCGAACCGTCGGAACCTATCACCCGGTGACAGGCAATCACGATGGCGATCTGGTTGGCACCATTGGCCCGGGCCACGGCCCGCACGGCGGAGGCCGAGCCGATACCACTAGCCACCTCGGCATAACTGCGGGTAACGCCTGGAGGTATCGCCCTGAGGGCCTGCCAGACCGTGCGGTTAAAGGCCGAAGCATTCAGCGCCAGCGGCGTGGCAAAGCTCGCCGACTCCCCGGCGAAAAATCGCCGCAATTCGCTTTCGATCTGGTCGATGGGGGCAAAACGCCCGAAACCGATGGTCGAGCCGGTGTGCTCTTGCAAGCGCTTCAGCTCAGTGGCCAGGGCCGGACGGTCGAAGAACTCCAGCAGATGCAGGGCCTGCGCATCGGCCACCGCCAGCATCACGCCGATCGGGGTTTGTAGCCAGTCGGCTTTGAGCAGTTCGCGACCGCGCAGGTTCGACGGTGGCTGGCCGAGCAACCGGGTGAAGGCACTGCGAAAGCCGCTGTCGGAATCGAAACTGGCGCTGATCTGCGCATCGATCACGCTGGCGCCACCCGCCAGTTGCTGCATGCCCTCGCCGATCCGCCGCAGCCGGGCCATTTCCAGGAAGGTCACGCCGAAGTGGCGCTTGAAGGCCCGGCGCACCGTGGAAGGGTCGAAGCCGAGCTCGATCAGGTCGCCTTCATACCAGCGTTTGTCGGCATTGTTTTCCAGCAAGGCCAGCAGCTGTTTGACCAGAGGTTCCTGGGCGCCTGTCTGCTCCAGCGGGCGGCAGCGCAGGCAGGCGCGAAAACCAGCCTCGACGCAGGCCTTGATCGAACTGAAGAACACCGAGTTTTCGCGCTTGGGCTTGCGCGCCGCGCAGGTCAGCCGACAGAACACGCCCGTGCTCTTGACCCCGACGAAAGCGAACCCGTCATAGGCCGGGTCGCGCTCGAGCAAGGCGCGGTACAGGGTGTCGTCATCGGGCAGTTGGAACAGCAAGGGGGCGTTGTCCATGGCCGTCTCCAGCACCAGAGGGAAATGTCTGTGCACTGTAGAGCAGCGCCGCAACGGATGCCGCCGCAAATCAGGCGTTGATTCGCCAGCGAGCCCCTAAGCCCCACGCCACGCTAAAAAGCATGGCCAAAGGACCTGCCGTCATTCCGCATCGATAATCCAGGCCAAGGCAGGTTGCAGATTCTGGCCTGCGGGTAGCCGGCTATTCTCTAGCGCAGCCCGGAACGAATCGCACTATATTGGTGCACCAAACTGCCCCCGCATCTATCCACAGCCCATTTTGGTTCGAAAGTACCCAGCGCAGCCGGCAAAACGCTGCGAAACAGAACTTTAAACGTCCGTTTCAGGGCTCGAGCGCTTCTTTTCGGAGCCTTGGTTTGGTTTTTGCATTTTCTCGATACCAGCGCCTTATTCGCGCGTGCAATCCTGGGCCTGCCCGGGATTGCCTTGTTTCAAAAGAGGTCAACATTTACCCATGACCATCAGCGATCAACTGCACCGCTTGCTACTCGACAACCTGACCACCGCGACCATCCTGCTCAACGCCGACCTGCGCCTTGAGTACATGAACCCGGCGGCAGAGATGTTGTTGGCCATCAGTGGCCAGCGCAGCCATGGGCAATTCATCAGCGAACTGTTCACCGAGTCGGCCGAAGCCCTGAGCTCCCTGCGCCAGGCGGTGGAACAGGCGCACCCGTTCACCAAGCGCGAAGCCATGCTCACCGCGCTGACCGGCCAGACCCTGACCGTGGACTACGCGGTGACGCCGATCCTGAGCAATGGCGACACCCTGCTGTTGCTCGAAGTCCACCCCCGTGACCGCCTGCTGCGGATCACCAAGGAAGAGGCCCAGCTGTCCAAGCAGGAAACCAGCAAGATGCTGGTGCGCGGCCTGGCCCACGAGATCAAGAACCCCCTCGGCGGGATTCGCGGCGCCGCCCAGTTGCTGGCCCGCGAACTACCGGACGAGAACCTCAAGGACTACACCAACGTCATCATCGAAGAGGCCGACCGCCTGCGGAACCTGGTGGACCGCATGCTCGGCTCCAACAAGCTGCCGTCGCTGGCGATGTGCAACGTGCACGAAGTGCTGGAGCGCGTGAGCAGCCTGGTGGAAGCCGAAAGCCAGGGCTGCATCACCCTGGTGCGCGACTACGACCCGAGCATTCCCGATGTGCTGATCGACCGCGAGCAGATGATCCAGGCGGTGCTGAACATCGTGCGCAACGCGATGCAGGCCATCAGCAGCCAGAACGAGCTGCGCCTGGGCCGCATCAGCCTGCGCACCCGCACCATGCGCCAGTTCACCATCGGCCACGTGCGCCACCGCCTGGTGACCAAGATCGAGATCATCGACAACGGCCCGGGGATCCCCGCGGAGCTCCAGGAAACCATCTTCTTCCCCATGGTCAGCGGCCGTCCGGACGGTACCGGGCTGGGCCTGGCCATTACCCAGAACATCATCAGCCAGCACCAGGGCCTGATCGAGTGTGACAGCCATCCCGGCCACACCACGTTCTCGATCTTTCTGCCACTGGAACAAGGAGCCCCATCGACATGAGCCGTAGTGAAACCGTGTGGATCGTCGATGACGACCGTTCTATCCGTTGGGTTCTGGAGAAAGCCTTGCAACAGGAAGGCATGACCACCCAGAGCTTCGATAGCGCCGATGGTGTGATGAGTCGCCTGGCCCGCCAGCAACCGGACGTGATCATCTCCGACATCCGCATGCCCGGCGCCAGTGGCCTGGACCTGCTGGCGCGGATCCGCGAGCAGCACCCGCGCCTGCCGGTGATCATCATGACCGCGCACTCCGACCTGGACAGCGCTGTCGCCTCCTATCAGGGCGGCGCCTTCGAGTACCTGCCCAAGCCGTTCGATGTCGACGAAGCGGTGTCCCTGGTCAAGCGCGCCAACCAGCACGCCCAGGAGCAGCAGGGCCTGGAAGTGATCCCGGCGCTGGCCCGCACCCCGGAAATCATCGGTGAAGCACCGGCGATGCAGGAGGTGTTCCGCGCCATCGGTCGCCTCAGCCACTCCAACATCACCGTGCTGATCAACGGTGAGTCCGGTACCGGTAAAGAGCTGGTGGCCCACGCCCTGCACCGCCACAGCCCGCGGGCGGCTTCGCCGTTCATCGCCCTGAACATGGCGGCGATCCCCAAGGACCTGATGGAATCCGAGCTGTTCGGCCATGAAAAGGGCGCCTTCACCGGCGCGGCCAACCTGCGGCGCGGGCGCTTCGAACAGGCCGACGGCGGCACGCTGTTCCTCGACGAGATCGGCGACATGCCGGCCGACACCCAGACCCGCCTGCTGCGGGTGCTGGCCGATGGCGAGTTCTACCGGGTCGGCGGGCATACGCCGGTCAAGGTCGATGTGCGCATCATCGCCGCGACCCACCAGAACCTGGAAACCCTGGTGCACGCCGGCAAGTTCCGCGAGGATCTGTTCCACCGCCTGAACGTGATCCGCATCCATATCCCGCGCCTGTCGGACCGTCGCGAAGATATTCCGACCCTGGCCAAGCACTTCCTCAGCCGCGCCGCCCAGGAGCTGGCCGTCGAGCCCAAGCTGCTGAAAAGCGAGACCGAGGAATACCTGAAGAACCTGCCGTGGCCCGGCAACGTGCGCCAGTTGGAGAACACCTGCCGCTGGATCACCGTGATGGCTTCGGGTCGCGAGGTGCATATCAGCGACCTGCCGCCGGAGCTGCTGAGCCTGCCGCAGGATTCGGCGCCGGTGACCAACTGGGAGCAGGCCCTGCGCCAGTGGGCCGACCAGGCTCTGGCACGCGGCCAGTCGAGCCTGCTGGACAGCGCGGTGCCGAGCTTCGAGCGGATCATGATCGAGACCGCCCTCAAGCACACCGCCGGTCGCCGCCGCGACGCCGCCGTGCTGCTGGGCTGGGGCCGCAATACCCTGACACGCAAGATCAAGGAGTTGGGGATGAAGGTCGACGGCGGGGATGACGACGACAGCGACGAGGGCTGAGCCGCGTAATCCCCTGTAACCGCTGCCGCAGGCTGCGATAAGGCCGAAGGCCTTCAGCGATCTTGAGGTCCTGCGCGCCCTTCGGTCGCGAGCGCAGCCTTCGGCAGCGGCTACAGAGCAAGACATTCGTGTTGTGCCGAATGACAGATCCAATCGCGGGCAAGCCTCGCTCCTACAGATGCGATCGTGGGAGCGGGGCTTGCCCGCGATGCTTTTTGTGCACCGCAATGGTGAGCCTGCACTGCCGGAATGCGTGGCTGGGCAAGAAATTTCATCGTGTTTGGCCTGGATATTTCTCGCCAGAACAAATCCAAAAAACGACGAAAGCCCAGTAAATCGGGGCTTTTAGCTTTTCCTGCAAAATGGCTTAACCGGTTAAGCCAGAATTGGCACGCCCCCTGCAAAGACAAGATCATGAGTGCAGTCACTCACCCGTTTTGGGGACCTTGGTACAGGCAGGCCGAGAATCCCCTTCTTTACACCCGGAACCCATACCGCTCGCGGCGACGGGTTCCACCCGGTTTGGGGAACCCTGGTACAGGCAGGCCAGGGATTCCCTCTTTAACACCCGGGCTCATCACGCTCACAGCGACGAGCCCCACCCGTTTCGGGAACCTTGGTACAGGCAGGCCGGGGACTCCCTCTTTACATCGGGCCCAGCGCAATCAGCGCGGCCCTCACGCTTTTGGGAACCTTGGTACAGGCAGGCCGGGGCTTCCCCTCTTTACACCGGGCCCGGCGCAATCAGCGCCCCGCCCTCACGCTTTTGGGGACCTTGGTACAGGCAGGCCGGGAATCCCCTCTTTTATTCCTCGCGCAGCTGGATCTCCAGGCGCCAGCGCCCGTCGACCTCGCTGCCCGACCATTCGGCGTGCAGCGCTCTTGCTGCGACCACGTTCAGCAGCAACCCTTCCTCAGCCGCCCGCACCCGCCAGTTGGCATCCTTGTCGTTGATCTTCAACTGGCCCTTTTGCGCTCGCCCCTCGGCCTCGAACAACAGCGCCACGGCCCCGTCGATGTGCTCGCCATGAACCTTGGGCTCGTTGTTGAACCACACCACCAGGGCATTGGGCTGGACCTGCACCTCCTGCAACTCGGTGGGGTCCGGGGTGGTGAGGCGACCAATCATCAACCCGACCATCACGCCAAAGATCGCCAGCGAGCCGAATACCCGCAGCATTAGCTTCGGCCGGACGTCCGCTTCAGGCGTAGAATGCGGCCTGTCTTTTTCTTCGGAGCCGTGCATGTTTCACGTCATCCTTTTTCAACCAGAAATTCCGCCGAATACCGGCAATGTAATCAGGCTGTGCGCCAATAGCGGCTGCCACCTGCATTTGATCGAGCCGCTGGGTTTCGAAATGGACGACAAGCGCCTGCGCCGGGCCGGCCTCGACTACCACGAGTACGCCACCCTACAGCGCCATGCCGACCTCGCCAGCTGTCTTGAAAGCCTAGGCCATCCGCGCCTGTTCGCCTTCACCACCAAGGGCTCGCGACCTTTCCACGACGCCAGCTTCGCCGAGGGCGATGCCTTCCTGTTCGGCCCGGAAAGCCGTGGCCTGCCCGCCGAGGTACTGGACGCCCTGCCCGCCGAGCAACGCCTGCGCCTGCCCATGCGCGAAGGCTGCCGCAGCCTGAACCTGTCCAACACCGTGGCGGTGGCTGTCTACGAAGCCTGGCGCCAGCTGGGCTTCAAATAAGCCCCACCTCTGCACGACTCCTTGTAGCCGCCGCCGCAGGCTGCGATAAGGCTGAAGGCCTTCAGCGTGCTCAAGACCTGGCGCCCCCCTTCGGAGGCGATCGCAGCCTTCGGCAGCGGCTACAGGTTTGGCGCCGGCTATCGGCGTCAACCTCGAAACCTTGGGCCCGAACATGAAAAAAGCGCCTGAAACGGCGCTTTTTTCATGGAACCCGGCAGCTTATTGAACGGTGCCTTCACCGGCCGTCTGCAGGCGTTGCAGCTCTTGCGCGTACAGCGCGTCGAAGTTCACCGGAGCCAGCATCAGGGCCGGGAACGAACCGCGGGTCACCAGGCTGTCCAGCGCTTCGCGAGCGTACGGGAACAGGATGTTCGGGCAGAACGCGCCCAGGGTGTGGCTCATCGAAGCGTCGTCCAGATTCTTGATCAGGAAGATACCGGCCTGTTGCACTTCGGCGATGAACGCCACTTCGTCGCCGTTCTTCACGGTGACCGACAGGGTCAGCACGACTTCGTGGAAACCCTCTTCCAGCGCCTTCTGACGGGTGTTCAGGTCCAGGCCGACGCTCGGCTCCCACTGCTGGCGGAAGATCGCCGGGCTTTTCGGAGCTTCGAAAGACAGGTCACGCACATAGATACGCTGCAGCGAGAATTGCGGTGCGGATTCGTCTTCGGTCGCAGCGGTGTTCTGTTGGTCAGTCATCTCAGATCCTTCTTGATCTCGGGGTCATGTAGGGTTTGCTGAACTTGGGTGGTCAGTCAGGCCGCGAGCAGCGCGTCGAGCTTGCCGGCGCGCTCCAGGGCGAACAGATCGTCACAACCGCCCACATGGGTGCTGCCGATCCAGATCTGCGGCACGGACGTGCGCCCGGCCTTCTGGGCCATTTCGGCGCGAACCTGCGGCTTGCCGTCGACCTTGATCTCTTCGAAGGCTACGCCTTTGTTCTCGAGCAGGTACTTGGCCCGCGAGCAGTAGGGGCAGTAATCGCTGGAATAGACGACGACAGTAGCCATATCACTTCACCAGCGGCAGGTTGTCGGCTTTCCAGCTGCCAACGCCGCCGGACAGCTTGGCGGCGGTGAAGCCGGACTTCATCAGCTCGCGAGCGTGGGTGCCGGCGTGCTGACCCAGGGCGTCGACCAAAATGATGGTCTTGGCCTTGTGCTTTTCCAGCTCGCCCACACGGGCGGCCAGTTTGTCTTGAGGGATGTTCAACGCGCCGACGATATGGCCCGCGGCGAAGTCCTTGGTCGGACGAATATCGATCACCACGCCCTGCTCGCTGTTCACCAGCGCGGTCAGTTCACGGGTGCTGAGGCTGCGGCCGCCGCGGCTCAGCTCGTGAGCGATCAACAGAGCCAGCAAGATGACGAAGGCGCCGACGAGCAAGTAGTGTTCAGTGGCGAATTGAATCAGGTGAGCAACCATCAAGGAGGTTCCAGGGCGTTAAAATGTCGGCCAGTATACACAGCCCTCCGGGTCGGCCAAACCCCGCCCGGCGGTGACGCCACCGGAACTTCGCTTTAAACTGCCACTCCCTTTTTTCAACATTCTCCCAATCCAGCCACGAGTGGAATCTATGACTACCACGCCTAAACCTTTGGTCCTGATGATTCTGGATGGCTTCGGTCACAGCGAGAGCCACGAATCCAACGCTATCTATGCAGCCAAGAAGCCGGTCCTCGACCGCCTGTGCGCCAGCGTGCCGAACGGCCTGATCTCGGGTTCGGGCATGGATGTCGGCCTGCCGGACGGCCAGATGGGCAACTCCGAAGTCGGTCACATGAACCTCGGCGCCGGCCGCGTGGTGTACCAGGATTTCACCCGTGTCACCAAGGCCATCCGCGATGGCGAATTCTTCGAGAATCCGACCATTTGCGCCACCGTGGATAAAGCCGTGGCCGCCGGCAAGGCCGTGCACATCCTCGGCCTGCTGTCCGATGGCGGCGTGCACAGCCACCAGGACCATCTGGTGGCGATGGCCGAACTGGCCTTCAAACGTGGCGCCGAGAAGATCTACCTGCACGCCTTCCTCGACGGCCGCGACACCCCGCCGAAAAGCGCCACCTCGTCGATCGAACTGCTGGATGAAACCTTCAAGACCCTGGGCAAGGGCCGCATCGCCAGCCTGATCGGCCGTTACTTCGCCATGGACCGCGACAACCGCTGGGACCGCGTGGCCCAGGCTTACAACCTGATCGTCGACGGCAAGGGCGAATTCAACGCCGCCACCGCCCAGGAAGGCCTGCAGGCCGCCTACGAGCGTGGCGAGAGCGACGAATTCGTCAAGGCCACCACCCTCGGCGAGCCGGTGAAAGTCGAGGACGGCGACGCCGTGGTGTTCATGAACTTCCGTGCCGACCGCGCCCGCGAGCTGAGCCGGGTGTTCGTCGAGGACGGTTTCAAGGAATTCGAGCGCGCCCGCCAGCCGAAACTGGCCGGTTTCGTCATGCTGACCCAATACGCGGCAAGCATTCCGGCCCCTTCGGCCTTTGCCCCGGGCAGCCTGGAAAACGTGCTGGGCGATTACCTGGCGAAAAACGGCAAGACCCAGCTGCGCATCGCCGAAACCGAAAAATACGCCCACGTGACCTTCTTCTTCTCCGGCGGCCGCGAAGAGCCGTTCCCGGGCGAAGAACGCATCCTGATCCCGTCGCCGAAAGTCGCCACCTACGACCTGCAGCCGGAGATGAGCGCACCGGAAGTCACCGACCGGATCGTCGACGCCATCGAAAACCAGCGCTACGACGTGATCGTGGTCAACTACGCCAACGGCGACATGGTCGGCCACAGCGGCGTGTTCGACGCCGCGGTCAAGGCCGTCGAGTGCCTGGACCTGTGCGTCGGCCGCATCGTCGATGCCCTGGAAAAGGTCGGCGGCGAAGCCCTGATCACCGCCGACCACGGCAACGTCGAGCAGATGTCCGACGCCTCCACCGGCCAGGCCCACACCGCCCACACCAGCGAGCCGGTGCCGTTCATCTATGTAGGCAAGCGCGACCTGAAAGTCCGTGAAGGCGGAGTCCTGGCCGACGTGGCGCCGACCATGCTGAAACTGCTGGGCCTGCCGCAGCCCGCGGAAATGACTGGCACTTCGATACTGGTCTGATATCAAAAAGACCAAATAATGGGCCGCAAACGGCTTTTTATGACGAACGCCTCAAAGCAGTTGGCTTTGAGGCGTTTTTTTTGCAGCGAGGGGCGGGCATACTAGGCCGTCCCTTTCCCTGGTGTCGCCCGCCTCTATGCTTCGCGCCCTGATTACCCTTGCTCTGATCTGCCTGCTCCAACCGGCCTTCGCCGACGAGCGCGCGCAAACCCAACAGCAGTTGGACGCCACGCGTCAGGATATTGCCGAGCTGAAAAAGCTGCTGGGCAAGCTGCAGGAAGAAAAATCCGGCGTGCAGAAAGACCTGCGCGGCACCGAAACCGAGATGGGCAAGCTGGAAAAGCAGGTCGATGCCCTGCAAAAAGAACTGAAGAAAAGCGAATCCGAGCTGCAGCGACTCGATGAGGAGAAAAAAAAACTCCAGAGCGCGCGCATTGAACAGCAACGACTGATCGCCATCCAGGCCCGCGCGGCCTACCAGAACGGCCGCCAGGAGTACCTCAAGCTGCTGCTCAACCAGCAGAACCCGGAAAAATTCGCCCGCACCCTGACTTATTACGACTACCTGAGCCAGGCCCGCCTGGAGCAGCTGAAGAATTTCAACGAGACCCTGCGCCAGCTGGCCAATGTCGAAAAGGAAATCTCCCTGCAACAAGCCCAGCTGCTGGTGCAGAAAAGCAGCCTCGACACCCAGCGTGAAGAGCTCGACAAGGTCCGCAAGGAACGCCAGGTGGCCCTGGCCAAACTCAATGACGACGTGAAGGCCCGTGGCGACAAGCTCAAGGCCCGCGAACAGGACCAGGCCGATCTGGGCAAGGTCCTGAAAACCATCGAGGAAACCCTGGCCCGCCAGGCCCGTGAGGCAGAGGAAGCGCGACAGAAAGCGCTGATCGCCCAGCAGGAAGCCGAAAAAAAGCGTTTGCGTGAGGCCCAGGCCAGTGCCGACGAGAGCCCGAGCAAGCCGCCCCGAGCGACACCCGGCCCCTTGGTTTCCAGCGCAGGCGCCTCCTATGGAGGCCCTTTTGCTTCATCCCGGGGAAAACTTCCATGGCCGGTTGATGGTCGACTGCTAGCGCGCTTCGGCGAAAGCCGCGGCGACGATGCCCGGACCAAGTGGGACGGGGTGATGATCAGCGCCTCGGCCGGCAGCCAGGTGCATGCCGTCCATGGCGGCCGTGTAGTGTTCGCCGACTGGTTGCGCGGCGCCGGCCTGCTGGTGATCCTCGACCATGGCAACGGCTACTTGAGCCTCTACGGACACAACCAGACGCTGCTTAAAGAAGCGGGCGATATCGTCAAGGCCGGCGAGTCCATCTCCACTGTCGGTAGCAGTGGTGGACAGGGCGCGCCGGCACTGTACTTCGCTATTCGCCAGCAGGGTCGCCCAAGCGACCCGGCACAATGGTGCCGCGCGCAAGGATAAGCGCGCCATCTCATTCAGGAGTTCGTTCGACATGCTGCATTTGTCCCGCCTCACCTCGTTGGCCCTGACGATCGCTCTGGTGATCGGTGCGCCCCTGGCGTTCGCCGCCGAAACCGCTCAGTCGGCAGCCGCCACGACCACCAAGGCGCCATTGCCGCTCGAAGAGCTGCGCACCTTCGCCGAGGTCATGGACCGGATCAAGGCCGCCTATGTCGAACCTGTCGATGACAAGACCCTGCTGGAAAACGCCATCAAGGGCATGCTCAGCAACCTCGACCCGCACTCGGCCTACCTCGGCCCTGAAGACTTCGCCGAGCTGCAGGAAAGCACCAGCGGCGAGTTCGGTGGCCTGGGCATCGAAGTCGGCGCCGAGGACGGCATCATCAAGGTGGTGTCGCCGATCGACGACACCCCGGCGTCCAAGGCCGGCATCCAGGCTGGCGACCTGATCGTCAAGATCAACGGCCAGCCGACCCGCGGCCAGAGCATGACCGAAGCCGTGGACAAGATGCGCGGCAAGATCGGCCAGAAGATCACCCTGACCCTGGTACGCGACGGCGGTGCGCCGTTCGACGTGACCCTGGCCCGCGCCACCATCCAGGTGAAGAGCGTGAAGAGCCAGCTGCTGGAGTCGGGCTACGGCTATATCCGCATCACCCAGTTCCAGGTCAAGACCGGCGAGGAAGTCTCCAAGGCCCTGGCCAAGCTGCGCAAGGACAACGGCAAGAAGCTCAACGGCATCATCCTCGATTTGCGCAACAACCCGGGCGGCGTGCTGCAATCGGCGGTGGAAGTGGTCGACCACTTCATCACCAAGGGCCTGATCGTCTACACCAAGGGCCGCATCGCCAACTCCGAGCTGCGCTTCTCCGCCACCGGCAAGGACGAAAGCGAAGCGGTGCCGATGGTGGTGCTGATCAACGGTGGCAGCGCCTCGGCTTCGGAGATCGTCGCCGGCGCCCTGCAGGACCAGAAACGCGCGGTGCTGATGGGCACCACCAGCTTCGGCAAGGGCTCGGTGCAAACCGTGCTGCCGCTGAACAACGACCGCGCGCTGAAGATCACCACCGCGCTGTACTTCACGCCGAACGGCCGTTCGATCCAGGCCCAGGGCATCGTGCCGGACATCGAGGTGCGCCGCGCCAAGATCACCAACGAAGCGCAGGACAACGAGTACTTCAAGGAAGCCGACCTGCAAGGTCACCTGGGCAATGGCAACGGTGGCGCCGACAAGCCGACCGCTTCCGGCAGCAAGCCCAAGCCGATGCCGCAGGACGACGACTACCAGCTGGCCCAGGCCCTCAGCCTGCTCAAGGGCCTGAGCATCACTCGCAGCAAGTGATGGAAGCCATCGCGAGCAAGCCCGCCGCCTCCTCTGCAGGAGCGAAGCTTGCTCGCGATAGTCTCATCATGACCGCCACACCCCGCCAAGGCCTTACCCGAACCTTATGCTTCAAATCCCCATGATCAACCAACGCCAACCCCACTCAAGGTTGCCGTGGAGGCTCATGATCGGGCTTCTGTGCCTCCTCGCCTTCACCTCGACCCAGGCCGCCGAGCCCGCCCCGCGCAAGGCCTACCTGAGCCTGATCATCGACGACCTCGGGCAGAACCTGCCCCGCGATCGCCGCGTACTCGCCCTGCCCGGCCCGGTGACCACGGCGATCATGCCCGACACGCCCCACGCCGCCGAGTTCGCCCGCGAAGCCCATCGCGCCGGCAAGATCGTCATCCTGCACATGCCCATGGACCCGGCCACCGGGCCCTTCGCCTGGCACCCCGAGCTGCCTATCGAAGAGCTGGAAAAGCGCCTCAACGCCGCCTTCAAGGCTGTGCCCTACACCAGCGGCATCAACAACCACATGGGCAGCCGCATGACCTCCCAGCCCCAGGCCATGGCCTGGCTGATGGGCGAATTGCAGCGCCGCCACAAGTTCTTTGTCGACAGCCGCACCAGCGCCAAGACCGTGGCCGCCGCCGAGGCGCAGAAGATCGGCCTGGCCAGCGTGTCCCGCGATGTATTTCTCGACGACGAACGCACCGAAGCGGCGATTGGCACCCAGCTGCAGACCGCGATCAACCTGGCGCGCAAGCAGGGTTCGGCGGTGGTGATCGGCCATCCCTACCCGCAGACCCTGGCGGTGCTCGAACGCGAACTGCCCAGGCTCAAGGCCCAGGGCATCGACTGGATCGATATCAAGTTGATGATTAGCGTGCGCAGCAACAAGGCGATGGCCGGGCACGGCAAGGATGGGGTTTACCGCTGACACCAACATGCCCTGTAGCCGCTGCCGCAGGCTGCGATTGGGCGCGCAGCGGCCGCTAATGCGGCCAGCACATAATCCTGGGTGGCATGACATATCGTTGGCGACGGCTGCGCCGTCGATCGCAGCCTGCGGCAGCGGCTACAGGGGAGCAATCAGAGATAGCGCCCCATGATCTCTTCCACCACGCCTTCCTCGCGCAGTTGATCCAGCGCGGCCTGCAGCCGGGAGACGGTCTCGTCCGGGACATCTTTGTTCAGCGCCAGGTACAGCTGGGCGCTGTGGAAGCGCAGCACGGTCTTGAGCCCGGTCACGCCTTCCTGCCTGGCCAGATAGCGCCCGGCGGGATCGCCAGTGGCCCATAGGTCGATCTGGCCGCCGACCAGCTTCCTGGCGTTGTCCTGGTCCCTCAGCACCACCAGCGGCTTGAGTCCTTGCTTGGCCAGGGTCTCGGCAATGGCGTCGCCCTTGTAGGCGCCAATCCGGTATTTGCGTGCCTGCTCCAGGGATTGCAGGGCGATCTTGCTATCGCCCCGGGCCAGCATGATCCAGTCATCCGGGCCGATGGGGCCGACCCATTTGAACAGCGGCTCCCGGTCCGGCAGCCGCGCCATGACAAACACGCCATACCCCGGCTGCTCCAGGGCGAGCTTGTAGATGCGCTCCCAGGGAAAACGCAGGGTCAGGCTGTAATTGATCCCGGCACGCTTGAACATTTCGCGGACGATATCCACGGCGATGCCGTTGATATTCTCGCCCTGGGCGAAGTTCTTGCCGTTCTTGGCCATGTTGTAGGGGGGGAAGTTTTCCGTCAGCAGCACCAGGGAGGTGCCTGGCGTTTGCGCTGCGCGAGCGCCTGCGGCGAAGAGGACCGAAGCGCTGGCAAGAACAAGAAGAAGACGTTTGAACATGACGGGCTACCGGAATCCATGGCGTGCCCAAGAGTGCCGCGAGCCCGCCATGCTGTCCAGTGGCTACCGCACGACGATGCCGCGGTGCGCCATATAAGCCTTGGCTTCCGGAACCGTGTACTCGCCGAAGTGGAAGATACTCGCCGCCAGCACCGCGCTGGCGTGGCCTTCGAGGATGCCGTCAGCCAGGTGCTGCAGGTTGCCGACCCCGCCCGAGGCGATCACCGGAATGCCCAGCGCATCGCTGATGGCGCGGGTCACACCCAGGTCGAAGCCGTTCTTCATGCCGTCCTGGTCCATGCTGGTCAGCAGGATTTCGCCGGCACCCAGGCCTTCCATCTTCTTCGCCCACTCCACCGCGTCCAGCCCGGTAGGCTTGCGCCCGCCGTGGGTGAAGATTTCCCAGCGCGGGGTTTCGCCCGGCCCGGACACCTTCTTCGCATCGATGGCGACGACGATGCACTGCGAGCCGAAATGCTGCGCCGCTTCGCCGACGAACTCGGGGTTGAACACCGCCGCGGTGTTGATCGAGACCTTGTCCGCCCCGGCGTTGAGCAGGTTGCGGATGTCCTGCACGGTGCGCACGCCACCGCCCACGGTCAGCGGGATGAACACCTGGCTGGCCATGCGCTCGACGGTGTGCAGCGTAGTGTCGCGGCCATCGACGCTGGCGGTGATGTCGAGAAAGGTAATCTCGTCCGCGCCCTGCTCGTCGTAGCGACGGGCGATTTCCACCGGATCGCCGGCATCGCGGATGTTCTCGAACTTGACGCCCTTGACCACCCGGCCGTTGTCCACGTCCAGGCAAGGGATGATGCGTTTAGCCAGCGCCATGGTGAGTCCTCAGCCTTGGTACGAATCGCAGAAGGCTTGCGCCTCGGCGACGTCGAGGGTGCCTTCGTAGATCGCGCGGCCGGTGATGGCGCCGATGATCCCCGGAGCCTTGGCATCCAGCAGGGCCTTGATGTCGCCCAGGTTGTGGATACCGCCGGAGGCGATCACCGGGATCCTGGTGGCAGCGGCCAGGGCCGCGGTGAAGGGTACGTTGCAGCCCTGCATCATGCCGTCTTTGGCGATGTCGGTATAAACGATGGCGGACACGCCATCGGCTTCGAAGCGCTTGGCCAGGTCGATGACCTGTACGCTGCTGACCTCGGCCCAGCCGTCGGTGGCGACGAAACCGTCCTTGGCGTCCAGGCCGACGATCACTTTGCCCGGGAAGGCGCGGCAGGCTTGCGCAACGAACTCCGGCTCTTTCACCGCCTTGGTGCCGATGATCACGTAGCTCACGCCGGCCTTGACGTAATGCTCGATGGTTTCCAGCGAGCGGATGCCGCCACCGATCTGGATTGGCAGGTTCGGGTAGCGCTTGGCGATGGCGGTGACCACTTCGCCGTTGACCGGCTGGCCTTCGAAGGCGCCGTTCAGGTCGACCAGATGCAGACGGCGGCAGCCGCCCTCCACCCACTTGGCAGCCATGCTCACCGGGTCATCGGAGAACACCGTGGAATCTTCCATGCGGCCCTGGCGCAGACGTACACAGGCACCGTCTTTAAGATCGATAGCGGGGATAATCAGCATCTGGCAAAACCTTCAAATTCGATTGTTCAGCTTCACTCGGAAATCAGTTTTTCTCGAGCGCCCACAGGTCGCTTTCGATGCTTTCGAACCGCTCTTTGAGCTGGGCCTGCACATCGAAAATCGCCCTGTTGTAATAGTGCGGAGCAATTTCGCGGGTAAACAGTTCAAGAATCTCGGCCGCCTCGAACGAGCCCAGGTCGAGCTCGAAACGATCTGCCATGAAGCGCTGGATCTTGTGATTGGCCTCACTCTCCTGCTCGGGCGTGAGGGTCAGGATCGGCGCCTTGGTCTTCTTGACCGCCATTTACCAGCGACCGTCCCACGCCGCGAAGTTCTGCAGCAATTGCAGGCCATGGGTATGGCTTTTCTCCGGGTGGAACTGCACGGCGAAGCGCGAGCCCTCGGCCAGTGCCGCGGCGAAATCGACGCCGTAGTGGCCGCTACCGACCACCTGCCGCGCGTTGCCGGCGGCGATGTAGTAGCTGTGCACGAAGTAGAAGCGCGCCAGGTCCGGGATGTTGTGCCACAGCGGGTGGCTCACCGCCTGTTTCACTTCGTTCCAGCCCATGTGCGGGACTTTCAGGTGCTCGCCGTCCTCATGCAGGCCCTTGCCGAAGAACTTCACCTGACCGGGGAACAGGCCGATGCAGTCGACGCCGTCGTTCTCTTCGCTGCGGTCGAGCAAGGCTTGCATGCCCACGCAGATGCCGAGGAACGGACGGTCCTGGCTGACTTCACGCACCAGCGTGTCGAAGCCCAGGCGACGGATCTCCGCCATGCAGTCGCGAATCGCGCCGACGCCGGGGAATACCACCCGGTCGGCTTCGCGAATCACACTGGCATCGCTGGTGATCAGCACCTTGCCGGCGCCAACGTGCTCGAGGGCCTTGGCCACCGAGTGCAGGTTGCCCATGCCGTAATCGATAACCGCGACCGTCTGCATTACAGAACGCCCTTGGTCGAAGGCATCTGCCCGGCCATGCGGTCATCCAGCTCCACGGCCATGCGCAGCGCGCGGCCGAAAGCCTTGAACACGGTTTCGATCTGGTGGTGGGTGTTGTGCCCACGCAGGTTGTCGATGTGCAGGGTGACGTTGGCGTGGTTGACGAAGCCCTGGAAGAATTCCTGGAACAGGTCGACATCGAAGCCGCCCACGGTGGCGCGGGTATAAGGCACGTGCATCTGCAGGCCAGGGCGGCCTGAGAAGTCGATCACCACGCGCGACAGCGCTTCATCGAGCGGCACGTAGGCATGACCGTAGCGACGGATGCCCTTCTTGTCGCCGATGGCTTTGGTGAAGGCCTGGCCCAGGGTAATACCGACATCCTCCACGGTGTGGTGGTCGTCGATATGCAAGTCGCCTTTGCTTTCGATATCCAGGTCGATCAGCCCGTGACGGGCGATCTGGTCCAGCATGTGCTCAAGGAAGGGAACCCCGATATCGAATCGGGCCTTTCCGGTGCCATCCAGGTTGATCGAGGCTTTGATCTGGGTTTCCAGAGTGTCGCGCTCGACGGACGCCTTACGTTCGGCCATCACCAGCTCCGCAAAATCATTGGGCGAAAAAGGCGAACATTATAGGCCGGACGGCGGCTAAACAGGAACACGCAGGACAAGATCCTGACGGGCGCAACCCAATAAAGCCGGGGCTGTACCTGTCATGACAAGCAATATGCAACCTGTAGCCGCTGCCGCGGGCTGCGATCGGCCCGGGCCGCGTTCGGAGAACGGCCATGGCGATTCTGAAATCGCTGAAGGTCCTGCGGACCTTATCGCAGCCTTCGGCAGCGGCTACATCCTTGCCAGCGAAGCCTTAGTGGAACAACACCGCGGTCTTCTGCAGGGTGACCCACACGCCCCACGCCAGCGGAATACCCACTACCAGCCAGGCGGCAACCGCCAGCGGCACGCTGCCGGACGAGGCCTTCCACTCCAGCACGGTGGTGCTGTCCGCGCCCTTGTCATGGCCCAGCGCCTGTTCGGCGGCCAGCTCGGCGTCGCTCATGAAGTACTTGTCGGCCACCGGACGCACCAGCAGGTTGCACAGGAAACCCAGCACCAGCAGGCCGGCGAGGATGTACAGGGTGATGTCGTAGGCCGCGGCACGCTCGACGCCGATGCTCAGCTGATACTCACGCAGGTAGTTCACCAGCACCGGGCCAAGCACGCCCGCCGCCGCCCAGGCGGTCAGCAGGCGACCGTGGATCGCGCCCACCATCTGGGTGCCGAACAGGTCCGCCAGGTAGGCCGGAACCGTGGCGAAACCGCCGCCGTACATCGACAGGATGATGCAGAACGCCGCCACGAACAGCGCGACGTTGCCCAGGTGCCCGAGGTTCGGGATCAGCGCATACAGGGCAAAACCCAGGGCGAAGAACACGAAATAGGTGTTCTTGCGTCCCAGGTAGTCGGAGAACGACGCCCAGAAGAAACGACCACCGATATTGAACAGGCTCAGCAGGCCGGTGAAGCCGGCGGCGATCGCGGCGATCGACGCCAGTTGCGAGGCGTCCAGTTGACCGAAGGCCAGTTCATTGCCCAGCAGCTTGCCGGCGAAGACTTCCTGCAACAGCGGCGAAGCCATGCCGAGGATGCCGATACCCGCGGAAACGTTCAGGCACAGCACCAGCCATACCAGGCGGAACTGCGGGGTTTTCCAGGCCACGTTCACATGCACGTGACGGTGGGTGATCATCGCGTTCGCGGCTTTTTTCGCCGGCGGGGTCCAACCCTCGGGCTTCCAGCCGGTCGGCGGCACGCGGTACGACAGCGCGCCACCGATCATGAACACGAAGTAGATCGCCGCCATCACCAGGAAGCTCTGCCAGACGCCGACGCCGGTTGGCGAAGCGAAGTGGCTCATCAGTGCCGCCGCCAGTGGCGCACCGACCATCGCGCCACCGCCGAAGCCCATGATCGCCATGCCGGTGGCCATGCCGCGCTTGTCCGGGAACCATTTGATCAGGGTCGACACCGGCGAGATGTAGCCCAGGCCCAGGCCGATACCGCCGATCACGCCGGAGCCGAGCCACATCAGCCAGATCTGGTGGGTATAGATACCCAGCGCCGAAATCAGCAGGCCGCCGCACCAGCACAGCGCCGATACCACACCGGCCTTGCGCGGGCCGGCGTGTTCCAGCCAGCCGCCCCAGATCGCCGCGGAGCAGCCGAGGAAGATGAAGAACAGGGTGTAGATCCAGCCGAGCATCGAGATCGGCCAGTCGCACTGGGACGAAAAGACCTGAGCGATAAAGCCCATGTCCGGGGCGCAGGCCACCGGAGCGGTCACGCCCAGGGCCTTGGACAGCGGCAACCAGAACACCGAGAAGCCGTAGGCCATGCCGATGCACAGGTGGATGGCCAGAGCGGCCGGTGGAACCAGCCAACGGTTGAAACCGGGCTTGGCGATGATGCGTTCTTTGGACAAGAACGCCGGCTGGACGGCAATCGCGCCCGCCTCGGTGCTAGTGCTCATGAGTGTTTCCCCCAATTATTGGAATTATTCGCCGGCCACTCTTCACTCACGACCTTTGCACGCAGACGTGGTCGTTTTATCGAGTGAAGCTCCATAGAGTGCGACTTTTGGTCGCGGAAGGGCAGATGAACGGCGAAAGATTACCATTTGCTCGTGACAGAAAAAGCAAACTGCCATCACCTTTTCTGCGTCATCTGTACCGGAAGACGGCAATAGCGCGCTCCTACAGAAGCGCGCGGCCCAGCCGACGACGCTTGCCCCCTCGCCAGCCCATGCGCTGCTGTCGATAATGGCCAGCCATTCCTTCGCTCTGCACAGGATTCCCCATGCCCATCGTTGTCGAGTCGCTGAAAGAAATCAGCTATCAGGATCAGCAGGACCTGCAGAAGATCTACCGCGACGCCCCGCCCTGGCTGTTCGCGCCGCAGCGTGACGATATGGAACTGATCGAGGCCGCCCTGGGCGACGGCAGCCTGATCGCCGGGCGCTTCAACGACCGCCTGCTGGGCGCCGCCCGCCTGCAACGGCACCAAGGCGTCTGGCACCTGTCCCAAATGTGTGTGCGCAAGATCACCCGGCGTCGCGGCGTGGCCGAGCGACTGGTGAGCGAAGCCCGGACAATGGCTGCACGGCACGGCGCCACCTTGCGTCTGCTGGCCCCCGCCGGGCATCTCGAAGCCCAGGCCCTGGCGGCCAAGCTGCAGATACCGCTGGATGTGCTGCAAAGCGATCAGTGACCAGTGGCCAGGTCCGGGGCGTTATACTCCCCGGCTAAATTCGAATTCGACACTACAAGGACTCGCCCATGAAAGCGTTCGGCAAAATCCTGGGTCTGGTACTTCTCGGGCTGTTGCTGATCATCGTGGCTCTCGGCTTCGCCCTGACTCACCTGTTTGATCCCAACGACTACAAAGAAGAAATTCGCCAGATAGCCCGCGACAAGGCCCACATCGAGCTGACGCTCAATGGCGATATCGGCTGGAGCCTGTTCCCCTGGCTCGGCCTCGAACTGCATGAGGCCGGGGTCGCCACCCTGGCCAATCCGACCCAGCCGTTCGCCGATTTGCAGATGCTCGGTTTGTCGGTCCGCGTACTGCCGCTGCTGCGCCGCGAAGTGCAGATGAGCGATGTACGTGTCGAAGGCCTGAACCTGCGCCTGACCCGCAACAAGGATGGCCACGGCAACTGGGAAGACATCGGCAAGGTCGCCCCCGCCGACAAGCAAGCCGCAACCCCGGCCACCAGCACCGGCGAAACCACAACCACGACCCCGGCCACCACGGAAAAACCGGCGCAGCCGATCCGCCTGGATATCGACAGCCTGACCGTGAACAACGCCCGGGTGGAATACAACGACGAGCAGAGCGGCAAGCAGTTCACCGCCGAAAGCATCCAACTGAGCACCGGCCCGATCCACGAAGCGACCAATACCCCGGTCAAGCTCACCGCCTTCCTCGCCAGCACCCAGCCGGCCGTGCGCGTGCGCACCGAGTTGAAGGGCGAGCTGCGCTTCGACCGCGTCCTCAAGCGCTACCAGTTCGAAGACATGAAGCTGTCCGGCGAAGCCGCCGGCGATCCGCTGCAAGGCAAGACCCTGACCTTCGCCGCCCAGGGCCAGCTGCTGCTGGACAAGGCCGCCAACGTCGCCGAATGGAACAGCCTGAAGCTCTCGCTCAACCAGCTGCGCGCCATCGGCGAGCTCAAGGTCAACGACCTGGACAAGACCCCGCAGCTCAACGGCGGCATTTCCATCGCCCAGTTCGACCTGGCCAAGTTCGTCGACAGCATCGGCCAGACCCTGCCGGCCATGGCCGAAGGCAGCCTGAGCAAGGTCGAGCTGGTCAGCCGCCTGTCCGCCACGCCGAACAGCATCGCCCTGGAAAACATCAACCTGAAACTCGACGACAGCAGCTTCAGCGGCCGCCTGGCGGTCGAAGACCTGGCCAAGCAATCGCTGCGCGCCCAGCTCAAGGCCGACACCTTCGACGTCGACCGCTATCTGCCGCCGAAATCCGCCGAAGCCAACAGCGCCGCGGTCGCGCGCAAGGCCGAAGTACAGAGCAGCGAAGCCAGCGCCGTCGCCGGGGCCGGCAACTCGCCGCTGCCGGACGCGCCGACCAAGGGCGCCTGGAGCACCGAGCGCCTGCTGCCGGTGGAACGCCTGAGCAAGCTGGATGTGGACGCCGACCTGAGCTTCGGCCAGTTGACCCTGGACAAGCTGCCGATCCAGAACGCCACGCTCAAGGTCAACGGCCAGGGCGGCCTGCTGAAACTCGAAGGCCTGCGCGGTGAGCTGTACAACGGCAGCTTCGAAGCCAGCGGCAACCTCGACGTGCGCCAGCCAACACCGCAGTTGAGCCTGCAGACCAGGATCAACCGGGTACCGGTGGAACGCATCCTGGAAAGCCAGGGGCAGACCCCGCCGGTCAAGGGCCTGGTGACCCTAGACAGCAACCTGACCAGCAGCGGCAACAGCCAGAAAGCGCTGGTCGACGGCCTCAACGGCAACGCCAGCTTCGTGGTCAACAACGGCGTGCTGCTCAATGCCAACCTCGAACAGCAAATGTGCCAGGGCATCGCCACGCTGAACCGCAAGACCTTGAGCAGCGAGCCGCGGGGCAAGGACACACCCTTCCAGGAACTCAAGGGCAACCTGACCCTGCGCAACGGCGTGGCCAGCAACCCGGACCTGAAAGTGCGCATCCCGGGCATGAGCGTCAAAGGCAATGGCGACATCGACCTGCGCGTACTGGGCATGGATTACCGTGTCGGCATCGTCGTCGAAGGCGACAAGAGCGACATGCCGGACCCGGCCTGCCAGGTCGGCGAACGTTTTGTCGGCATCGAACTGCCGCTGCGCTGCCGCGGCCCGCTGGAACTGGGCGCCAAGGCCTGCCGCCTGGACCGCGACGGCCTCGGCCAGGTCGCGGCCAAACTGGCCGGCGATCGCCTCAGCGAAAAACTCGATGAGAAGCTGGGCGACAAGGTCAGCCCGGAACTGAAAAACGCACTCAAAGGGCTGTTCAAACGATGAGGGCCGAGCAGTTCGCACCGGCGGTACTGGACTGGTACGACCGCCATGGCCGCCATGACCTGCCCTGGCAGCAGGAGATCAACCCATACCGGGTATGGGTCTCGGAAATCATGTTGCAGCAGACCCAGGTCAGCACCGTGCTCAACTACTTCGACCGGTTCATGGCCTCGCTGCCGACGGTCCAGGCCCTGGCCGCCTCGCCGGAAGACGAAGTGCTGCACCTGTGGACCGGCCTGGGTTACTACACCCGCGCGCGCAACCTGCAAAAGACCGCGAAAATCGTGGTCGCCGAGTACGGCGGCGAGTTTCCCCGCGACGTGGAAAAACTCACCGGGCTGCCGGGCATCGGCCTGTCCACCGCCGGCGCCATCGCCAGCATCAGCATGGGCCTGCGCGCGCCGATCCTCGACGGTAACGTCAAGCGGGTGCTGGCGCGCTTTACCGCGCAGGAGGGCTACCCGGGCGAACCCAAGGTGGCCAAGCAGCTATGGGCCGCGGCCGAGCGCTTCACCCCGCAGACCCGGGTGAACCATTACACCCAGGCGATGATGGACCTGGGCGCCACCCTCTGCACCCGGAGCAAGCCCAGCTGCCTGCTGTGCCCCCTGGAAAGAGACTGCGAAGCGCACATGCTGGGCCTGGAAACCCGCTACCCGATTCCCAAGCCACGCAAGACGGTCCCGCAGAAACGCACGCTGATGCCGATGCTGGCCAACCACGAAGGCGCCATTCTGCTGTACCGCCGGCCCTCCAGCGGCCTGTGGGGCGGCTTGTGGAGCCTGCCGGAGCTGGACGATCTGGCGGATCTGGAACACCTGGCTTCGCAGCACTCGCTGGAGCTGGGCAAGCAACAGGAAATGCCCGGCCTGGTGCACACCTTCAGTCACTTCCAGCTGGCCATCGAGCCCTGGCTGGTGCAGGTCCAGGCATCCACCCATCACGTGGCCGAGGCCGACTGGCTCTGGTATAACCTCGCCACCCCGCCGCGCCTGGGCCTTGCCGCCCCGGTGAAAAAGCTGCTCAAACGCGCGGCCGACGTATTGAACGCAGGAGAGTTGCAATGACCCGCACCGTAATGTGCCGCAAGTACAAAGAACAATTGCCGGGCCTGGAGCGTCCTCCGTACCCAGGTGCCAAGGGCCAGGAGATTTTCGAGCACGTGTCCGCCAAGGCCTGGGCCGACTGGCAGAAACACCAGACCCTGCTGATCAACGAAAAACGCCTGAACATGATGAACGCCGAAGACCGCAAATACCTGCAGGGCGAGATGGACAAGTTCTTCTCCGGAGAGGAATACGCCAAGGCCGACGGCTATGTGCCGCCGTCCGAGTAATTGCGCTCAAATCGGGGCGGGAACGTAAGCGGCGGTAATAATTAAACTTTTTTTCAAAACTTGCTTGACGCCCCCCCGAAAAACCCGTTTAATGCGCCCCGTTGCCCAGATAGCTCAGTCGGTAGAGCAGGGGATTGAAAATCCCCGTGTCGGCGGTTCGATTCCGTCTCTGGGCACCACTAATACCGAAACCCCTGAATCGCGAGATTCAGGGGTTTTTTATTGCCTGCGATTTGATGTGCCTGTTTTAGCATCGCAACCTTCACTCAATAACTGTCATTCCAGTGCAGGTTGAGGTCGCGAACGCCCGCCACTTTCATATCCACCGTGTTGCGCTCGGTATGCCCGCCACGGCTGGCGATAACCTGGTACTTGCCGGTCGGCAGTTGCACAAGGACGATGGGGCCCACCTGATTCAGGCTCAGGACCGGTTGCCCTTGCGGATTCTGGATCGCCAGGTCGACATCCGAGGTGTATTTGTTTTCCGGGCCGACGGAAAAGGTCATGTGCAGGTTGTACCCCTTGGTCTGCAGGAGCGTCCGCGATTCGTCCAGGCCGATACCGCCGGACAGATAGGTAATGCCGTTCTGCTGTTGAGGTTCCAGCTGCACGCCCGCCGGGTCGATGGGCTCGTTGCTGGGGGTGGCGGACTGTACGCTGAACGGCGCGAGTGACAGGAACGCCGCGAGAACGCCTGTTACGACACACAAGTAAAAGGACTTCATGATGAGCACTCCCGGGTTCGTCTCGAACCACTGAATGGGAACGCCACCGCCAAGAGCCCAGCCCCAGAACGGCAGCGTCCGGGTCTCCCCTTTTCATCTTGAATGGCCCAGCTACGCCTCAGGCAAACGATGCTCGAATGAACAGCCCGTGAGCGTCATGCATCCGTGATCGCCCCAGGCCCTGATATTCAGTGTACGCCCCGATGCCAGGCCGTTTAGATCGATTCGGTGTGAGGCTTTTAACCAAAAGTACCTAGCAGCGGCGCCTGTCCCGACGGTTGCCAGGGCGCGGACAAGGCGGTTATTAATGCTTGCACCTAAAAAGAGCCGACACGCCTTTTCGCCCGCAAAGGAATACGCGCCGATGACCGTGCAATCCCCGCCCTCGCCCCTGCACCCGGCCAGCACCGCGGCCAGCAGCCCCGGCACGGCGTTCCGCGAGCCCGCCGCCGATGGCTTTATCCTGGGCGGTTTCACCTGGCGCCATGCCGAACCGGACCCCGCGCGTGCGGTGGTGATCATCAATGCCGCCACCTCCGTGCGTTGTCGGCACTATTCGCGGTTCGCCGATTATCTGTTCAGCCATGGCTTCGACGTCATCACCTATGACTACCGCGGCATCGGCGAGTCGCGGCCGGCCTCGATGCGCAAGCTGAAGGCGTCCTGGTCGGACTGGGGCAGCCTGGACTTCGAAGCCATGCTGCAACGCGCGCAGCGGGAATTCCCCGGCCAGCCCATCGACGTGGTCGGGCACAGCTTCGGCGGCTGCGCGGCGGGGCTGGGCGCATCCGGGCAGTTGATCCGCCGCGTGGTGACAGTGGGCGCGCAGTTCGCCTACTGGCGCGATTACGCCCCGGAAAGCCGCTGGCGCATGCTGGGCAAATGGCATGTCGTGATGCCGCTGCTGACGGCGATTTACGGCTACTTCCCCGGCAAGCGCCTGGGCTGGCTGGAGGACACCCCCGCCGGCGTGGTGCGCGACTGGGCCACGCCCACCGCGCACTATCAACGGCGGCCCAGCGGGCGCCACCTGGCGCACCGGGATCCGGCGCTGCCCTTCGCCCGGGTCAAGGCGCAGCTGCTGGCCATCAGCATCAGCGACGACCCTTACGGCACCGTGCCGGCCATCGAGCGCCTGCTGGGCTACTTCACCGCCAGCCAGTGCAGCCATTGGCGCATCGAACCTGCGGACATCGGCGAGCAGGAAGTCGGGCACTTCGCGTTTTTCCGCAGCCATTACCAGGACCGCCTGTGGCCGATCGCCCTGGCCTGGCTGCAACACGCCACATTGCCCAGCGACACCCCGGGACGCCTGATCAGCGGTAGCCGTTGAGCGTGCCAGGCAGCGCATTTACTGGCATCCTCTGCCGCCTGAAAGCCAGGCCGGACACTGTATCCATCCCTGGCCCCCTCTTTGCGCAAAAGGTACGACGCCCATGGCATCTGCGAACAAGCAACACAAAAGAGCCCAGCGGGCGAAAACCAAGGCCAAGCAGAACCGCACCCAGCGCAACGCCGCGCCAGTGGAACTGGACCCGAACGACGACCGCATCGACTTCGAATCGGTGGACCTGACCGAGCTGTTCAAGAAGATGATCGACGCCGAGAAGATCAGCCAGCAGGCGATGTGCGCGGCGTTCCTGGAAGACCCGCTGCTGGAGATCGTCTACGAGCAGGAAGGCGAGGAAGGCGCCATGGACTTCATCCTCGCCGCCCTGATCGAGTACCGCCAGTGGTCCACCGAGACCGACGAGGCCGGCGCCCTGGCCTGGATCGAAAGCCCGGAATTCCAGGCCGCCTACCTGGCTGCTTCGGAAGCGCTGATGCAGAAATAAGCTTCAACACGATCTGCAGGAGCGAGGCTTGCCCGCGAAAGCATCGGTACAGGCCATAAAAAAGGCCGCTGTCAGCACTGACAGCGGCCTTTTTCGTTACCGGGAAAAACTCAGGCGCGGCTCAATACACCGGCCGCTTGCTTCTCCAGCTTGCGCCGACGCGCAACCAGCAGGCCCGCCGCGATCACGACGATGCTCAGCAGGCCGGTGGCGACGATCTCCATGCGGTGCCCTTCCTGGAACAGCATGATGGTCAGCACCCCGACGATGAACACGATCACCGCGTAGGTCAGGCCCGGGAACAGCCACATGCGGAAGGCGATCTTCTCGCCGGCCGCTGTGCGTTTCTGGCGCATGCGCAGCTGCGATACCGCGATCACCAGGTACACCAGCAAGGCGATGGCGCCGGAACTGGCCAACAGGAATTCGAACACCGCGGCGGGTGCCACGTAGTTGGCGAATACCGCGAGGAAGGCGGCCGCGGTGGACAGGATCACCGCCCAGTAAGGCGTGCCGCTAGTGTTGGTGCGCTTGGCCGCGGCCGGGGCATCGCCACGCTTGCCCAGGGAGAACAGCATGCGCGAGGCAGTGTAGAGCGCCGAGTTCAGGCAGCTGGTCACCGCCACCAGCACCACCAGATCGACGATCAGCTTGGCGTTGGGGATGCCCATGCGGTCGAGCACGGTCTGGTAGGAACCGACCTGGGCCAGGCTCGGGTCATTCCATGGCACCAGGGCCACGACGATGAAGATCGATACCAGGTAGAACAGGCCGATCCGCCAGATCACCGAGTTGGTGGCCTTGCTGATCTGCTGGCCCGGGTTCTTCGATTCGGCGGCGGCGATGGTGACGATCTCGGTGCCCATGAACGAGAACATGGTGGTCAGCATCGCGGCGAGTACCGCGCCCATGCCGTTGGGCAAAAAGCCCTGGGTATCGAACAGGTGCGAAACTCCGCTGACATTGCTGGTCGGCAGCAGGCCGAAGATCGCCAGCAGGCCGAGCACCACGAAGCCGATGATCGCCACGACCTTGATCAGGGCGAACCAGAACTCGAACTCACCGTAGTTCTTCACGCTGAACAGGTTGGTCGCGGTCAACAGCAAGGTGATGACCAGGGTAAAGGCCCAGATCGCTATATCAGGGAACCAGGCATGCAGGATGGTCGCGGCGGCGTTGGCCTCCAGCGGAATCACCAGCACCCAGAACCACCAGTACAGCCAGCCGATGGTGAAACCGGCCCAGTGGCCGATGGCGCGGTCGGCATAAGTCGAGAAGGAGCCCGTGTCCGGCGAGGCGACGGCCATTTCGGCCAGCATGCGCATCACCAGCACCACCAGGGTGCCCGCGGCCGCATAGGCCAGCAGCACGGCAGGGCCGGCTTCGGCGATCGCGTGGCCGGAACCGACGAACAGCCCGGCGCCGATTACCCCGGCGATCGACAGCATGGTGACATGCCGCGGTTTGAGCCCCTGTTCGAGGTCATTGGAGGTCTGCGTACTGCTCATTGAAACTACCTTTGCGAAGAAAGCGAAAGCGTCCACCCGGCCTGGATATTCTTTCTCGTAAAAAGAATCCAACAGGGCGTTCTTTATTTCTTACGCAAGATTTGCGCCAAAATGTTACAGCCTCCCGGCGGGCGCGGGCTGCAAAGGTGACCGACGGATGAGCGCAAGTCCTTGAGATTAATGGCCTTGCGCCAGAACGTTACCGCACCACCCATTTGTAGAACGAAGCAGCGCACCAGAAACACACACAAAAAGTGTGCGACGCACAAATAGAGGGCGGATACGCAACCTTTGGCCGTTTTACCCTTCCAACACCTGGCCAAAGCTGGCACCATCGCGCCTTTTTTTACGCGACACCCGCTGGGAACAGGGTTCAAACGGGCGTTCGGTTGTTGACGGGGCGACAGTCTGCTGTGCCGATGCGACAACCTGTCACACGCCGTCTGCTTACACCCTGAAGCGCTGTTGGCTGTCATTCGAACGCTATGCTAGGTTGGCGCCTCGCCAGAAAAGCCGCTACCAGCAGGAGCGCAATGAACTCATGAGGACCGCACATGGCTGAGGCCACGCCCGCGCTTGAAATCCGCAACTTGCACAAACGGTACGGCTCGCTGGAGGTACTCAAGGGTGTCTCGCTGACCGCGCGCGACGGCGATGTGATCTCGATCCTGGGTTCCTCCGGTTCCGGCAAGTCCACCTTCCTGCGTTGCATCAACCTCCTGGAAAACCCGCACCAGGGCCAGATCCTGGTGGCCGGCGAAGAACTCAAGCTCAAGGCCGCCAAGAACGGCGAACTGGTTGCCGCCGACGGCAAGCAGATCAATCGCCTGCGCAGCGAAATCGGCTTCGTGTTCCAGAACTTCAACCTTTGGCCGCACATGAGCGTGCTCGACAACATCATCGAGGCGCCGCGCCGGGTGCTCGGCCAGAGCAAGGCCGAAGCCATCGAAGTGGCCGAAGCGCTGCTGGCCAAGGTCGGCATCGCCGACAAGCGCCACGCCTACCCGGCCCAGCTCTCCGGCGGCCAGCAGCAACGCGCCGCCATCGCCCGCACCCTGGCGATGCAGCCCAAAGTCATCCTGTTCGACGAGCCGACCTCGGCACTGGACCCGGAAATGGTCCAGGAAGTGCTCAACGTGATCCGCGCCCTGGCCGAAGAAGGCCGGACCATGCTGCTGGTCACCCACGAAATGGGCTTTGCCCGTCAGGTCTCCAGTGAAGTGGTGTTCCTGCACCAGGGCCTGGTGGAAGAGCAAGGATCGCCACAGCAGGTGTTCGAGAACCCGCTTTCGGCACGCTGCAAACAATTCATGTCCAGCAACCGCTAACGGAGCAACACGCATGCAGAGCTATAAGAAATTCCTCCTGGCCGCTGCCGCCACTCTGGTGTTCTCGGCCAATGCGATGGCCGCCGACAAACTGAAGATGGGCATCGAAGCGGCCTACCCGCCGTTCAACAACAAGGATGCCAGCGGCCAGGTCGTCGGTTTCGACAAAGACATCGGCGACGCCCTGTGCGCCAAGATGAAAGTCGAGTGCGAAGTGGTCACCTCCGACTGGGACGGCATCATCCCGGCCCTGAACGCGAAGAAGTTCGACTTCCTGATCTCCTCGATGTCGATCACCGACGAGCGCAAGCAGGCGGTGGACTTCACCGACCCGTACTACTCCAACAAGCTGCAGTTTATCGCGCCTAAAGACAAGACCGACTTCAAGACCGACAAGGCTTCCCTCAAGGGCAAGATCATCGGTGCGCAGCGCGCCACCCTGGCCGGCACCTGGCTGGAAGACAACCTGGGCGACGACATCACCATCAAGCTCTACGACACCCAGGAAAACGCCTTCCTCGACCTGACGTCCGGCCGCCTGGACGCGATCCTGGCCGACAAGTACGTCAACTACGAGTGGCTCAAAAGCGAAGCGGGCAAGCCTTACGAGTTCAAGGGCGACCCGGTTGAAGAAAGCGACAAGATCGGCATCGCCGTGCGCAAGAACGATCCGATCCGCGAGAAGCTCAACGCCGCCCTGAAGGAAATCGTGGCCGACGGCACCTACAAGAAGATCAACGACAAGTACTTCCCGTTCAGCATCTACTGATACTGACTGGCCTGCCCGGCGCCCTTCCCCGAGGGCGCCGGTCCTTAGCAAAGCCTGCCGCGACTTGAATAACCATCCATGAATATCGATCTCTACGGATTCGGCCCGGCGCTCGCCGCTGGCGCGCTGATGACCGTCAAGCTGGCTCTTTCGGCACTGTGCCTGGGGCTGGTGCTCGGCCTGCTCGGCGCCTTGGCCAAGACTTCCCCGTACAAGCCGCTGCAATGGCTTGGCGGCACCTATTCGACCCTGGTGCGCGGCGTTCCCGAACTGCTCTGGGTGCTGCTGATCTACTTCGGCACCGTCAACCTGATGCGCGCCCTGGGTGAGTTCTTCGGCAACCCGGAACTGGAACTCAATGCCTTCGCCGCCGGGGTCATCGCCCTCGGCCTGTGCTTCGGCGCCTATGCCACCGAAGTGTTCCGTGGCGCGATCCTCGCCATTCCCAAGGGCCATCGTGAGGCCGGCGTGGCTCTGGGCCTGTCGAAATGGCGGATCTTCACCAGGCTGATCATGCCGCAGATGTGGCGCATCGCCCTGCCGGGCCTGGGCAACCTGTTCATGATCCTGATGAAGGACACCGCGCTGGTGTCGGTGATCGGCCTGGAAGAAATCATGCGTCACTCGCAGATCGCCGTGACCGTGTCCAAGCAACCTTTCACCTTCTATATGGTGGCGGCCTTCATGTACCTGGGCCTGACCGTGCTGGCCATGACCGGCATGCACTTCCTGGAAAAACGCGCCGCTCGCGGCTTCGCGAGGAGCGCCCAATGAACTGGGAAGTGATCATCAAGTGGCTGCCCAAGCTGGCCCAGGGCGCCACGCTGACCCTGGAGCTGGTGGCCATCGCGGTCATCGCCGGCCTGCTGCTGGCCATTCCGCTGGGCATCGCCCGCTCGTCGCGCCTGTGGTACGTGCGCGCCCTGCCCTATGCCTACATTTTCTTCTTCCGCGGCACGCCGCTTCTGGTGCAACTGTTCCTGGTCTACTACGGCCTGGCGCAGTTCGACGCAGTGCGTAACAGCGCAATGTGGCCGTACCTGCGCGATCCGTTCTGGTGCGCCACCGCCACCATGACCCTGCACACCGCGGCCTATATCGCCGAGATCCTGCGCGGGGCGATCCAGGCCATCCCGCCGGGCGAGATCGAAGCGGCGCGGGCGCTGGGCATGTCCAAGCCCAAGGCGCTGTTCTACATCATCCTGCCCCGGGCGGCGCGCATCGGCCTGCCGGCCTACAGCAACGAAGTGATCCTGATGCTCAAGGCCAGCGCCCTGGCCAGCACCGTGACCCTGCTGGAACTGACTGGCATGGCCCGCACCATCATTGCCCGCACCTACCTGCCGGTGGAGATTTTCTTCGCCGCCGGGGTGTTCTACCTGCTGATGTCCTATGTGCTGGTGCAAGGCTTCAAGCTGCTGGAACGCTGGCTGCGCGTCGAGCAGTGCCAAGGCCGCTGAACCGTTCGCTCCTACCGGCGCCCCGCTAACCTGTAGGAGCGAGCCTTGCTCGCGATCGCCATCCCCAGACACCGCCGAGCCCAGCATGCCCTCCATCCTCCAAGGCCCCGAACTCCTCAGCCGCTTCCAGGCCCTGGACCGCTTCCTGCTGGACCATCAACCGCTCTGGCGCCCACGCCCCTTCACCGAGCCGCAGCTGCCCTGGGAAGCCCGACACCGCGAACTCGCCCAGTGGCTGCGCCAGCGCAGCCTGGACGATGCCGAGGCGAGCCATAACCACCCAGAACGGCTCGATGCTCCCGCACCCTTCCCCGATCTGGCGCGGACCGCCGCCGCGCTCGGCGCCGTGGCCGAGTTGCCGATGCACGAGGTGCCAGCCGCCCGCCAGCGCCTCAACGTCGATGTGCCCGGGCGCAAATGGCAGCAGATCGAAGCCTTCGCCGCCTGCCTGGAGTTCACCCGGGCACCCGGCCACTGGCTGGACTGGTGCTCGGGCAAGGGCCATCTCGGCCGTCGACTGCTGCAACCCGGGCAACGGCTGACCTGCCTGGAATACGACCCGGCGCTGGTCGCCAGCGGCCGGCAGTTGAGCGAACACCATCGGCTAGCGGCCAGCCACCTGCAGCAGGACGTACTCGCCGTCGACGCCGCTGCCCGACTGAGCGCCGAACACACCCCGGTGGCCCTGCACGCCTGTGGCGACCTGCATGTACGCCTGATGCAACTGGCCAGCGAACGCGGCTGCCGCCAGCTGGCTATCGCGCCCTGCTGCTATAACCGCATCAGCCATGCCGAGTACCAGCCGCTCTCCGGCCCGGCCAAGGGCTCGGCGCTGCAACTGTCCCTCGACGACCTGGGCCTGCCCCTGAGCGAGACCGTCACCGCCGGCGCCCGGGTGCGCCGCCAACGCGACAGCTCCATGGCCCGCCGCCTGGCCTTCGACCTGCTGCAACGCCGGCTGCGCGGGGTCGACGAATACCTGCCCAGCCCGTCGCTGCCCGCCAGTTGGCTGGACAAACCCTTCGCCGACTACTGCCGCGACCTGGCGGCCCTCAAGGACTTACCCACAGTCGGTTCGCAGGACTGGCCGGCGCTGGAAGCCGCCGGCTGGCAGCGCCTGGCCCAGGTCCGCAACCTGGAGCTGCTGCGCGGCCTGTTTCGCCGGCCCTTGGAGCTGTGGCTGGTGCTCGATCGCGGGCTGTTTTTGCAGGAACAGGGTTACCGCGTGCAACTGGGCCTGTTCTGCCCGGCACCACTCACCCCACGCAACCTGATGCTGCTGGCGGAACGTGGATAAGTTGGATCCATCATCCTATCCAGCCTGTGGATAACTCTGTTGATGAAATCCCGCCAAAGCCGCTGAAAGCGCCTGCTACAGCCTCAATACAGAGCTGGTCATTTTTTGTTCATAAAAATAAATCAGCGAAAAAACAGCCAGTTGCGGCGAGTTGAGAACGGATCCACAAAATCAGCGAAAACAGCCACGCGACAGCCATCGATTGTGCATAAGCGTCAATGCCAAAGGACATAACAGCCGAAAACCGGCACCACAGGCGCGGCAAATTGCGCCGGTCGGCGACGCTTGTTATACAGACGCAGGCGCTCGCGGGCGCCCAGAACCTTTGTGATTGACGGGAAAAGACAGTGACGTTCATTTCTTATGCACAAAATTTCGAAGACATCCGCCTGTGGCGCGCGCTCAAACACGTTGAAAACGGCTTCTACATCGACGTCGGCGCCAACCACCCCACTGCCGACTCGGTGACCCGCGCCTTCTACGATCGCGGCTGGCGCGGCATCAACGTCGAACCGGTGCCGAGCTATTACCACGCCCTGTGCCAGGAGCGGCCCAGGGACACCAACCTGCAATGCGCCGCCGGCGACAATGCCGAGGCCCTGACCTTCTACGGCATCGCCGACACCGGCCTGTCCACCCTCGACCCCGCCATCGCCCAGCAGCACAAGGACGCCGGCATGCCGGTGCAGACCCAGATCGTCAGCTCACGCACCCTGAGCGACATCTGCGAGGCCCACGTCGGCGGCCCCATCCACTTCCTCAAGATCGACGTCGAAGGCCACGAAGAAACCGTGCTGCGCAGCATGGACTTCAACCGCTGGCGGCCGTGGATCCTGCTGATCGAAACCCCGTGGAACCGCGACCAGGCCTGGGAAACCCTGGTCACCGGCGCGGGCTACCACCCGGTGGTGTTCGACGGCATCAACACCTTCTACCTGGCCGAAGAACACCTGAACCTCAAGGGCGCCTTCGACATCCCGCCGTGCAACCTCGACGAATTCCAGTTCAACCCCGGCCACCGCTTCGTCGCCCCCGCCACCGACCTGGAACAGGCCCTGATCGCCGAACGCCAACGCGCCGACCGCGCCGAAGCTGCACTCCACGCCCTGCGCAACAGCCGCTCGTGGCGCGCCCTCGAAAAACTCAAGAAAGTGCTGGTCCGCGGCTAGGGCCCGGCACAAAGCAAAAATAGTCAGATTTCAGGGGTTTACAGAACCCCGCCAATCGCTATAATCGTCGCCCACACGCCGGTATAGCTCAGTTGGTAGAGCAACTGACTTGTAATCAGTAGGTCCCGGGTTCGACTCCTGGTGCCGGCACCATACAAGGTTCCAGAGAAGGCTTTCAAAATCTCTGGAACCCCCGAAAAACCCGCCTTCTGGCGGGTTTTTTCGTTTTGGGGTTCTGCAAAAGCGATGATCCTGTCGCTGAATCGAGCTGTTCTGTGCTGTCAATAACGCGACTTTGGCAAAAGTTTTACGCTAGTGTTTCCCTGCGGGCAAAGACGGTTTTCCCGTGCATTGCCTTTAAAAACAGGTGCGAACGCTTATGACGAATGCCACGCCATCCATCAAACTCAGCACTCTTCGGCAAATAGCCCCCTACCTGAGCATGCGTGGGGTGTCGCCGCTGGAGTTCTTTCGGCGTTACGGCATTTCCCCTCATGTTTTTCAAAACCCTGATGCCTGGGTACCGCGAGCGGCCTGTTTTCATATAGCCAACGAAATGGCGGCTATCGCACAGGACCCCTTCGGCGGTGCCTGTGTGGGGCATCTGATCGAAGTACGTTCGCTCGGTGCCTGGGGCGAGTTGATATTGGGCTCGACCAACCTCGCTCAGGCTTGCGCAACGGCGGCGATCTATACCGACTTGCTGCATCAAGGAGGAGAAGTAGAAATCGTCACCGAAGGCCGTACGACGAAACTGATCCACCAATTTACCGGACAGCACGGGGCTGATCCGAAGCAAGTCATTCTCGGCACGCTTGCGCTGCTTAGAAAAGTACCTCTCATGTCCGGTGAGCCTGGCGCCATACGCGTGCATCTGCAAAACCCGAGGGAAAGAGGCGATGAGGCGCTTGAAGAATACCTGGGGCCGAATCTCGAAATGAACGCGCAGTACAACATGATCGAATTCGACCGTGAGCTGCTCGACACGCCCCTGCAACCTGTTCGGGATGACGCCTGGAAAGTCACCGAAGCCTTGAGGTCGACAGCGCAAGCAGCAGGCGTACTTATGGAGCGGATATCGGATCAGGATCAATCCAAACTTACCGCTATCTCAAGAAACATCGGACTGTCTTCTCGAACGCTGCAGCGTCGTCTCAAGTATTGCGGCATCGATTTCGAAGATCTACGCGACGAGACGCGTCGCAGCGAGGCACTTCAACTCATTGCCAGCGGTAAATACACCGCGACCGAAATTGCCTACATGGTGGGTTACAGCGATCAAGCGCACTTTACTCGAGCCTTCAAACGCTGGACCGGGAACTCACCGTCGCGCTACCGCTCGGCCTTGAAACATGATTATTAAAATTCAAGACAGCGTCTTCGCCTGACCACTTGCTCCCTCTCCCACCCGCCCCTTCGGCCCACTTCGGGCTAAGCCTTCCAATAGCCTCGAACTACCGGGATAGGGCTTGCCGTCCTGATCTGAGCAGCCATTTCTGTACGAGCGCCGCCGGCAAGCTGATCGGTAAGTAATGGCTTGGCCTTTTGGCATCAAATGGCAAGTTTCCATCGAGGCGTTCTTATACAGTTTTAAAAGGTAATGCCAACCCCAGCAAGCGCTGCAGCAAGCGATCCATGTACAAGAAAAGCCTGAAGCCGGGGAAGGGAATCACTTCTTATAAGATCAAGAGGTTTAAATGTCCTACTCATCCACGGCCTGCATCGTCGCCCTGACGCTGGCAACTTTTGCGAGTGCAAACGCGCAGTCATCCCCTGCCGCGGCGACGCTGGTGGGTGTCGATAATTTTGTCCGTGCCGAGTCCGACCTGTACATGGGCAAAACGGTGACGAGTGGAGGCTTTGGTCAGTTTGTTCATAACCGTGAACCGGTTCCTATCGACGCTCAGAATGTCGTCCGAATGAATCGGGACACCCTCTACTCATCAGCGGTGTTCGATCTCGATGCCGGTCCAGTCACGATCACATTGCCTGAGGCCGGTGAGCGGTTCATGTCGATGCAAATGGTCAACGAAGATCACTACGTACCCGCCGTCATTTACGGTGCCGGTCGCCATACGCTGACGAAAGAGGATATCGGCACACGCTATGTGTTTGTCGCTGTGCGCATTTTCTTCGATCCCACGGATCGCGCAGACCTTGAGCAGGTGCATGAGTTGCAGGACGCAATCCAGGTCAGCCAGGCCAAGCCAGGGGAATTCGTAGTACCGAAGTGGGATCAGGCGAGCCAGAAAAAGATGCGTGATGCCCTGGCTGTCCTGGGTTCGACAATCCCCAACTACAACCAGTCCTTTGGCCCTAAAGGTAGCGTCGATCCGATCCAGCACCTGATCGGAACCGCGACGGGGTGGGGCGGAAATCCGAGCAAGGACGCCATCTACCTCGGCGGTGTGATGCCGCAGAACGATGGGAAAACCGTTTACCGTCTCAAAGTTGGACAGGTTCCGGTCCGCAGTTTCTGGTCTGTGAGTGTTTACAACGCAGAGGGATACTTTCAGAAAAACCCATATGACACCTACTCGCTGAATAACCTCACCGCCAAGAAAAGCGATGATGGCTCGATTGTCATTCAGTTCGGTGGTTGTGACGCAAAGATCACTAATTGCCTGCCCGTTATGCCTGGTTGGAACTATACGGTCAGGCTTTATCAGCCGAGCAACGAAATACTAAATGGCCAATGGCGTTTCCCACAGCCGCAGCCCGTCGTTCTATAAGTTCAATCATTCAAATAACGACTGGTTATTTAGATCAATTGGCAGACACCTTAGTAGCGTTAAACGCACGGCTACCAAGTTTGATATGGCTTATTAAGTCAGGGATGGCTCTGAACTACAGAGTTCACACCAAAGGAACTAAACAATGACAAGCAAAGACCATTAAAATTCTTCTAGACACCCGCAGATGTTCATCATGGGTGCAGCCCTCGCATTGACGCTGGTGTTGCCTGCCCATGCAGCCATTGACGATTCAAACGGCGCTCCATCCGTGACGGTAGGCGGCGGAGTTGCCGTTGGCCCGTTGTACCAAGGCTCTTCACACTACGCCGCGTTCCCGTCGCTGAAACTGAAGGCGCTCTTACCTACCCAGGACTGGGGCACCTTTACCGCGGCCTTCCCGGACGGGCTGCGTTGGGACTTGCCGGGGCTGGCTCCTTTCGGAGTGGCCTTGTTGATCGGTTATGACCCGGGACGCAAGGAACGCATTCATACCCTGGACGGCCGTGATGACTACCTGCGGGGCATGGGCAACCTGGACAGCACCGCCCTGGTCGGGGCGGAAGCGTACTGGATCCTGCCGGCCGGCCGCCTGTTCGTGCGCGGCCTGCAATCGAGCCAGAACCGTCATTACGGTGGCGAAAGCCTGGGGCGCACGGCGTACCTGGAAGCCGGGGTCGCCACGGCATACCCACTGTCTTCGAGCTTGACCCTGGACTCGACGCTGTACGGCACCTGGAGCAATGAGAACGACATGATGGCGCGCTTCGGCGTCACGGCCCAGCAAGCCGCGCGCACCCGGTTCGATGAATACCGCCCGGGTGGCGGGATGCGCGACGTGACCTTGAAGCTGGGCCTCACCTGGCAATGGCAGCCACAGCTGGCACTGGAAGGCGGCATCAAGACCTACGCCCTGGTCGCCGACGCCCGCGACAGCCCGCTGACGGGTGAGAAGGTCGGTGCCGGTGCCTATCTGAACGCTCTATACCGGTTTTGATAAACCGGTAACACCGGCGCCATCCGATACAGATAAGGGAATGATCGATGAAAAAACTACCTAAGCAGTTGGGGATGACCGTGTCCCTGGCCGGCCTATTCGGCTCGGGACTGCTGCTCGCCGAAGATGCCGCCACCCAGGTCACGGACCCTCACTTCAAGCTGGCTCCAGGCTATCTGGACCCGGCTGACTTGCCAGTGCGCCTGGCGCTGCTCGGTGCCCCGCCCAAACCAGACTCCGCGGCGCTGGCGCGGGATGAGGAAGCACGGCGTGCGGCGCTGGCGCTGCGTGGCACCGTTCGGGAGAAACTCGCGGCAGCGGATGCGGCGCTGTCATTCCCCGGCCCGGCGAAAACATTCTCCTGCGCGCTGGGCACGCCGATCACCGAGAAAAGTACACCGCATCTTTACACCTTGATGCAGCGCACCCTGACCGATGCGGGCGGCTCCACCTACGCCGGGAAGAATGCCTACAACCGTACCCGTCCTTTCGTGGTGCATAACCAAAGCACGTGCCGCAAAGACATGGAGCCACTGCTGCGCACGGATGGTTCCTGGCCATCCGGCCACTCTGCCGCGGGCTGGGCCTGGAGCCTGGTATTGGCTGAAATCAATCCGGCACGCGCCACCGAATTGATGACCCGTGGCCTGTCATACGGCCAGAGCCGGGTCATCTGCGATGCGCACTGGCAGAGCGACGTGGATGCAGGCCGCATCATGGGGGCCGCCACGGTGGCGAGCCTGCATGGCAATCCGGCGTTCCTGGCGGACCTGGCGGCCGCGAAGGAGGAGGTCAAGGCTGCGCAAAAGGCGGGTCTGAAGCCTACAGAGGACTGTGCGGCCGAGGGCGTGGCGCTCTCGCTGACCCAGCACTGATCGGAGAAACACCATGATGCACAGTGACATCCCACGCTCGCCGTTGCGGTGTAAGCAGGCCCGCCTGGCGCTGCTGGTCAGCGCCTTGACGACCGCGGGCTCCAGTCTGCCGATGGTGGCCATGGCGGCAGACGCTGATGGCTGGCAGTTCAATGGCGGGCCTTACCTGTGGGGCGCCGGTATCCGTGGGCACGTGGGCCACCGCAGCACCGGGACCCAGTTTATAAAATCCGACTTCTCCGACATCGCGCGTAGCGTCGATATGTCGGTGATGCTGATGGGCGAGGCGCGGCGCGGGCCCTACAGCGTACTCGCCGACCTGATGTACATCGACACCGACACCCGCAACCGTCTACCAGCGGGCGCCCCGGCGTCCAAGCTTGAGGTGGAAAGCAAGACGGCCTCGGGATTCCTGGGGGGCGGATACCAGGTGTGGGGGGATGACGATCATCGGTTGGACGTCGCGGGCGGCGTGCGCGTCTGGTACAGCAGCACCGCCATCACCCTGCACGGCGGGCCCGCCGGCGGCCTGTCTGGGTCCGACAAGGCCACCTGGGCCGACGCCATGGCGGGGCTGCGTGGGCACTATGCCGTGAACGAGCGATTCTGGTTGTCGTCCTGGGGCATGGCGGGCGCCGGCCAGTCGCGGGAAGACTGGGACCTGGCCGCGCTGGCGGGCTGGGAGTTCCTGCCGGGCTTTTCGGTGGTGGCCGGTTACCGGGCCATGGGGGTGAATTATCGCCATGACGGTTTTGTCTACGACATTGTCCAGAAGGGGCCACTGTTGGGGATCAGTGGGCGATTCTGAGGCTTTCATGCCATTACGCTTTTCTCTGGTATCCATCCGCAGTATGTCAAAGGCCAACCTTCGGGTTGGCCTTTGTTGCTTTCCAAGATCAGTTTTTTCGAACATCCCGTTCGATATTTTCTCATATTCACAGAAGCCAATTAGATCGATCATGCGCCACGACTCACGCAGATGCGGGTGAAACAGTGGGATGGATAACTAACCTGATCGCCTCTTTAACAGGCCGTCAGTCAGCTCAAGACACACCTCAAGAGGAAGTACGCATGGCTAAGGTATTGGTTCTTTATCATTCGATGTACGGTCATATCGAAACAATGGCCCAGAGCGTGTCGGAGGGTGCCCGGAGCGTTCCCGGGGTTGAAGTCACCCTCAAACGCGTACCCGAGACCATGGACCCGGAAGCCTTCAAGGCTGCCCATGGCAAAGTGGATCAGAGCGCTGCGGTTGCCACGCCAGGTGAGCTGGGCGACTACGACGCAATCATCCTGGGTACTCCGACCCGCTTCGGCAATATGTCCGGCCAGATGCGCAATTTCCTCGACCAGACTGGCGGGTTGTGGGCCAAGGGCGGCCTGGTTGGCAAGCTCGCCAGTGTATTCACCTCGACAGGTACCGGCGGCGGCCAGGAGATGACCATTACCTCCACTTGGACCACCCTGGCTCACCACGGCATGATCATCGTGCCCATCGGTTACAGCTCGCCAGCCTTGTTCGATACGTCCAGTGTCGGCGGTGGCACGCCTTATGGCGCATCCACCATTGCCGGTGGTGACGGCTCGCGCCAGCCTGATGCCCGGGAACTGGAGATCGCCCGTCATCAAGGCCAGTACGTGGCCCAGCTGGCGGTCAAACTGAGCAAGTAGGCGCTCGATCTGTAATCGACAGATCCGGAGACAAAACCAAGCCCTCGCAGCCATGCGAGGGCTTGGTTGTTTCTGTCTACGCAACAAGCGACGTCCCCCTCCTCGTCTCTTGGTCATGACCATCAATGCGCGCAACTCGCAACCTCCGGTCGAGCCCAGCCCCATTGTCAGCACTCCCAGCGGCCATTCCCTCCTCAATTGATCGCCACTGAAAACGAACACTCGCCTGGCCGTACGTTTTCAGAACCATCCCCTCAAAGGCATCAGCCCTTGGTAAGTGTCAAAACGTGCCCAGCGGTGACAACTGTTCTCTTGCCGCTTTCAGGAATTGGAAAAACAGTGTTCATCTGAATAGGCGTATTAGAAGAGGGGAAATGGAGGAAAAGTAGGGTCAGACCATCTTATTTTCCTGAGGCATACACCATAGAGAGCCCGATTCAGAAATGTCTCATTTCTTGTGCAATTGCATCCAAACCAGAATGCCGGCTTCAGTCGATATCCGGGCTCACCAATAAAGCCACCGGTATATCTGCAGGCTTTCACACCTATGGGGAAATGGAATGCATCCCAGACCTAACATCACCCTGCATCCTTCTGCACGAGAAACGCTCTCTCGACACAGGTGCAGGGTGCCTTCTCTTGCAGTTGGACTGCTCCTTGCCTACCAACCCGGTACCGCCCTGGCGGACCTCTCCTTCGATGGGAAGAACCGCTTCATCATGACGGGCCAGCGAATGTCCGTAACCCTGGTCAACGACGGCAAGAAGGCCGCCCTGGCGCAAGTTTCGCTGGACTGGGGAGAGAAAGAGTCTGGGCGCAGCCAGACACTGCCCCTGGCGGTCTCCAAACCGTTGCTGAAAATTTCCAGCGGACAGAAAGCCACCGTGGAAATTTTCTACCAGGGAACAGGCCTGCCTACTGACCGCGAATCTTATCTTTTGTTGAGCGTCCTGGACGTGCCTCCGGCCGCCAAGACGCCTCACACCATGACAGTCGCTTTGCGGCACCACTTCAAGCTGCTCTATCGCCCACCGCTGAAGAACACCCTGGACGACGCCATGGCCGGATTGTCCTGGGAAACACAGAAAGCAACCGCAGGCAGGCTCATCGCCGACAACCCTTCCCCCTACTACCTGACCCTCAACGATATCGAAGCCACAGGCCCGAATGGCCAGCCCTGTGGCCAGCCGATCGAGCACCTGATGCTCCCGCCGTTCTCGACACAGCCCATCGACATACCGGCCTGCCAACCTGCCAGCCTGCGTTATCAGATCGTCAGTGACGCAGGCAACCTGCGCCCCTACGGGGCAACACTATCCGCCAACCAAAAAAGCCACGGCTCGGCTCAATTTTGAGGCCAATGGACGAGACATGATGAAAAAAATTTACCAACTGGTTTCCCTGGCCCTGCTACTGCTTCTTACTCAGAAGAGTTATGCCTTGGCCTGCAAAAAAGATGGCACCCTGGCCTCCGATGCGATCATGATCTTCACCAGCATTGCGGTGCCCAATACCCTGCCAAAGGATACCGTGCTCTGGCGCTCCGATAACTACAGCATCAGCATGACCTGCTGGCAGGACAACTACGGGTATGGCAAAGAATACGTTTACTTTTATTTAAGCCCTCGCGACCCAGGCCTCACTCAATTGGGACCCGACCTGGAGGTGGGTATCCACCTGAACGGAACCGACCTGCGCTGTACGCAATTGCCGGGATGCCGGATACAACTCCCCATCGTTTTCGAAGGCTGTTACGCGACCTCCGGTTGCAAGGACAAAGCTCAAACCTTCCCATTGAACTTCAACTTCTTTATCTCCAAAAAAAGCTCGCCCAGCCCAGGCAAGGAGGGAAGCCTGACAGGCGTCCCGGTTTATCCAGCGTTCCAGTTGGATGGAGCGGGCGGTATGAACAGCAACCCTGATAGCAACTTTGTCATGGTACTGGCTGGCTTGGACAGAATGCGCTATATCTCCTGCTCATCGGCCCTGTCTGTCTCCCCCAAGACCGTCGACTTTGGCAGTATCGCTGCCGCCTCGGCGCAAGCCGACAAGGTGATCAAGGAAGTCCCGTTCAGCATCACCGCCCTCAAGACCTGCAACAGCGTCTACGGGCTGAACGCACGGCTCACTCCGGTCGGCGCTACCGCGGCGGACGGCTACACCCTGGTGCCGAACAACAACAGCTCCGTGGGCATCAGCCTGCTCAAGCAACCGAGCCGCAGTGCCATACCCTTCAACAAAGAGTTCACCTTGGTGGAGAGCAGCCGTGACCAGATGGTGGTGAATAACTTCCTGGCTCAGTTGAAATGGCTAACCAGCAAGGCGATTCTCGGGCCATTCAACGCCACCGCGACGATCGATGTTTTTTATAAATAGCCCCTCCGACCTCTGACATTCGAGCGTTTGAAGAACTTAAGACAAGGGCGCCAATTGGCGTCCTTGTCTTTGCAGGGCGTGGCAGATCAAACGGCCGTCACTCACCCGATTACCCACGCAGATTCAGAATCCGAGCAGAAGGATTCACCCCCCTCAGATTGCCGTATATCCCCGCAGCCCCCGGCCGGCAAGGCGTTGCCGAGGGCGATGCTATACTTTTTTAGCGAGCGATCAGCGTGCGGTGTTATCCAGAGCGGCAGGAAAACGCTCTGGAATTTCAGATAACGACTGCAGAAAAAATGGGGGCCTCTGCGACGATGAAGTAGGAGGTGACTCATGAACCGGCATTTTTACATCAGCGATAATCTCGACGAGCTGGAAACCGTTGAAAGCGAGCTGGAAGCCAGCGGCATCAGTACCGAGCAGATTCATGTGCTCAGCGACCGGGATGCGGATGTGGAACAGCATCACCTGCATGATGTGAACTCACTCATGAAGCAGGATGTCGTTCACTCCGGTGAGATTGGCGCGGTCATTGGCCTACCGCTCGCGGCATTGGTACTGCTCGGTGCCTATCTGGCAGGTTGGACCGAGTCCGCGGCAGGCTGGGTGCCGTTCATCTTCCTGGCGATCGTGATCCTGGGCTTCTGTATCTGGGAAGGCGGCTTCTTTGGTATCCAGGTGCCCAATGCCCACTTCAGCAATTTGAAAAAGACGGTAAGGGACGGCGAGCACATTTTCTTCGTGGACGTCGAACCCGCTCAGGAGCCGATCCTGGATCAGGTCATCAGCCATCACCCGCAACTGCAGGTCGCCGGGACCGGCGCAGCAGCGCCTCACTGGATAGTGGCCTGGCTGCAGAAATGGCATCAGTTCAAGCGCACGATATAGGACGCCGCGGCGCTTGAACGCCGGAGGCGGAAGCCGGTCATTGCCCGAGGAAAATCCCCCGGGTAGAAAACACGTAGTCCGCCTCGGCGGCCATCAGGCCAACCAGTACCAGCAGGCACAACGGCGGGACGAGTATGGCGTAGACCATCGCCAGGCGCTCCCAGGCCATGTGCATGAAGATGGAAACGATCAGGCCGGCCTTCAACAACATGAGGACCAGGATTAGCGACCACCTGAAATAGCCCTGGAAGTGAAAGTAGTCGACCAGGTAGGACAGGGTACTGAGTACGAACAGCAGCCCCCAGATCTTCAGGTACAGGCTCAGTGGATGCTGTTGACCTTGTGCATGTGCCATCGCCGGTACTCCTCTGCGGGCTCACCATAAGTAGAAGAAAGCGAAGATAAATACCCACACCAGATCCACGAAGTGCCAGTACAACCCGGCGATCTCGACGATCTGATAGTTGCCGGAGCGCTCGTAGTCCCCGCGCAACACCTTGAAGGCGACGATGCACAGGTAGATGACGCCGACCGATACATGCAGCCCGTGGAAACCGGTAATCATGAAAAAACTGGCGCCGAATTGCGCCGCGCCCATGGGGTTCGACCAGGGGCGCACGCCTTCGGCGATGAGCTTGCTCCACTCGAACGCCTGCATGCTGACGAAGGTCGCACCGAAGGCCGCGGTCGCCAGCATCAGGGCCGCGCATTTGCCGCGCACACGGCGATAGGCGAAGTTCACGGCCATGGCCATGGTGCCGCTGCTGCTGATCAGCACGAAGGTCATGATGGCGATCAGGATCAGAGGGATTTCAACGCCGCCGATGGTCAAGGCGAACACTTCGCTGGGGTTCGGCCAGGGGACGGTGGCACTGATGCGCACCGACATGTAGCCGGTCAGGAAGCAGGTGAAGATGAAGGTATCGCTGAGCAGGAAGATCCACATCATCGCCTTGCCCCAGGGCACTCGCTTGAACACATCCTGATCCGAGGCCCAGTCGCTGGCGATGCTCTTCCACCCCGCTACCAGCGTATCGGGTGGGGGTGGGACGGGACTTTCCGGAGGGGTTGCTGAGGGCAATGCCATGGCTTCACCTCAGGCCGCAGAATGCGGCGATGGCTTGATAGGTTTCCGGCGTGCTGGTCAGCAGGAAGAAGAGGACGATCCACAGCCCCAGCAGGTAGTGCCAGTAGATGGCACAGAGCTCCACGCTGGGCGCCAGTCGCGACAGCGGAACGCGTCGCAGGAACCTGGCGCCGACTCTGCCCCAGGCCACCAGGCCTCCCAGCAGGTGCAGCCCGTGTACGCCGGTCAGCAGATAGAAAAAGCTGTTGGCCGGATTGGCGGAGACGAAATAGCCCCAGTCGACGAACTGCTTCCAGACCCAGAGTTGCCCCCCGAGAAAGGCGATCGCGAAAACACCGCCCAGGGCGAAGCCGAGGCTGGCCCCGTTCGACACACCCCGCCGGGCGGCCATTCGCGCCCACTGCAGGCTGATACTGCCCAGCACCAGCAGGAGCGTGTTCAGCCAGAGTTGCCGGGCACTGGCCAGCGGCGCCAACGGCTCGGTCAGCGGCTGCCAGTCCGCCATTTGCGAACGCGCGATGAAGGCCAGCAGGAACAGCAGGAACAGCGAGGTCACCACCACCAGGAACATGCGCAGGCCCACTTTTGCGGCTTTCACCCTGTCCAGGCCTGCCGGTCCCCGAGAGTGCTCGGGGGGCTGGCTCCAACGGCCGCCGGCGCCGGCGCTTTCGGTGTTTTTCAATAGCGGCCCGTTCATGGTCTTTCGCCTGCGATCCTGGCTTCTGCGCTGTGCTGCCTCATCTGCTCCAGCTCCTGGGCAGAAACCGTCTGTGGCACGAAGTCCTGCTCTATCCCGGGCACGCTGTAGTCATAGGCCCAACGGTGCACCACCGGCAGCTCCGGCCCCCAGTTGCCATGGACGGGCGGGGTGTCCGGCGTCTGCCATTCCAGGCTGGCCGCCCCCCATGGGTTCGGGCCCGCCGGCTTGCCTTTGAAGGCACTCCAGGCCAGGTTGAAGAGGAACAGCAGCTGGCATACCCCGACCGTCAGCGCGACAACGGTGATGAACGCATTCAGCTGCTGCGCCGATTGCGGGATGAAGTCGTAGTTCTGCCAGGCGTAATAGCGCCGAGGCATGCCCAGCAGCCCCAGGTAATGCATGGGGAAGTAGATGCAGTAGGTACCGAGGAAAGTTATCCAGAAATGCAGCTTGCCCAGGGTGTCGTTCATCAGGCGCCCGGTGATCTTCGGAAACCAGTGATAGATGGCGCCAAATATCACCAGGATCGGCGCCACCCCCATGACCATATGGAAGTGGGCCACCACGAAGTAGGTGTCCGACAGCGGAATATCCACAATCACGTTGCCGAGAAACAACCCGGTAAGGCCACCGACCAGGAAGGTGACGATAAAGGCCAGGGCGAACAGCATCGGCACCGTCAGGTGGATGTCGCCATGCCACAGGGTCAGCACCCAGTTGTAGACTTTCAGCGCGGTCGGCACGGCGATGATCAAGGTGGTGGCGGCGAAAAAGAAGCCGAAGTACGGGTTCATCCCGCTGACGTACATATGGTGCGCCCAGACCACAAAGCTCAACACGCCGATGGCAATGATGGCCCAGACCATCATGCGGTAACCGAAGATGTTCTTGCGCGCATGGGTGCTGATCAGGTCGGAGACCAGGCCGAACGCCGGCAGGGCGACGATGTAGACCTCCGGATGGCCGAAGAACCAGAACAGGTGCTGGAACAGGATCGGGCTGCCGCCCTGATGCGCGAGCTGCTGCCCCATGGAGATCACCGCCGGCATGAAGAAGCTTGTGCCCAGCAGCCTGTCGAACAGCATCATCACCGCGCTGACGAACAAGGCCGGAAAGGCCAGCAGGGCCAGGATCGAGGCCATGAAGATGCCCCAGACGGACAGCGGCATGCGAAACAGCGTCATGCCGCGCGTACGGGCCTGCAGCACCGTGGTCACGTAGTTCAGCCCGCCCATGGTGGCGGCAACGATGAAGATCGCCAGCGACACCAGCATCAACACGATGCCCCATTCGGTCCCCGGGGTGCCCTGGGTGATCGATTGCGGCGGATAGAGTGTCCAGCCCGCCCCGGTGGGCCCGCCCGGGACGAAGAAGCTGGAAAGCAGCACCAGGACCGAGAGCAGGTAGAACCAGAAGCTCAGCATGTTGACGTAGGGGAAGACCATGTCCCGGGCGCCAATCATCAGCGGAATCAGATAATTGCCGAAGCCGCCCAGGAACAGGGCCGTCAGCAGGTAGATGACCATGATCATGCCGTGCAGGGTCATCGCCTGGTAATAGGTGCTGGCGTCCATGAACTCGAGGCTGCCGGGAAAGCCGATCTGTATGCGCATCAGGCCGGACAGCACCAGGGCGACGAGCCCCACGGAGATCGCCGTCAAGGAATACTGGATGGCGATGACCTTGTGGTCCTGGCTCCAGATATAGCGCGTGAAGAAGCTCTTCGGTTCGTGCAGGACTTCTGTTTCTGCATGCTCGACATAAGCCATCAGGTCATCCTCCGGTAAGTTTCGGAGCATTTCCGGCGAGTTACGGCGACTTGCCCGATTCCACCTTGCCGGCATCCGCGTCGACAGCAGCTTTCGACTTGATGAAGGCGATCAGGGCGTCCAGTTCCTTGTCATTGGGGGTAAAGGTCGGCATCACCGCGGCGTAACCCTTGACGATCGCAGCACCAGGATGGCGCACGGAGTCCTTCAGGTAGCCCTCATCGACCTTGATCTGGGAACCATCGGCCAGGGTTTCCGTCTTGCCGTACAAACCCTGCCAGCCCGGGCCGATACCCTGGCTGCCATCGACACTGTGGCAGGCCAGGCAACCCAGCGATTCGGCCATCCGCTGTCCCTGCGCCGCCAACTCATCCTGTGCGTCTGCAGGGCCTTGCTCGTTCTGCCCCGCGGCACTCAGCGACTTGATGAAAGCCACCACGGCGGCCAGTTCATCCTGACTGAAAGTATAGGCCACCATGACCGGCGGATAGCCCTGGACCAGCCTGGCCTGCGGCTCGAGAATCGACTCCTTGAGGTAGGCTTCGTCGACCTGGACGCGGGTGCCATCGGCCAGCTGCTCCGAGCGGCCGTACAGGTCCTTCCAGCCCGGGCCCAGGCTGGTGCTGCCGTCCTGGCTATGGCAGGCGCGGCAGCCATGGCTTTCCACCAGTTGGCGACCTTTTTCCAGCAGGCTGTCCCGGCTTGGCGTGGCGACATTGGTCAGGGTCTGGGCAAAGGTCGGCTGGCTGGCGAACCATTGGTCGAAAGCGCCCTGCTCCTCGACGACCAGATGGCCGCGCATGTTGTAGTGGCCCAAGCCACAGTACTCGGCGCACAGCACTTCAAACTTGCCGAGCCGGGTCGGGGTGAACCAGAAGTGGGACACCATGCCCGGCACCATATCCATCTTCGCGCGCATCTGCGGAATATAGAAATCGTGCAGTACATCCTTTGCCCGCAGCAGGACTTTTACCGGCCGGTCGATGGGCAGGCGCACTTCATTGTTCATGATCAGCACATCGTCCTGCCCGGCAGGGTCATTGCGATCAAGACCGAAGGGATTGCCGGGATCGATCCATTTGACATCCGCCTTGCCGAGTTTTCCGTCCTGTCCGGGAAAGCGAAACGCCCACTGCCACTGCTGGGCAATCACTTCGAGCTGAGTAGCCTCTTGCGGCACCTGGACAAAATCGTTGTAGACCACAAGGCCAGGCGCGAGCATGCCGATGATGCCCAATGAGGTGAGGATGACCAGCCACCCTTCCAGCTTCCGGCTTTCCGGCTGGTAGTGCGCCCGGGCACCTTCGCGATGACGGAAGCGAATCACGGCGATGGCCATGAACAGCGTGATGGCGATGAAAAAGATGCCGGTGATGACCAGGGTGATCAGCAGCGTGGTGTCTATCGACCCCCAGTTGGAGGCAGCCGGCGTCATGTGCCAGGGAGCAAGCAAGTGAAACAGCACCGAAGCGACAACGACTAGAAGCAGGATGATTGCTATCGCCATTTTCTGGTCTTCCTGTGCCGGTTGTTCTGTGGCCATGCAAACGCAACGTCGCCCAACCGCAGCGCCACACCGATACCTAACCCTCCTCCCAAGCCTGCTGGAACATTGCCTCTATCCCCGGGGCAAATCTTCTGAAAAGTATAGTGCGCCCCGGCGGACGTGCGCCGCCGGGCCACATATAGGACGGGCGGGTCAGGGGCTGTTTTCGACTCAGAAAAAAGCCCTCGCGGCGATGCGAGGGCTTCGTTGTTTCCGGGCCACGCTCTGTCTTGATTTGAATCCTCACCACACCCTTCATGATAAAGCAGCGGGCTGCTGCCTGATCATCAATAGTGGCGCATGCAGCCAAGCTATTTGAGCCACCCCATGTGTTTACCAATCCCCCAAAGAACAAACAGCAGCGTTCCCCCAAAAAGTGCAGCCACGTACGAGAGCGTTATCATTCGACGCAGCGGGCCTGGGAAATTTTTGTAGTCCTCGGCATCCAGATCACCGCCTTTCAGCGAACGCTTGTAGAAGGTCAGCATGCCGCCGACACTGATCAGTATGAAGAAGCGAGTAAAGGGATCTGTCCCCATGACAGAGCGTCGCGACTGGATCCCCCGTGAGTTGCTCAAGCTGCTGAGTATTTCGTTCATCCGGAAATAGGCGAAGTACAGTTGCGTTCCAATGAATAAAAACGCCAATGCAAAACTCGCAATCACAAAGATGAAAAAAACATCTTCAGCATCAAACATCCCTATTCACTCCACTCATACACTTTCTCTCCCGCTCCCTCTCCAAGGCTCTCGCCAACAGCACCTCCGGCAACAGAGCCCAAACCTACCATGACCACGCCACACAGCAAGCCACCAATACCAGTGGCGCTGAGGGCAACACATACAGCACCGCCTATCGGACTACCAACAGCGCCGCCAGCGAGCCTGCCGGAGAATTTCCCACCCTCGATAAACCGAACCTTGCGGCAGTCCTGCTCCCTGCCAATTTGACATGCCTCTCGTACTTTCAGTGCCGAAGCAGATGCCCCAAGCCCAATACCAACCCAGCCCCCGACTTTGATGTATTTGCTGGCCTTGGCTACGCCATTAATGTGGGTCGCATAACCCGGAATATTTCCAGGCACTCCGGCTTTGCTCCAGTGATGGACCAGACTACGACTGGATATCCCTAGGGCATTTTTCAGTTTTGGGTGCTCAGGTATACCTACGCCTTTACGCACAAGCGGGCCCAGGCTGTTATCCAGCTGAGACATCAAACGCTTTCGTTCTGCAAAAAACTCCGGGGTCTGCAACCTGCCGTGTTGCTGGAACGTACGCTGGTGCAACTGCTCCAGTTGCCCCAAGGTGCTTTTCACGTTTTCCAGATGCTTGGAGAACATGACTTCGCCGATGCCGATCGCCCCCGAACCTTCGGTCAAGAATGATTCGATTTCCGCTCGATGACGGACCATAAAGGTCGCCTCATCATCGCTCATCGATCCAAGCACGCTGTTCACCTTATTGGCAGCTTCCATCAGCAATGCTTCTTCTCGGGTGCACTGATGGTTCTTTGGGTCGCTCAAGACAATCAGTTGCCCCGGTTTTGCGTAGCTCGACAGCTGAGGGTTCAAGGTGCGGAACTTGTTAAGCACAGCGGCACTTGGCTGTTCGAACAGGAGCGCTTCAAGCTCTGAGCGAGGGATAACGCTTTGCACAATATGAAACCCAGGCTCGACACCCTGAAGCGTTGTCGGCGCAGCTGACAACGGCTCAGCACTGGTCAACCCGGTCAGTCCTTGACTTGGAATATCCCGAGTGAATTCGCTTTTGTAAGAACCATCGCTGATTGCCTGTGCCCAGGCATGCGTGGCCGCCTGCGCCTTTGCTGCAAACTCAGGAGCGATGGTCACGCTACCTTCCTCGGCAGCTATTACCGTACTTTGAGTGGCGATCAGCCGATTGCTGCCAGGAGGGCATCCGCATTGCACAGCATGGCCATGGGTCGCTACTGCAACACCCTCGACGATAAAAGTCGGATTGCCTTCGGCGATAAACCCCATGCTGTTGCATTGAGGACACCACACCGGATCGCTGATTCTCGCGGCCTTACGGTTCTCCACAACCGTAGTCGTCGACCCTACGAGAACCCGACCTCCCGTCGTGGTCGGGTCTCCCTCCCTGATCACAAAAGTCATGGCTATTTCCTGCAAGCGGAATGAGCCTGAATGCTAACGACCGGGGTATTCAGAAGGATTTAAGGCATTTCTCAAAACACCGGGCGAAATGGCTTCAGCAACCAATCTTTCCTCGGACTCGTAACCCCCCTTTTCCCGAAAGGCCGCCCGCCATGCTCAAATAGCCCCCCCGCTTTTGCCACCTGCCACATCCGATCCGGAGCCGAACATGAAAAACACCTTTGCCCTGACCTTGGCCCTGATGCTCAGCCTGCCGTCGCTCCACGCCCAGGCAGAAGCAGTGGGCGATGCCGAAGCCGGTGGCAAGCTGTTCAAGCGCATCTGCGGCGGCTGCCACAATATCGGGCCTTCGGTGCGCAGCTCTTTCGGGCCGCAGCTCAATGGCATTTTCGGGCGCACCGCGGGGAGCGTGGCGGACTATCACTACTCCGACGCGATGAAGTCCTCCGGCATCGTCTGGACCCGCGACAAGCTGGTGGCTTATCTGGAAGATCCAAAGGCCGTGGTGCCCGGTACGCGGATGATCTTCTGGGGGCTGAGCGATCAGGAGAAGATCGATAATCTGCTGGCTTATCTGCAGAGCTTTCAGGCGCAACAGCCCTGAGTGACCTGACAAATCAAAGCGGCCCCAAATCCTCAACGGGCGCTTCGCGCCCGATCGCAGCCTGGCGGCAGCGGCTACAGGGAACCGCGGTGCTGGACGGGGCAACACCCACAAAAAAGCCCCGAACCAGTCGGGGCTTTTTCTATTGCCGGCCCAGTATCAGGCCGCGATCAGGCGTTTATCAGAACACGTTGATCGGGTAGTCGACGAACACACGCAGTTCGTTACCGCTGTCGTTGTAGCCACTGGATTTCTGCGATACGCGCAGGATCGAGCTACGCACCTTGACGCTCAGGTCCTTGGCCGGGCCGCTCTGGACCACGTACTTGAACTGGTTGAAGATTTCGCGCTCGGTGCCGCCAGTGGTGGTCTGGCCATCGCTGTTGGTGGAGGTGATGTTGTCACCACGTACATAGGCCAGGTTGTAGGTCAGGCCCGGTACGCCGAAGGCGCCGAAGTCCAAGCCGTAGCCCAGCTGCCAGCTGCGTTCGTCTTCGGCGTTGAAGTCAGACCAGTAGGAGTTGGCCAGGTAGATGGTGTTGCCGCCATCGCCCACGCGGTTCTGACCACGCTGATAGCCGCCGTAGGCGTAGCCCAGGTTGCTGTCGCCGGTGCTGCGCTGGTGCGCCAGGGTGAACGAGTGCGGGCCGGTGGCGTAAGTGGCTGCCAGGCTCCAGATCTTGTTGTCCTGGCCGCCCGCGTTGACGTCTTCTGCGTAGGACTTGTCCAGCTTGGTGCGGTAGCCGTTGAAGTCGAAGGTCAGGGACTGATCGGTGGCCAGCGGGAACACGTAGTTCAGGTTCACGTACTGCTTCTTCAGCACGTCTTCGACGTCGGAAGCGTACAGCGAGCCCTTGAACTGTTCGGTGAACTGGTAGCTGCCGCCCAATACGTTGATCGACTTCAGGCCACCGCTGTCACGGCCTTCGGCGCTTTTACGCGATTCGGCAGTGAAACGACCGGCGTTCAGCTCCAGGCCCTTGATCTCTTTGGAGGTGATCAGGGTACCGGTGTAGCTTTCCGGCAGCAGACGACCATTGTCGTAGCTCAGCACCGGCAGGGCCGGCATCTGGTCACCGTAGGTCAGGACGGTGTTGGACAGGCGGAACTTGACCGCGGCGCCGGCCTTGGCCAGGTCGCCAGCCGGAGTTTTGTTGCCGCTTTCGCTGCGTTTGAAGAAGTCGATGCCCTGGCCGCCGCTGTGGCTGCCTTTATCCAGGCGCAGGCCGTACAGGCCGAAGGCATCGACGCCCACGCCCACGGTGCCTTGGGTGAAGCCCGACGAGAAGGTACCGATGGCCGCTTGACCCCACTCGCGCTGGTCATCGTTACCGTTTTTCTTGTCGCGATTGATGTAGGCGTTGCGCAGCAGGATTTTCAGGCTGCTGTCTTCGACAAACCCCTTGGACTCAGCCTGGTCGTTAGCCATAACTTGAGTACTGCTCAGAATCCCCAGTGCGATCAGACCGATCCGCTTGTTCAACATTTTATTTTCCTTATTACGGGTTGATGACGCGCTGTGGTGCTCCTTGGAAACGGCGCTTAAGCGCTCTTTTTTCAGGCCAGAACAAAAAGACCCACCCACGAAAAATCGCGGTGGGCCTTTTATTATTGGAAGGTCATGGCCGTTGGCCACAGGCGTTGGCGCGAATCCTATCCGCGCCCTGAACAGTGTGTCAATTTCAAGAATCGTCTGAAAATAGGCAAAAATCGTCTAAGAACTTAACGATCCTTGATGGCCAGTTGCACGGTATGGCTGTCGACGAACTGTTCGAAGTGCGTGACCTTGCCATCCTTCAACGTCCACAAATGGGCCACACGGGCATTCAGCGGCTTGCCCGTGGCTTTATAGACGCCGCTGTAGTTGCCGTAGGCGAACACCTTGTCGCCCTGGGCCACATAGTTCTCGACGGTGAAGGCAAACCCTTCCCACTCGGTGGCGAGGCGCTTGAAGACATTTTCCAGCACGGCATCGAAACCGACGTAGGTGCCGGCATAGGGAAAACCTGCCGCTTCGGTCCAGCGCGCATCCGCAGCCAGGGCGGCGGCGGTGTTTTTCGCGTTCTCCTGGGAGTTGGCGCCTTCGTAGGTGCTTTTGATCAGTGCCAGGTTATCCATGGGCGACTCCGCAAATTAAGGGGGGGTTCAAAGGGCGCAACCGTTCAGGCCACAGGCCTGCAGGCTAGGTGAAAGCTCGACCTCGGGCGAACCGAAGGCTTCGCTCAGCCAGGCGGCGAACGCCTGCGGCTTGCCCAGCCAGGGGCTGATATCGAGCAGCCTGAACTGACCGTCCTGCTCCAGCACCAAGGTGGGAAAACCCTGGCCACCGACCCGGGCCAACAAGGCACGGCTGGCCTTGATGTGCTCGTTCAGGCTATTCGCCGCGGCGTACTCGAAGGCTTCCTCGAACTCGCCGCGCTCAAAGCCCAGGCCTTCGGCGAGTTCCAACAGAACATCGACATCGGCGATGCGGCGCCCTTCGACGTAGTGAGCCGTCTGCAAGCGCCCGAGCAACTCCAGGCCGCGCCCGGCGAGCGCCTGCGCCGCCAGTACCGCGGCAATCGGCGGGGCCGAATCGAACAGCGCCGAATAGTCGCGCAGCAAACCTTCGAAGTAAGCCTCGCCGAACGGCTGCCCGGTGTATTCGGCAATGCGCCGGTCATGGGGCATGACGTAGTCGCGCAGTTGCGGCGAAACCTGCTGGCAGTTGCGCCCGGTCATCATGCCGCCGCCATGGGCCACCACCGGCAGCACGGCCTGGGCCGCCTGCACCAGCGGTTTGGCGCCGTAGCACCAACCGCACAAAGGATCGTAGATGTAATGAAGGGTCGCTGCCGACATGCAAGGCTCCGGGACAAAGGCCGATAAATTCGATGGCGGCAGACTATGCCTGTGGCCCACGGCGAAAAACGCTGGAATGGCTTTTAGTCTGTTTCGGGAATCGGTCGAATCGGCCGTGTATCCACTGCATTTCAATCAAGACATAAATTGAAACAATCCGCCCGGGGAACTTTTCAAGAATAATTAACGAAAGTAAATAGCAAGCATTACCATTCGCGCCAACTGTTTCCTTTCCCCTTCTGGATGCGTTTTTCCATGCCTGCCCCCTTCCGCCTGACTCCCCTCACCCTTGGCTTTTGCGCCTCGCTGACGGCCGGTTTCACCTGCGCCGCCCCGACCACCCTGCCGGCCACCGCCATCAGCGCAGAAGTCGATGCCGACGACCCACGGGTCAAGGAAGTCAGCACTGCGACCCGCACCGCCACGCCGGTGCGCTACGTGCCGCAAGCCATCGACTCGGTGAAGACCAGCAACGTGCTGGACTACGGCATCAACGACCTGGGCACGGCCTTGAGCGGCATTCCCAACGTCAGCAGCGGCGCCGACACCCGCTTCGACAGCCTGCGCATTCGCGGCTTCGACGCCAGCAACGACTTCTACCTCGACGGCGTCCGTGACGACAGCCAGTACGTGCGCGACCTGCACAACATCGAGCGTATCGAGGTGCTCAAGGGCCCGGCGGCGGTGCTTTACGGCCGTGGCAGCCAGGGCGGGATCGTCAACCGGGTGAGCAAGCTGCCGCAGTTCGGCCGCCACTCCAGCGTCGAAGTCAAAGGCGGCAGCGAAGACCTGCGCAGCCTGTATGCCGACCTCAGCGCCGACCCCAGCGAGAACATCAGCCTGCGCCTGAACATGGGCAACCAGGACAACAACAGCTTCCGCGATGGCGTCAGTGGCAATCGCCAGCTGTTCGCGCCGTCCATGAGCTGGCAACTGACGCCGGACCTGAACTGGCTGGTGCAGTACGAGTACAGCCGCTACAACCGCACGCCGGACCGCGGCATCCCGGGGATCGACGGGCGCCCGGCGGACGTAAGTCGCGACACCACCTACGGCGACCAGCGCGACTACATCGACGACAAGTCCCAGTCGCTGCGCTCCAAGCTCAGCTACGAGCTGAACGACAACTGGCAACTGCGCCATACCCTGAGCCTGTTCAAGCTCAACAGCGATTTCGACAACACCTACCAGACCGGCTACGACAGCCGCACCAAACGGGTGAACCGCCAGCGCTGGCAGCAGGACCTGAACACCCGCAACCTCTACAACAACCTCGAAGTCGAAGGCACCTTCGATACCTTCGGCCTCGAGCACCGGGTGCTGACGGGTGTCGAGCTGGGCAGCCAGCGACGCGATCCGAAGCTCTATACCGCAGCGGCGGTCAGCGCCGGTGGCCAGGCCGTGCCGTCCCTGGACCCGTTCAACCCGGATAAAAACATGCGGCATACCGGGAAAATGGTGGCGTCCAGCTACAACCACAGCGAGGTGGAAAGCCGCGCCGTGTATGTCCAGGACCAGCTGCGCCTGAACGATCAGTGGCAAGTGCTCGCGGGCCTGCGCTACGACAACTTCAACGTCGAGACCCACAACAAACTGCTGGATATCAAGGACGACCGCGACAGCCACAGCACCAGCCCGCGCCTGGGCGTGGTCTGGACTCCGCTGGAGAACCATTCCTTCTACGCCTCCTGGAGCAAAAGCTTCTCCCCCGTCGGCGGTGGCCTGATCGGCATCACCCCCAATGCCAACGGCAACAGCAACGACCTGAGCCCCGAGCGCACCCGGCAGAAGGAAATCGGGGTCAAGAGCGACTGGCTCGACGACCGCTTCAGCACCACGCTCGCGGTCTATGAGCTGGAGCTCTACAACCGTCGCAGCCGCAGTGTGGAAGACCCGAACGTGATCCTGCTGACCGGCCTGCAGCGCTCCCGCGGCGTGGAACTGACCGCCGCCGGCAAGATCGTCGGCAACTGGTCGATCCGCGGCGGCATCGGTCTGCAGGACGCGACGGTGGTCAAGAGCAATAACGGTGACGAAGGCAACCGGGTGAACAACGTGGCCAAGCGCAATGGCAGCCTATTCGTGACCTGGAAGCCGGAAATGGGCTGGTACGCCGAGACCGGCCTAACCCTGGTGGGCGATCGTTATGCCGATAACGCCAACACCGTGATGCTTCCGGGCTACGGCCGCTGGGACGCCCTGGCCGGCTTCCGGCAGAAGGACTGGGACCTGCGGGCCGCGCTGAACAACATCAGCGACCGCACGTATTACTCCTCGGCCACCAGCGCCGGGCAGATCCAGTTCGGCGATCCACGCAGCCTGGTGGTAACCGGCACCTACAGCTTCTAAAAAGCAGCCATGGATATAGCCGCCATCGCCTGAGCGCGGTGGCCGGCCTTGCGTCCGCTGCGCGGCCGATCGCAGCCTTCGGCAGCGGCTACAAAAACCCTCGACCTTGCACCCTGCGCGCTCCCTGTAGCCGCTGGCGCAGCCTGCGATCGACGGCGCAGCCGGCGCAAAACCTGGGTACACCCTTCCTGCTGACGGACCTCGTTGGCAAATTCACGTCCGCTGCGCGGCCGATCGCAGCCTTCGGCAGCGGCTACAAAAACCCTCGACCTTGCGCGCTCCCTGTAGCCGCTGGCGCAGCCTGCGATCGACGGCGCAGCCGGCGCAAAACCCGGCTACACCCTTCCTACTGACGGACCGTGGTGGCAGATTCGCGTCCGCTGCGCGGCCGATCACAGCCTTCGGCAGCGGCTACATTCGCGCAAAAAAAAGCGCTGCCATCCGGGCAGCGCTTTTACCAATCCGTTGTTTGCTTATCCTTCCAACACATCCCACAACGCTTCGAGTTCCGCCTCGCTGAACAAACCAGCAGGGTAACGATCGAGGATCATCCGGCGCGGGTCGGTTTCCCGGACCTGTCGCGTTCCATTGCACTTCAACCATTGCGCCAGAACCTGAAGCGACTCGCTATTTATTGCGGAAGTCCGCTCGCTGACCCTATTCATTTCCAGCGTTCTCTCCCGGTTTGTGAGCGGCTAACTTATCCAAGGTTTATGACAGAACATCGCAGTTCCACCGGCCTCGGATTGACCTCGCGAGAGATACAAGAGCTATGCCAAGACTCCACAATTGCCAGCTTCCGGATCCAAAAAAACCCGCAGTCCATGAGGGCTGCGGGCTTGCCGGGCGACGCCGGATTGGATCCATGTAACCGCCCGTCAATCAGGCGTCATGGGCTGTTACAACAACACTCAAACCTTGTGCGGCGCCGGTTGCTGTTGGGTAAGGCAATGGATATTTCCGCCCCCCAGTAACAACTCGCGACCCGGCACCATCACCACTTCGTGTTGCGGGAACAGGTTCTGCAGGATTTCCTTGGCCTGGGCATCCAGGGGATCGTCGAAACTCGGGGCAATGATGCCGCCGTTGACGATCAGGAAGTTCACATAGGAACCGGCCAGGCGCACCGACGGATTACGCTCCTGGGTGCCATCCACCGGGTCGACGCCCGCGCACTCTTCTTCGGTGGCGTACAGCGGTCCGGGAATCGGCATCTTGTGCACCGTGAACGGGCGCCCCTTGGCGTCGGTGCTGTCTTGCAGCACTTTCAGCGCCGCCTGGCAGCGCGGGTAGTTCGGGTCCTGCGGGTCGTCGGTCCAGGCCAGCAATACTTCGCCCGGGCGCACGTAGCAGCAGAAGTTATCCACATGGCCGTCGGTTTCGTCGTTGTACAGGCCATCCGGCAGCCAGATGACTTTATCCACAGCCAGGTTGGCGCTGAGCACCGCTTCGATCTCGGCACGATTCATGTGCGGGTTGCGATTGCGGTTGAGCAGGCATTCCTCGGTGGTGATCACCGTGCCTTCGCCGTCGACGTGAATCGAGCCGCCTTCGAGCACGAAGCCCTCGGTGCGGTAACGCGGGCTGCGCTCGATCTCGAGGATCTTGCCGCCCACCTGCGAATCACGGTTCCACGGCGCATACAGGCCGCCGTCGAAACCGCCCCAGGCGTTGAAATCCCAGTTCACGCCACGGACTTCGCCCTGGTCGTTGATGACGAAGGTCGGGCCGGTATCGCGGACCCAGGCGTCGTCGCTGGACATCTCCACCAGGCGGATATTCGGCACGTCCAGGCGGGCCCGGGCGTTTTCATACTGGCCCGCGGAGACCGCCACGGTCACCGGTTCGAAGCGGGCGATGGCCTTGGCCACCGCTACGTGCGCGGCTTGTGCCGGCTTGCCGCCCAGGCGCCAGTTGTCCGGGCGCTCGGGCCAGATCATCCAGGTCTGGGTCTGCGTCGCCCACTCGGCTGGCATGTAGAAGCCGTCGGCGCGAGGGGTGCTGTGCAAAGTGGTCATGGGTTCAGGACTCCAGGGAACCGTCGAGGGTTTTGATCGCGCTGTACAGGTTCGGCCGACGGTCGCGGAACGAACCCCAGGCGCTGCGAATGTGTTCCAGCTCGTCGAGGTCGAAACTGTGGACAAGAATACCTTCTTCAGTCTCGTTCAGTTCTTCAACCTTCTCGCCGAACTGGTTGGCGATGAACGACGAGCCATAGAAGGTGATGTCGTAGCCGTCCTGCTCTTCGTTGCCGATGCGGTTGCTGGCGATCAGCGGCATCAGGTTGGCGCCGGCGTGGCCTTGTTGCACGCGCTGCCAATGGTCGCGGGACGAGATGCTCTTGTCGTGGGGCTCGCTGCCGATGGCGGTCGGGTAGAACAGAATCTCTGCGCCTTGCAGGGCCATGCTGCGAGCGCACTCGGGGAACCACTGGTCCCAGCAGATACCCACGCCGATTTTCGCGTAGCGGGTGTTCCACACCTTGAAGCCGGTGTCGCCCGGATTGAAGTAGTACTTCTCGTGATAGCCGGGGCCGTCCGGGATGTGGCTTTTACGATAAATCCCGAGGTTGCTGCCGTCGGCGTCGATGATCGCGATGCTGTTGAAACGCGCCCGCCCGGCCAGTTCATAAAAGCTGATCGGCAGCACCACCTGCAGCTCCTTGGCGACTTTCTGGAAGTGCGCGATGGCCGCATTGCTTTCCACCGGAGTCGCCAGCTGCAGGTAGTCCGGGTTCGGCTTCTGGCAGAAGTACGGGGCCTCGAACAGTTCCTGGATCAGGATGATCTGCGCGCCTTTGGCGGCGGCCTCGCGGACCAGTTTTTCCGCGGTCTCGATATTGGCCTCGAGGTCCCAGGAACAGGCCATCTGGGTTGCGGCGACGGTAACGATACGGCTCATGGATCATCTCCTGGGCAGCACAAAGGACCGAGGGTGGCATCGGTCGATGACAGAAAAAGGGCAAGGCCGAGGCGGTTTGATCATGGCCTGGGCCGAGGCAACTTATATCCGATAAAAATCGACTTTAACAGTGTAAAAAACAAATGATCCAAAAATAAACCTCTATACACATCGATTGTTATCGATATTTATAGAGGTTTAAAGGTGTCAGTACCGACGCTATCGCGAGCAAGCTCGCTCCTGCAGGGCATGCCTTTCTATGTAGGAGCGAGCTTGCTCGCGATCCGGATGCAGGGCATTGGAGTGGGGCCTAGAGCCCCTCGTCCAGCACCTTGGCCAACATGTCGACAAAGAAGTCGACGCTCTGACGCGTGGTGACCATCGGCGGCTTGATCTTGAGAATGTTCAGGTCATCGCCGGTGGGCTGCATGAAGATCCCCAGCTCGCGCAGGCGATCGCACAACAGGGCGGTCTCCTGTGTGGCCGGCTCCAGGGTCTGGCGATCGCGGATCAGCTCCAGGCCCAGGTAGAACCCCGAGCCATGCACCGCGCCCACCAGTGGATAACGCTCGATCAGGGCTTCGAGGCGCTGCTTGAAGTGGCCACCGACCACCTGGGCGTTTTCCCAGAGTTTTTCTTCCTGCATCACGTCCAGCACCGCCATGCCGATCCGGCAACTCACCGGACTGCCGCCGGCCGAGGAGAAGAAATAACCCTCGGCCTCCAGCGCTTCGGCGATCTCCCGGCGGGTGATCACCGCCCCCAGAGGCTGGCCATTGCCCATGCCTTTGGCCATGGTGATGATGTCCGGCACCACGCCCTGCTCTTCGAAGCCCCAGAAGAACTTGCCCATGCGCCCGTAACCGACCTGCACCTCGTCGGCGATGCACACCCCGCCCTGGGCGCGGACCAGCGCATAGACCTGCTTCAGGTAACCCGGCGGCAGGGCGATGCCGCCGGCGTTGCCATACACCGGCTCGCAGATGAAACCGGCCAATTGGCGATTCTGCTCCGCCAGTTTGGCCAGGTTGTGTTCGACGCTGCGCACATAATCCGCGGTGCTGTCCTGGCCGCGGAACTCGCCGCGATAGGTATTGGGCGCGGTCACCGGATGCACCCAGTCCGGGCGACTGCTCAGGGCCTGGGGGTTGTCGGCGATCGAGGTGGACACCGCATCCGCGCCCACCGTCCAGCCGTGATAGGCCTCCAGCACGCTGAGCAGGTCGCGCCCGCCGCTGTAGGCCCAGGCCAGGCGGATCGCCAGATCGTTGGCCTCGCTGCCGCTGTTGACCAGGAACACCCGGTCCATGGAGTCCGGCGCCAGCTCCAGCAAGCGCTCGGAGAACTCGGCAATCGCCGCGTAGTGGAAACGCGAGTTGGTGTTGAGCAGCGACCATTGGCGCGCGGCCTCGGCGGCCATCCGTGGATGTCCGTGGCCGAGCACCGCGACGTTGTTGAGCATGTCCAGGTAGGAACGGCCCTGCATGTCGATCAGGTGGTTGCGCCAGCCGCGCTCGATGCGTGGCGGGTCGACGTAATAGTGCTTCTGCGAACGGGCGAAACTGGCATCGCGGCGCGCCAGCAAAGCGTGCGAGTCGAGCTCCGGCTCGGCGTCGCAGGCCAGGCCCAGCAGCGCCGCCGGCGACGGGCACAGCGCCTGCCATGCCGCGGCCCGCGAGGGTGTGCAGAACAGCGGCGGATCGAGCTGCGCGCCACGGCACAGCTGGACCTTGAGCTCGCCATCCACCGCCCCCAGCACCTGGCCTTTGACCAGCGCCGCGCCGGCATGCACCGAGGGCGTGACGCCCCACAGCCGCACACTCAATTGCGGGCCATCGAGGCGCAACACACCGTCGGCGGCGCGGTGCAGCACCCCGGCAAAAGGCGCTTCGACCGCCGTGCCCGACGGTACTTGCAACTGCACATGCAGCGGGAAGGTGTCCGGCTCGACGGCGCTGTCCGGGCAGGTCCGGGACAGGCGGTACTGCCCATAACGACTGGCCGCCAATCCATGGGCCGCCGCGGCCTGCTGCAACAGCCGGGTATCGATCTCCGGCTGCTCCCAGTTGCCGGCCTCGAAATGCGGGCTGAGCACGCCCAGATCGATCAGGGCGAACTCGCGCCCCACCAGGCCCGGCAGCAAGGGGGCGAAACCTTCGCTGGCGATGGCCGGCAGAGACTGGCCGACCGCCGCGAGGATCGCCGCTTCCATCAACTCGAACGGCACCGAGGTGGCGACACGGAAGATCTCCCATTCGTGGCTCAGGTTGTCACGGCTGTACTGGTTGCCCGGGTCGATGCTCACCTGCTGTTCGCCACTGAGTACCAGCACCGCGGCGCGGGCCACGATCAGCGGCCACAGCGCCAGCAACTCGGCCTGCTGCAGTGGATTGACCGCGTGATAGGCACGGACCGCCGGCAGGATGCAGAACGGATCGCCCTCGGCATGGTGCAGCAGCGCCGCGCAGGTCACCGACAGGTCAGTGATACGCCAGGCGCGGATCAGGTCGCCGAAATCGATCACCCCCTGTACCTGCCAGTGGCGCTGGGCGTCACGCTGCCAGACCACGTTGTCGTCGGTGATGTCCAGGTGGATCGCCTGCACCGGCAACTGCTCGGCCAGGCGCTGCACACGGCGCTCGGCCTGCTCGGCCACTTCGGCGATCAGGCGGCGTTGCTGTTCGTCGGCGATCACCGGCAACAGGTGATTGATCAGGCTATGGGCGTGGCGCGCGTCCCATTGCAGGGTGCGTTCCAGGCCCGGGTGCTGGAAGTCCGCCAGGGCCAGGTCCATCTGCCCGCACAACCGGCCGAAGCCGGCCGCCAGCTCCGGGCCCAGGTGCTTGAGGTGGGTCAGGGGCTGGCCTTCGATGTAGTCGAGCAGGCGCACATGCAGCGCCTGGCCAGCGACCTCCAGGGACAGCAGGTCGGCGCCATTCTTCGCCGGGAGCACCCGGGGTACGTGCAGTTCGGGGTGGCTGCCCAGGTGCTTGAGCGCCGCATGTTGCGCCTGCAGTTCCAGGGCGGCGTAGTCGCCACGGCAGATCTTCAGGACAAAACGCCCCCGGGGACTGTCGAGCCGGTAGTTAAGATCCTGCTGGCTGCCCAACGATTGCAGCGTGCCGCCAAGGCCGTAGTGCACTTCGAGCAGGTCCAGCGCCTGCTGCGGGGTGACTTGCGGACCGGGCAGACTGGCGCGGTGAATCAACGTGGCGAGCAACATGGAACGACCCCTGGAATTATTGTCAGATGCGTATATCGCCACTGCGCCAGGCGTTACGCAACCCCCTGGCCCGGGCAGGCGACAAGGGCTGCACCGCCGCCGGGAAGCTAAACAGGATGCCAATACCCGGGCCAGACATCGGCGGCCCTTGCAGCGGCCGCTGGCTGCCGACAAGCTATGCTCCATTCGCGACTCCATGTCTTAGGGAAGAAGGCCTACCCATATGCGCATTCTCGTTACCGGCGGTGCCGGCTTTATTGGATCGGCGCTGATTCGCCACCTGATCCGCAACACCGAACACGAGGTGCTCAACCTCGACAAGCTGACCTACGCAGGCAACCTGGAGTCGCTTTCGAGTATCGCCGCCGACACCCGCTACGAGTTCGTCCAGGCCGATATCGTCGACCAGGCCAGCGTCAGCGCCGTGCTCGAGCGTTTCCAGCCCCAGGCGATCATGCACCTGGCCGCCGAGTCCCACGTCGACCGCTCCATCGACGGTCCGTCGGACTTCATCCAGACCAACATCGTCGGCACCTACAGCCTGCTGGAAGCCGCCCGCGCCTACTGGCAGGCCCTGCCGCCGACGGAAAAAAGCACCTTCCGTTTCCACCACATTTCCACGGACGAGGTGTACGGCGACCTGCACGGCGTCGACGACCTGTTCACCGAAACCACGCCCTACGCCCCCAGCTCGCCCTACTCCGCCAGCAAGGCCGCGTCCGACCACCTGGTCCGCGCCTGGCAGCGTACCTACGGCCTGCCGGTACTGGTCACCAACTGCTCGAACAACTACGGGCCGTTCCACTTCCCGGAAAAACTCATCCCGCTGGTGATCCTCAACGCCCTGGCCGGAAAACCGCTGCCGGTGTACGGCAACGGCCTGCAAGTGCGCGACTGGCTGTTCGTCGAAGACCACGCCCGCGCCCTGCTCAAGGTGGTGACCGAAGGCGTGGTCGGCGAGACCTACAACATCGGCGGCCACAACGAACAGACAAACATCGACGTGGTGCGCGGCATCTGCCAACTGCTGGAAGAACTGGCGCCACGCAAGCCCGAAGGCGTGCAGCACTACGCCGACCTGATCACCTTCGTCCAGGACCGCCCCGGCCACGACCTGCGCTACGCCATCGACGCCGGCAAGATCGAGCGCGAACTGGGCTGGGTGCCGCAAGAAACCTTCGCCAGCGGCCTGCGCAAGACCGTGCAGTGGTACCTGGACAACCAGGAATGGTGCCAGCACGTGCAGGACGGCAGCTATCAAGGGCAACGCCTCGGCTTCACTGACTTCAAGGATCTGATCGCATGATGAAAGGTATCGTTCTGGCGGGTGGCTCGGGCACCCGCCTGCACCCGATCACCCTGGGTGTGTCCAAGCAACTGCTGCCGGTCTACGACAAACCGATGATCTATTACCCGATCTCGGTGCTGATGCTGGCCGGTATCAAGGACATCCTGCTGATCTCCACCCCCCAGGACCTGCCGCAGTACCGCAACCTGCTGGGCGACGGCAGCCAGTTCGGGGTGCGCTTCAGCTACGCCGAACAACCATCGCCGGACGGCCTGGCGCAGGCGTTCCTGATCGGCGAGGAATTCATTGGCGACGACCCTGTGTGCCTGATCCTCGGCGACAACATCTTCCACGGCCAGCATTTCACCGAGAAGCTGCAGAACGCCGCGGCGAAACCCTCCGGAGCGACGGTCTTCGGCTACTGGGTCAAGGACCCGCAGCGCTTTGGCGTGATCGACTTCGACGCACAGGGCAACGCCCTTTCGATCGAGGAAAAGCCTCTGCACCCCAAGTCCAGCTATGCCGTGACCGGGCTGTATTTCTACGACAACTCAGTGGTCGAGATCGCCAAGGCGGTCAAGCCTTCGGCACGCGGTGAACTGGAAATCACCGACGTCAACAATGCCTACCTGCAACGCGGCGACCTCAGTGTCGAACGTTTCGGCCGCGGCTTCGCCTGGCTCGACACCGGCACCCACGACAGCCTGCTGGAAGCCTCGCAGTACGTGCAGACCATCGAGCACCGCCAGGGCCTGAAAGTCGCCTGCCTCGAGGAAATCGCCTACAACCAGGGCTGGATCGACCGCGAGCATCTGCTCGAACACGCCAAGTATTTCGGCAAGACCGGCTACGGCCAATACCTCTACAGCCTGGCGGGAGAAACCCAATGAAGGTCCTGGCCACCGAACTGCCCGGCGTGCTGATCATCGAACCCAAGGTCTTTGGCGACGAACGCGGTTTTTTCTACGAGAGCTTCAATGCCAAGGCGTTCGAAGAAGCAACCGGCGTGCGCACCCAGTTCGTCCAGGACAACCATTCGCGCTCGCAAAAGGGCGTGCTGCGTGGCCTGCACTACCAGATCGAAAACACCCAGGGAAAACTGGTGCGGGTAGTCGCCGGCGAAGTGCTCGACGTGACGGTGGATATCCGTCGCAGCTCGCCGCACTTCGGTAAGTGGGTCGGGGTGCGGCTGTCCGCGGACAACCATCGCCAGCTGTGGGTACCGGAAGGCTTCGCCCATGGTTTCGTGGTGCTGAGCGAGTACGCCGAGTTCCTCTACAAGACCACCGACTACTACACCCCGGCGTCCGAACGCTGCATTCGCTGGGACGATCCGACCCTGGCCATCGACTGGCAACTCACAGGCCCGGCGCAGCTCTCGGCCAAGGATCAGGCCGGCAAATTGCTCAGCGAAGCCGAGCTGTTCCCATGAGTGGCCGCTTGAAGATCCTGATCAGCGGCCAGCACGGCCAGGTCTCCCAGGCCCTGCAACAGCGCCTGGGAAACCAGCATGAATTGATCGTGCCCGGGCGCGGCCTGCTCGACCTGACAAACCCGGACGCCATTCGCCAGCAAGTGCGCAGCCTGCGCCCGCAGTTGATCATCAACGCGGCCGCCCACACCGCCGTCGATCAGGCCCAGAGCGAGCCGGAGCTGGCCTTTGCGATCAATGCCAGCGCCCCCGGCGTGTTCGCCGAGGAAGCACGGGAACTGGGTATCCCACTGATTCACTACTCCACCGATTACGTCTTCGATGGCAGCAAGCAGGCCCCCTACACCGAAGACGATGAACCCAACCCGCTGAGCGTCTACGGCCAGAGCAAACTCGCCGGCGAACGGGCCATCGGCGCGGCCGGTGGTGAACACCTGATCCTGCGCACCAGTTGGGTGTATTCGAACACCGGCAAGAACTTCCTGCTGACCATGCAACGCCTGCTGCAGGAAAAACCGCACTTGCGCGTGGTCGCCGACCAGATCGGCGCGCCTACCTGGGCCGGCACCATCGCCGCCAGCACTGCCGCCCTGATCGAGCGCTGGCAGGCCGGCCAGCCAGGAGCCTGGGGGACCTACCACCTGACCGCTGCTGGCGAGACCTCCTGGTTCGGCTTCGCCCAAGCCATTGGCGAGCACCTGCTGGCCCAAGGCAAAGCCTGCGCGACCCTGGAGGCGATCCCCTCCAGCGCCTATCCGACACCCGCGCCACGGCCGCTGAACTCGCGCCTCGATTGCCGCCGCCTGGAGCGCGAGTGGGGCGTGCGCCAGCCTGAGTGGCGCAGCGCATTGCACGAGTGTCTTGCCGGGCAGGGCTAGGTTCTGTACGGAAAGTCGCCGAGCGGCGATCAGGCAAGGCAAAAACAGGCGAGGAAGCGGAGTGTAGGGGCCTACATGAGCATTCCGAGCCTGTTTTTAACGCGGCATGATCGTCGCGCAGGCAGTTTACGTATAGAACCTAGGCATAATGCGCCTGTACCCACAGGCGCATCGTCCCCATGACTCCACCTCTCCCCCGACGCCCCCGCTGGCGTAGCCTGGCTTTGCTGGCCCTGTGCCTGGCGCCGCTGCTGTGGCCGCTGGAGCACCTGGCCGAGCGTTATTACCGCAGCGAACTGGCGGGCCAGAACCGCCAGACCCTCGACCTCTACGTCGCCAACCTGCTGGGCACCCTGCACCGCTATGAGGTGCTGCCGCAGATTCTCGGCGAGCTGCCGGCGTTGCGTGCGGTCCTCGGTGCGCCGGATGACGGTGTGACCCAGGGCAACGCCAACCGCCTGCTGAAAAACATCAGCGCCCAGACCGGGGCCGAAGTGATGTACCTGATGGACACCTCCGGCAACACCCTGGCGGCATCCAACTGGGACAAGCACGACAGTTTCGTCGGCCGCAATTTCTCCTTCCGCCCCTATTTCAGCGAAGCCATGGCCGGGCGCCTGGGGCGTTTCTTCGGCCTGGGCACCACCTCGGCCAAGCGCGGTTATTTCTTCGCCGCCGCCGTGCGCAACGGCGAGAAAATCATCGGCGTGCTGGTGGTCAAGGTCGACCTGGACCACACCGAAAGTCTCTGGGGCAAGACCCCCGAGCAACTGGTGGTCACCGATCACAATGGCGTGGTGATCCTCACTTCGCGCGCGGAATGGCGTTTCCGCTCGACCCGCCCGCTGACTGAAGACGAAAGCCAGGCCATCGTCGCCATCCAGCCCTACCCGACCCGTGATCCACGGCCGTTGAACCTCGACTCCAACGCCTGGCTGACCCAGACCCGGCAGATCGACGAAACCGGCTGGAGCGTGAGCATCCTCGCCCCGCGCACCCTGATCGACCGCCCGGTACGCACGGTGGTGGCGGTGGGCGGCGCTACGCTGCTGGTCTTGATGCTGCTGCTCGGCTTGATGATGCAGCGTCGTCGCCACTACCTGGAACGCATCGCCTTCGAAGCCAAGGCCCGGCGCGAACTGGAAATGCGCGTGGCCGAACGCACCAGCGACCTGGAAGGCCTGAACCGCCGCCTCAGGCAGGAAGTGCTGGAGCGCGAACACGCCCAGCAGGAACTGGTGCGCGCCCAGGACGACCTGGTGCAGGCCGGCAAGCTCTCGGCCCTGGGCACCATGTCGGCGAGCATCAGCCATGAGCTCAACCAGCCGCTGGCGGCGATCCGCAGCTACGCGGAAAACGCCGAGGTGCTGCTGGACCACCAGCGCACCGAGGACGCCCGCGGCAACCTCAAGCTGATCAGCGAGCTGACCGGGCGCATGGCCTCGATCATCGCCCACCTGCGCGCCTTTGCCCGCCGCGACCGCCACGCGCCGGAAAGCGTCGCCCTGCAACCGGCGCTGGACGACGCCCTGGCGCTGCTGGCCAAGCGCCGACGGGCGATGGAAGTGGAGCTGATCCGCGACCTGCCGGCGGCCACCCTGTGGGTCGAGGCCGGGGAGACGCGGCTGCGCCAGGTGCTCGGCAACCTGCTGGCCAACGCCCTGGACGCGCTGACCGAAAAAGGCCCGCCGCGCAAACTCTGGCTGAGTGCCGAATCCACCGCCACGGGCGTCAATCTGTACATTCGCGACAACGGCCCGGGCTTCTGCATGGAGGCCCTGGGCCGCGCCGGCGAGCCTTTCTACACCACCAAGACCCGCACCCAGGGCCTTGGCCTGGGCCTGGCGATCTGCGACACCCTGATGCGCGCCTTTGGCGGTGAACTGTCGTTCTCCAACCACCGCGAAGGCGGCGCCCTGATTACCCTGCGGCTGCGCGCCGGCGCGCCGGGAGTGAGCCTGCAACCGTCCGAGGACCGCAGCGTATGAGTACACCGATCACCAGTGACGTGCAGGTGGTGTTGATCGACGACGATCCGCACCTGCGCCAGGCCCTGAGCCAGACCCTGGACCTGGCCGGGCTGAAGATCCTGCCGCTGGGCGAAGCCCAGGGCCTGGCCGCACGCCTGGAGCGCGACTGGCCGGGGGTAGTGGTCAGCGACATCCGCATGCCCGGCATGGACGGCCTCGAACTGCTCGGCGAACTGCACGGCCAGGACCCTGAGCTGCCGGTGCTGCTGATCACCGGCCACGGCGATGTGCCGCTGGCGGTGCAGGCGATGCGCGCCGGGGCCTATGACTTCCTGGAGAAGCCCTTCGCCAGCGATGCCCTGCTCGACAGCGTGCGCCGCGCCCTGGCCCTGCGCCGCCTGGTGCTGGACAACCGCAGCCTGCGCCTGGCCCTGAGCGATCGCCAGGAGCTCAGCGCGCGGCTGGTCGGGCTGTCGGCGCCAATGCTGCGTCTGCGCGAGCAGATCGGCGCCCTGGCGGCGACCAAGGCCGACGTGCTGATCCTCGGCGAGACCGGCGCCGGCAAGGAAGTGGTGGCGCGGGCGCTGCACGACCTGTCGAGCCGGCGCAACGGCCCGTTCGTGGCGATCAACGCCGGCGCCCTGGCCGAATCGGTGGTGGAAAGCGAACTGTTCGGCCACGAGCCGGGGGCCTTTACCGGCGCGCAGAAACGCCGCATCGGCAAGTTCGAATTCGCCAACGGCGGCACGCTGTTCCTCGATGAAATCGAAAGCATGAGCCTGGACGTGCAGGTCAAGCTGCTGCGCATGCTGCAGGAGAGGGTGGTGGAGCGCCTGGGCGGCAATCAACTGATCCCGCTGGACATCCGCATCATCGCCGCGACCAAGGAAGACCTGCGCCAGGCGGCCGACCAGGGGCGCTTTCGCGCCGACCTGTATTACCGCCTGAATGTCGCGCCACTGCGTATTCCTCCGTTGCGCGAGCGTGGCGAAGACGCCCTGCTGCTGTTCCAGCATTTCGCCGACGAGGCCAGCGCCCGCCACGGCCTGCCGCCCCACGAACTGCAACCGGGGCAGCGCGCCCTGCTGCTGCGCCACAGCTGGCCGGGCAACGTGCGCGAACTGCAGAACGCCGCCGAACGTTTCGCCCTCGGCCTGGAGCTGGCCCTGGACAACAGCGCGGCGGATGGCAGCCCACAACCGGCGCCGGCGGTGGTCGAGGGCGGCCTGAGCGAGCAGGTGGAGAACTTCGAAAAGAGCCTGATCGCCGCCGAACTGGCCCGCTCCCACAACTCACTGCGCAGCCTCGCCGAAGCCCTGGGTATTCCACGCAAGACCCTGCATGACAAACTGCGCAAACACGGCCTGAGCTTCGGCGACAGCGGCGCCAGTTCGGGCGGCGACGATAGCGAGTGAGCGATGCCGACTAATCTTGTTAATGCACCATTTCACCACCGAGGCCCTGCATGAACCGCGACAGTCGTCACCTGGAATCCATCCTCCATCACGACATTCCCCTGACGCGGAACATGGGCCTGAAAGTGCTCGACTGGCACGCACATGAGCTGCGCCTGCAACTGCCGCTGGAAGCCAACGTCAATCACAAGAGCACCATGTTCGGCGGCAGCCTGTATTGCGGCGCGGTGCTGGCCGGCTGGGGCTGGCTGCACCTGCGACTGAAAGAAGCGGGGATCGACGACGGGCACATCGTGATTCAGGAAGGGCAGATCAATTACCCGCTACCGGTGACCAGCGACGCCACGGCCATCTGCGCCGCGCCGAGCGAAGAGGTGTGGCACAGGTTCCTGACCATGTATGAGCGCTACGGCCGCGCGCGGCTGATTCTGCACACCCGGGTGGTGAATGCCGACAGCGATGAAGATGCGGTGCGTTTCACCGGGCAGTACGTGTTGCACCGCTGAACCTGTAGCCGCTGGCGCAGCCTGCGATCGGCTGCGCAGCAGTCGTAAACGGCCAGCGCGGTGTGTCAGACGGAATATCGCCAGTCGATCCACAGCCGCTTCGCGCGCAGGCTGCGCCAGCGGCTACAAGGATCAGCCGCGCGCCAGCTCCAGCAAGCGCCCACGCCATGCGGCCTTGGCCGGTAGCGCCAGGAAGAAGCCATTGAGCAGCGACTCCCGCGCCGGGTAGCAGAACGGCGCGCCACTCAAATCCAGCACCTCGCCTCCAGCGCCCTCCAGCACGCCTTGGGCCGCCGCGGTGTCCCACTGCGAGGTCGGCGCCAGTCGCGGATAACAATCCGCCGCGCCTTCGGCCAGCAGGCAGAACTTCAACGAGCTGCCGATGTTCGCCAGCTGCAACTCGCCCAGGGTCGCGCTCAACCCGGCCAGCAGACGCTCCTGCTCGGGGCTGGTATGCCGACGACTGGCGACCACGGTGAAGGCTTCGCCCGCCGTCAGGCTGTCACGCACGTGGATCGCCACCGGCGCCTGGCCCTTGTCCGCGCGCCAGGCCCCAAGGCCGGCGCCGCCGAAATAGCAGCGACCGCTGGTCGGCATCGATACCACGCCGAACACCACCCGGCCGTCCTCGATCAGGGCGATATTGACGGTGAACTCTTCGCTGCCGGAGATGAACTCCTTGGTGCCGTCCAGCGGGTCCACCAGCCACCAGCGCTGCCAGCCGGCACGCACGTCCCGGGGAATGTCGGCGTCTTCTTCGGAGAGCACCGGGATGCTCGGGTCCAGCGCGGTCAGGCCTTGCACGATCAGGTGGTGGGCCGCCAGGTCGGCGGCGGTCACCGGCGACTCGTCGGCCTTGCTGGTGACGGCGACGTTGGCACGCCAGAACGGCAGGATCGCTTCGCCCGCCTGCAAGGCCAGGTCGATCACCGGCGCCAGCAACGGATGGGGAAAATTCATCGATGGTTCACTCATGCTTGGAAGGCGCCGCGCTGGGTCAGCAGGTCGCGGGCCAGATACAGCGCGGCCAGGGCGCGGCCCTCGGTGAATTGCGGGTTCTGCGCCAGGCTCGACAGCTCGCGCAGGTTGATCTTGTCCACGCGCATCGGCTCGGGCTCGTCGCCCTCCAGCCGCTCCTCGTAGAGGTCGGTGGCCAGCACCACCTGGATCTTCTGGCTCATGTAGCCGGGGGACAACGACAGCTCGGTCAGGTGTTCCAGTTGCCGCGCGCCAAAACCGGCCTCCTCCTTGAGCTCACGCTCGGCGGCGGCCAGCACATCCTCGCCAGGCTCGATCAGGCCCTTGGGCAGGGACAGCTCATAGGCATCGGTGCCGCCGCAATATTCCTCGACCAACACCGCGTGATCGGCATCGAGCATCGCCACGATCATCACCGCGCCATAGCCCGCGCCCTTGCCCACCAGGCGCTCGTAGGTGCGCTCCACACCGTTGGAAAAGCGCAACTGCACCGCTTCGACGCAAAACAGACGGCTGGTGGCGACGATCTCGCGGGCGAGTACGGTGGGTTTCTGGCGCATAAAAGGCTCCTTGGCGTGAACGCGCTACTATAACGCGGCTTTCCCGATTGTTTGTGTCGGATATCTTTCTACCGTTCGAGACGTTTTCCATGCCTTCACTGCCCTGGCGCGACATCGATACCGTTCTGCTGGATATGGACGGTACCTTGCTGGACCTGCACTACGACAACCACTTCTGGATGGAGCACCTGCCCCAGCGCTATGCCGAGCTGCATGGCGTCAGCCGCGCCATGGCGGAAATGGAATTGCAGCCGCTGTTCGAGCGTAACGCCGGACAGTTGCAGTGGTATTGCCTGGACTTCTGGAGCGCCGAACTGAAATTGCCGGTGCGCGAACTGAAGCTGGAAACCGCCCACCTGATCGCCCTGCGCCCGGACGCCGATACCTTTCTCGCGGCGATCAGGCAGGCTGGCAAACGCGTGGTGCTGATCACCAATGCGCACCGCGATTCGTTGTCATTGAAGTTGGAAAAAGTCGAGCTGGCGCCCTATTTCGAACGCTTGATCAGCTCTCACGATTACGGCTTCGCCAAGGAGAACCCGCAGTTCTGGGATGCGTTGCAAGCGGATATCGGCTTCGATCCGGCACGTAGCCTGTTTATCGACGACACCCTGCCAATCCTGCGCAGCGCGCGGGATTTCGGCGTGGCTCATCTATTGGCGGTGAGTGAACCGGACAGCCGCAAGGGGCCGAAGGACACGGCGGAGTTTGCCGCGGTGGGGGATTATCGAGCATTGATCGAGGGGTTGTAGAGCAATCCTGTAGCCGCTGCCCCAGGCTGCGATCGACCGTGAAACGGTCGTAGCGATGTTGATCGCCAAAGGTCCTTCGGACCTTATCGCAGCCTTCGGCAGCGGCTACAGACCGAGCATTACTCGGGAATGCGCAGTACCTGGCCCGGATAGATCTTGTCCGGGTGCGACAGCAGCGGCTTGTTGGCCTCGAAGATCTTGTTGTACTTGTTGGCGTCGCCGTACACGGCCTTGGAAATGGCGCTGAGGGTGTCGCCTTTTTTCACGGTGACGAAACGCGCGGCAGCCGCCACAGGACCGGTGACGGTGATCTGATCGTCGACGCTGCCGACACCTTCGATGTTGCCCACGGCCAGCAGAATCTTTTCCTTCTCTTCCTGGCTGGCCACTTCACCGGTCACGATGACCTTGTCGCCTTCCACGGTAGCCTGGACGTTGGGGTTACCCAGGCCAACCTTGGCGATGTGCTCCTTCAGCTGTTCGCTCGCATTGGCGTTACCCGGCGTCAACAAATCAATAAGCTTTTCGCCCGCTTCTTTCACAAAGCTAAAAATACTCATGGTGCACACTCCTTGGGTTTAATAGGTCCAGACGCGAAAGACTAGACCAGCCTTGAGAGACGAGGTTCAAAATCGACCAATGACGCTGTGCACGGCAAGCACGCTAGAATCGCCTCCCCCCGCGCCCAGGAAGCGAAGATGGACATCAAGCAGCTGAAATTCCTCATCGCTCTCGACGAAACCCGCCACTTTGGCCAGGCCGCCGCGCGCTGCCACATCACCCAGCCGACCCTGTCCATGCGCCTGCGCAACCTCGAGGAAGAACTCGAGCTGTCGCTGGTCAACCGCGGCCAGCGTTTCGAGGGCTTCACCGCCCCCGGGGAACGGGTGCTGGCCTGGGCCCGCAGCGTGCTGGCCGCCTACGACGGGTTGCAGGCCGAGGCGGCCGCTTGTCGCGGCAATCTGGTCGGTACCCTGCGCCTGGGGGTGGTGCCGCTGTCGAGCTTCGACCCGCTGCCACTGATGCAGCGCCTGCACCAGGCTCACCCGAATGTGCGCTTCGAGTTGTCGGCGCTCAGTTCCGAGCAGATCCTCGAACAGCTGGCGAGCAATCGCCTGGATATCGGCGTTTCCTACCTGGAGCGCCTGGACAGCGAACGCTTCGAAGCCCTGGCCCTGGGCGAAACCCGCATGGGCCTGCTCTATGACCAACGCTTCTTCAGCTTCGGTGAGCAGCCCCTGAGCTGGGAGGCCGTGATCGAACTGCCGCTGGGCATGCTGACCAGCGGCATGCATTTTCGCCAGTCCATCGACCATAACTTCCACAGTCGTGGCCTCACCCCACAACCGCTGCTGCAGACCGATGCCGTGCATCAATTGCTGCAAGCCGTACATGGCGGCCTGTGCTGCGCGATCATGCCGCTGGACGGCGGCCTGGAAGCCCTCACCGAGCACCTGCGCCTGCAGCCCATAGCAGACGCCAACACCCTGGCGCACCTGGGCCTGATCATGCGCCGCAGCGCACCGCGCTCGGCCCTGGCCGAGGCATGCTTCGCCCTGCAGCAGAAATCACCGAGCGAGTCTTGATCGACGCCATCTATCGGCACATCAGTACTAGCAATTAGACGCGACACTTTGACGCGCTTAGTCTTAGGGCTGGATATTCCGCCGGTGATGCCCCATGAAACCCCAGCGCCCGGCTTGCGCGACGCCTTCTGCGAAAACGCCCGCGCCCGCCGCCAGTCAGAACTACCGCTACAGCAACCTCGACCACACGGAATCGGCCAGCACCGCGCTCGCCGAGGAAGTCGCGCTGGCGATCGCCTATAACGGCATCAGCCAGGCCGTGATGCTGGTCACCCCCAGCGACCTGGAAGACTTCATCGTCGGCTTCAGCCTCGGCAGCGGCATCATCGGCGACGCCTCGGACATCTACGACCTGCAACTGAGCGGCAGCGGTTCGGCCCAGTACGCCCAGGTGCAGATCTCCAGCCGCGCCTTCTGGAACCTCAAGCAGCAACGCCGGCAACTGGCGGGTACCAGCGGGTGCGGCCTGTGCGGCGTGGAAGCCGTGGAACAGGCCCTGCCGGACCTCAAGGTGCTGCCCGGCGCGCCGTTGCCGCCCGCCCAGTGGCTCGATGGCCTGCGCCAGCGCATCAGCGCCTTCCAGCCCCTGGGCCAGCACTCCGGCGCGGTGCATGCGGCGGTGTTCATGAACGCCCAGGGCGAGCTGCTGCTGGGGCGCGAAGATATCGGCCGGCACAACGCCCTGGACAAGCTGATTGGCGCGTTGATCCGCCAGAACATAACCACTGCCGGCGGCGTGGCCATCGTCACCAGCCGGTGCAGCCTGGAACTGATCCAGAAAGTCCTGCGTGCCGGCATCCAGACCCTGGTCAGTCTGTCGGCGCCCACCGGCCTGGCCCTGCAATGGGCACGCCGGCACAACCTCAATCTCATTCACCTGCCGCAAAAAAGTGCGCCACGGGTCTATAGCCCTGCGATGGAGAAACAAGCGTGACCACTCATCACCAAGCCGACCAGACACCTACCCCGCGCTACAAGCCCTACAAAGGCCCGGCCGGCGGCTGGGGCGCGCTCATCAGCGTCGCCCAGGCCTGGCTGACGAGTGACAACGCCCTGAAAAACCTGCGCATGATGCTCAAGACCAACCAGAACGGCGGTTTCGACTGCCCGGGCTGCGCCTGGGGCGACTCGCCGGAAAGCGGCATGGTCAAGTTCTGCGAGAACGGCGCCAAGGCGGTGAACTGGGAGGCCACCAAACGCCGCGTGGACGGCAAGTTCTTCGCCAAGCACAGCGTTAGCTCGCTGCTGGAACAGAGCGACTACTGGCTCGAATACCAGGGCCGCCTGACCGAGCCCCTGAGCTACGACGCCGAAACCGACCGCTACAAGCCCATCAGTTGGGAAGCCGCCTTCGCCCTGATCGGCAAGCACCTGCGGGCACTGCCCAGCCCGGACATGGCCGAGTTCTACACCTCGGGCCGCGCCAGCAACGAAGCGGCGTACCTGTACCAGTTGTTCGTGCGCGCCTATGGCACCAACAACTTCCCCGACTGCTCGAACATGTGCCACGAAGCCAGCGGCGTGGCCCTGGCGCAAAGCGTCGGCGTCGGCAAAGGCACCGTGACCTTCGACGACTTCGAACATGCCGATGCGATTTTCGTCTGGGGCCAGAACCCCGGCACCAACCACCCTCGGATGCTCGAGCCGCTGCGCGAAGCAGTGAAACGCGGGGCCCAGGTGGTGTGCATCAACCCGCTGAAAGAACGCGGCCTGGAACGCTTCCAGCATCCGCAGCACCCGATCGAAATGCTCACCAATGGCAACAAGCCGACCAACACCGCCTACTTCCGCCCGGCCCTGGGCGGCGACATGGCGGTGGTGCGCGGCATGGCCAAGTTCCTCCTGCAATGGGAACGCGACGCCCAGAAGACTGGCGCGCCGGCGGTGTTCGATCACGACTTCCTCAACGAACACACCGCCGCCGTGCTGGATTACCTGAGCGTCATCGACGACACCCCATGGGACGACATCGTCGAGCAGTCCGGCCTGACCCTGGTGGAGATCGAGCGCGCGGCGCGCATGTACGCCAAGGGCAAGAACGTGATCATGTGCTGGGCCATGGGCATCACCCAGCATCGCCACTCGGTGCCGACCATCCAGGAAATCGCCAACCTGATGCTGCTGCGCGGCAACATCGGCCGTCCGGGCGCCGGCCTGTGCCCGGTGCGCGGCCACAGCAACGTGCAGGGCGACCGCACCATGGGCATCAACGAACAGCCGCCGGTGGCCTTCCTCGACGCCCTGGAGCGGCGCTTCCAGTTCAAGGTGCCGCGCGAGAACGGCCATAACGTGGTCGAGGCGATCCACGCCATGCTCGAAGGCCGTTCGACAGTCTTCATCGGCCTGGGCGGCAACTTCGCCCAGGCTACCCCGGACAGCCCGCGGACCTTCCAGGCCCTGCGCAACTGCGATCTGACCGTGCAGATCAGCACCAAGCTCAACCGCAGCCACCTGGCCCATGGCAAGGAAGCGCTGATCCTGCCGTGCCTGGGCCGCACCGACATCGACCTGCAGAGCGAAGGCGCGCAAGCGGTGACCGTGGAAGACTCCTTCAGCATGGTCCACGCCTCCAACGGCCAGTTGCAACCGCTGTCGCCACAGATGCGCTCAGAACCGTCGATCCTCGCCGGCATCGCCGCCGCTACCCTGGGCAGCCACCCGGTGGACTGGAACTGGCTGGTGGCCGACTACAGCCGTATCCGCGACCTGATCGCCGACACCATTCCCGGCTTCAAGGACTTCAACCAGCGGGTAAAAAACCCTGGTGGCTTCTACCTCGGCAACTCGGCCGGCGCGCGGCGCTGGAACACCCCGTCGGGCCGCGCCAATTTCCTCCCGAACCTGCTGCCAAAGGATCTGGTGCACGAACGCACCCGCGCCACCGGGCAGCTGCCGGACCTGATCATGCAGTCGATGCGCTCCCACGATCAGTACAACACCACTATCTACGGCCTGGACGACCGCTACCGTGGCGTGAAGGGCCAGCGCGACGTGCTGTTCGTCAACGAAGCCGACATCATCCGCCTGGGCTTCAAGCCGGGGCAGAAAGCCGACATCGTGTCGTTGTGGGATGACGGCCGCGAGCGTCGGGTCAAGGGTTTCACCCTGCTGGCCTTCGATATTCCGGCTGGGCAGGCCGCGGCCTATTACCCCGAGGTGAACCCGCTGGTGCCGCTGGAAAGTATCGGGGACGGCAGCTACACCCCGACCTCGAAGTTCGTCGCGATCCGCCTGGAAGCGGCCAGCGACAGCGGCTTGATCATGGCCCGGTCGGCCTGATCGACGAAATCGCTGGCCCTGTAGCCGCTGCCGCAGGCTGCGATAAGGCGCGCAGCGCCTTCCAGGGCCCTCAAGAGCAACGTCTCCTACGGAGCCGATCGCAGCCTGCGGCAGCGGCTACAGTCAGGAGGTTCCAGCGGCGGCGAAATCGCAGGCACAAAAAAGGCCGCTTCCATCCAGAAGCGGCCTTTTCCAAGTAGCTACAGACTCGCGAAAACGGGATAAGTTCCCTACTAAAAACAATAAGTTACGAGATTGTGTACAACTCGTGCTATTCGTCGGATTTCGATTGTAAGCGCCTCAACACAGCCTCAGGATCGCGCCGTCATCCCTTTGAGGCTCCTCTATGAAGTTCTCCTCGATTCTCTTGTTGTCCCTTGGCCTGGTCAGCGGCGTCGCCTCTGCCGGCGGCACCACAGAAGCAGGTGTGGGCGGCGCATTGGGCGGGGTTCTAGGCTCGGTCGTCGGTCAGTCGATTGGTGGCAACACCGGTTCCACCATCGGTGCCGCACTGGGCGGCGCGGGCGGCAGTGCCGTGGGTGCCGACAGACGCAGCCGTGGCGAAGCCGCTATCGGTGGCGCGCTAGGCGCAGCCGGCGGTAACGTGGTCGGCCGCAGCGTGGGGGGCACCACTGGCAGCCTGATCGGCGCAGCCGCGGGCGGTGGCGTCGGCGGCGCACTGGGTAACCACATGGGCAACTCCAGCGATCGTGACGATCGCCGTTACCGCGATCGCGACTACGACGACCGTCGCTACTACCGCGACGGCCATCCAGGTCGTGGCCATGCCTACGGGCATCGCAAGCACAAACGTCACTGGCGCGACTAAGACCTGAAACGGTCGCACCCCGCTGACACAAAGACCGCAGCCTGACGGCAGCTCCTGCCAGACAGGGTTCATCACCCCCGGGATGAACCCCAAGGAGCTGCCCGAAGCAGGCTGCGGTCTTTTTTGTGCCTTACACCAGCAAGCGTTCCAGCGCTCCACGCAGCCCGGCGGGAATCCCTACCGGCTGATTCGATGCCCGATCGACGAACACATGCACGAAGCGCCCCGCCGCGCAGGCATCGGTTTCCCCCGCCTTGAACACCGCCAGCTCGTACTGCACCGAACTGTTGCCCAGCTTGCCGACGCGCAGGCCGATCTCGATGCGCTCGGGGAAAGCGATCGAGGCAAAGTAATCGCAGGCCGAACTCACCACGAAGCCCACCACCTCGCCGTCATGGATATCCAGGCCGCCCTCCTCGATCAGGTAGGTGTTCACCGCCGTGTCGAAGAAGCTGTAGTAGGTGACGTTATTCACATGACCGTACACATCGTTGTCGTGCCAGCGCGTGATGATGGGCTGGAAGTGGCGGTAGTCGGTGCGTTGCGGCATACGGTCGGTCATTGGCGGGTTCTCGAAGGCGAGGTGTCTGGAAGGCGACCATGATGTAGTCGATCAGGCGACGCCTATTTCAACCGATGGCCCGGTGATCGGCAAACCCTTTGCCAGCCTGTGCCAGCTCGTCAATCAACCGCGCCGGCTTCCAGTGCGCGCCCGACTCGGCTTGCAGCCGCAGCAGCCCCTGCTGGATGGACACCAGCCCCTGTCGGTCCGCCCAGCTCATCGGCCCGCCCTTGTCTGCCGGGAAGCCATAACCGTTGAGGTACACCAGGTCGATGTCGTGCGCCGAGCCGGCAATGCCTTCCTCGAGAATCTTCGCGCCTTCGTTGACCAGCGCCAGCAGGCAGCGTTCGAGGATTTCCTCGGGGCCGATGTCGCGACGACGGTAGCCCAGGCCTTCGCTGACCTCCTGGACCAGGGCATCGACCTGCACATCGTGCTCGGCCTGGCGACTGCCGGGCTCGTAGTGGTAATAACCCTTGCCACTCTTCTGGCCAAAACGACCCGCCTCGCACAGGCGATTATCCACCTGCACTTCGTGCGCCTCTTGCCCCTTGCCGGCCAACTGCCGGGCGCGCCATTCCAGGTCGATGCCGACCACGTCATACATGCGGAACGGGCCCATGGCAAAACCGAAGCCCTGCAATGCGGCATCCACCTGATAAGGGAAAGCCCCTTCCAGCAACATCTTGCGCGCCTCCAGCACATAGGTGCGCAACATGCGGTTGCCAATGAATCCAGGGCAGTTGCCGGACACCACACTGACCTTGCCCATACGCTCGCCCAGCGCCAGCGCGGCCTCGAGCACCTGCGGCGCAGTCGCGGCGCCCCGCACGATTTCCAGCAGCTTCATGATGTGCGCCGGGCTGAAGAAGTGCAGGCCCAGCACCTGTCTTGAGCGCCGGGTGACCGCGGCGATGGCGTCGATATCCAGCGCCGAGGTATTGCTGGCGAGGATCGCCCGCGGCTGGAGCAGGCCATCGAGTTCGCGGAAGATTTGCTGCTTCAGCTCGAGGTTCTCGTAGATCGCCTCGATCACCAGATCCACATCGCGGATCGCCGGATAATCCGCCGCCGCGCTTATCCGGGCCCGGCGCGCATCGGCCTCTGCCTGATCGATCCGCCCCTGACGCACGTTGTGTGCATAAGTCTCAGTCACCGCTGTCAGCGCCTGTTCGAGCATCTGCGGATTGTTGTCCACCCACTGCACCGCGACCCCGGCATTGGCCAGGCACATCACGATCCCGCGGCCCATGGTCCCGGCACCGATCACCGCGGCGCGCTGAATATCGATCTGGCTCATAGTGGCTCCCTTGTAGGTGGACGCAAACCACCATAATCAGGCCCGGGGCATTTTTGAAATTTATTCCTGTGATGAGCGACATTCAGCAGATGGATCGGGCAGGCATCAATCCTGGAGGTGATGTTCGGCCCAATCGCGCACTTCGGCGTAGGGATAATCCTCGAGCACCGCGAAACCCGGGATCGACCGCGCCTTGAGTTTGGTGAACAGCGGCACGCTGATCCCACACAGGAAACGCGTCAGCCGTTCCGCCCCTGGAACCGTGCCGCTGTATTGGTGGTGCCTGTGGATAAATTCGCCACACAGCGCTTCGAAGTTTTTATCCACAAGCGCGGACAAGGCTGGCGGCTCCGGCAGGCGGGCCACCTGGCCATGGCATACCGAGCAATGCCCGCACCGCCGCGGTGCCTGGTCGTCGCCGAAATACTGCGCCAGGCGATACCCCAGGCACTGCTCGGTGGCGAACAGTGCGAGCATCGCGTGGATCCGCGCGATCTCGCTGCTTTCGTGCTGTTTGAAGTAGGCATGCAGTTGCTGGCTCAGGGTCGCGGCATCGAAGCCCGTCTCCAGCAGGTTGTAGACCTCGGTCATCTGCTTGCTTTCCAGCTCGACCCAGCCCTTTTCCTGGAAGTAGTCCAGGGCCTTCACCACCCGGTTACGCTCGGCCTGATGCTGCTGATACAACGCATCGAAATTCACCGTGGCCCAGGTCCGGGCACGGCTGGAGGTCTCGATGATCGCCGCCACGAACTCCCGGCGCTCCCCCTCGAAACGCGCCAGCAGCGCCTGCGGTTCCTCAAGGAGCTTGAAGCGGTATTCGGCGAAGTAGGCGTAACGCGGCGCGATCAGGCCGCGCAGCTCCAGCTGCACCAGCAAGGTCTTGAGCGGCAGTTGGCGAATGTTGCTCTGGTCCGCCAGCGGCCCCAACAGGAACTCCCACTGCCCGTCAGGAGCCGCGCCCTGCAACTCGTCCAGCACACAACGAATGCCTTCCAGCTCCGGCGTGTCGCCGTAGACGAAGTTTTCCAGCACGTTGAGGCTGTCGCGGTTGGCCAGCACCAGGCAGTCCGAAGGTTGGCCATCACGCCCGGCGCGGCCGATTTCCTGGCTGTAGTTTTCGATGGATTTGGGCAGGTCGAAATGCACCACGTTGCGGATGTCGCTCTTGTCGATGCCCATGCCGAAAGCGATGGTGGCGACGATGCAATTGGAGTGGCCCGCCATGAACTGCCGCTGGATGGCCTCGCGCTGCTCATGGGGCAGACCGGCGTGATAAGCCTGGGCCTGGATGCCGTTGCGACTCAGATGCTCGGCGATGTGCTCGGCGGTTTTCTGCAAGGTGACATAGACGATGCTCGGCTGGCCGGGACGCTCGCTCATCCACTGCACCAGGCGCCGGCGCTTGTCCTGGCCGCGCACCGGTTCCACCAGCAGGTTGAGGTTGGGCCGGTAGAAACCGGTAGTCACCACATCCTGCCCGGCGATGGCGAATTTCGCCTGCATGTCGGCGATCACCTTGGGCGTGGCGGTAGCGGTCAGCAGCAGTGCCTGGGGAATATTGAACTGGCGCTGGTAGTCCGGCAGTTTGAGGTAGTCGGGGCGAAAGTTATGGCCCCATTCGGAGATGCAGTGCGCCTCGTCCACCACCAGCAGGGAGATCCGCACCTGCTGCAGGAAGTTGCGAAAACGCTCGTTCTTCAGGCGCTCCACCGAGATCATCAGGATCTTCAGCTCACCGGAGCGCGCCCGCGCCATGACCTCGTTGGCGTCATCGCGGCTCTGCGCCGAATCGATGCTCGCCGCGGCGATGCCGTGCCGCTGCAGGAACGCCAGCTGGTCCTGCATCAGCGCCAGCAACGGCGAGACCACCAGGGTCAGGTGCGGCAGCAGCAAGGCCGGCAGCTGGTAGCACAGCGACTTGCCGGAGCCCGTGGGAAAGATCGCCGCCGCCGAGCGCCCGGCCAGCACGGCGCTGACCGCTGCCTCCTGGCCGGGACGGAACTGTGGATAACCGAAGACCTGTTCGAGGGTGTTGTGCATGAGCTGTCACTCCTTTGACCGCTGACGTGCCTTGAAGCCTAGCGCGGCCGGTCAGCGGGTCGAGAAAAGGTCGGGAGGAAAAGGATACGGGATGATACAGGGGGACGGAGGACGGCGTTCGGCTGGGGATGACGCGGAGTTTTTCAGGGTGTATCGCAAGCCATCGGGCACCGGTCGATGCGCGATGACTCGCGATAGAAATCGTGCTCTTAGCGCGTCGCGCGGCAATCCACCCACTTCACGCCATTGCTCTTGTTCGCGGCGATCAGCGCCGGCACCGCCAGGGGCGCTTTGTTGTGAATGTCGTGGAACAGAATGATCCCCCGGCGCCACAGCAGCATCAGCGTCTGCACCCGCTGGCTCGCCGCGCTGGCGCTGATGCTCTTGCTCCAGTCCTGGGAGTCGACGCCCCAGAGCATCACCTTGATGCCCTGGGCCTTGAAGAACGCTGGGCTGTCACTCGAACGCTGGCCATAAGGCGGACGGAACAGCGGCTGGTAGTCATCCGGCAAGGTGCCACGCACCAGGGTCGCGGAACGGGTGATGGACTGCTGCCATTCGCTCCAGGCGCTGTGGGACTTGTGCGCCCAGCCATGCAGGGCAACGCACTGACCGCTGTACAACTCGCGCATTTGCGCCGGCGACGACTTGCGCAGACGTGCCTGGAACGGTTCGCCCAGGACGAAGAACAATCCATGCAGGTCGTGGGCCCGCAGCACGTTGGCCAGCGTATCGGTGTGACCGCCCGCGGCTGTCGGGCCGTCGTCGAAGGTCAGCAGAAACTGCCGATCCGCCAATTCGTCGCCCATCAGCTCGGCGCTGTCGAAACGCTCGATCTCACTGCTGATCTTCGGAAACAACGCCGCCAGGCGCAGCTGTTCGTTCAGATACTGCTCATGAAACTGCCGGCTCGCCTGGGCCCAGGCGTCATAGGCCGGGCTGACCGTCCCGGTGAAGCCCTGGGCCAGTTGTCGCAAGTCATCCAGGTTACGCACCGGCGGGCAGAAGGCGGCACCTTCACAGTCCTGGCTGGCGCTGTGGTAACTGCTGAGCAGGCGTATCCAGAAACGATCGCGCACTTGCTCGACCGAATGATGGTCCAGCGCCTTGACGCCCAGGCGCTGCTTGAGACTCGCATCGTCCAGCGCCTCGCTGGCCAGCAGGACCTTGCCGAACATCAGGATTTCCGCACGCGAGGCGGTATCGAAGCCCGCTTGCGTGGCCAGCGAACCCGGCCAGGTGCTGCGGTCGATAGTGGCGAACACCATCGGGCCGGCAGCCTGGGCAACGGCCGTCCATAGGAACAACATCAAAGCAACAACCAGAACCCGCATAACAACCTCCATAAATGCATAACGCGCCGTGGGACGGCGCGTTATGGGGGTCAGATCAACACCCGTGAATCAACGGTTTTGCACACGCTCGATGGCTTTGTCGTACACCGGGTTGGCCTTCTGCTGCTTGGCCAACTGATAGTGACGCAGGGCATCGGCGAACTGGCCGGCCGCTTCGTAGATCCGCGCGATGTTGTAGTAGGAACTGGCGCGCACGGTGGCCGCCGAGTTGCCGCTGGCCAGGGCGATGGCCTTGCGGTTGGCCCAGATCGACTCGGCAGTATTGCCGGCTTTCTGATAGGCCAGGCCGAGGTTGCTGTAGGCCTGACCGTAGCCGTTGTTCAGCTCGATGGCCTGACGGTAGAAGTCGATGGCTTGCGGCAGGTTACCGGCGTGGTAAGCCTCTTCGCCCTTGCGGTTCAGGGTTTTCGCATCGGCTTGCGCGCTGCTGCTGACGGCGACAGCGGCCACTTCCACTTTGTCGTCGAGCAGCGGCGATACTTCGTTCAGCACGTCCTGCGCATCGACGGTCACGCCGCTGAGAGTGTTGATGTCCTGGAAGTCGCCATTGCCGGTCATGCGGAACACGGTCCACAGGTTACCGCTGCGGTCCTGCGGCACGTAGTAGGTACGCACCAGCGACTGGCCCATATACACGAACACCTTGGCCTGGCTGGCAGAGAGCTGGCGGGACGCCGGGCGACTCTGGTTGCTGTAGTCATGCACCGCGTACACATAGCTTTCGCCGTAGTGTTTCTTTTCCAGGGTGATGGTTTCCGGGCCGTAGCTGTCGACATCGTCGACGTCCAGGTGGGCGTCATCGCCTTGCTGGTTGCGGAAGTAGATGTTGTTGCCCGGGAAGATCATGTGCGAATCGAGATCGCTGGGGTTCGCGCCCCAGGTCAGCACCACGCGCAGACCGTCGAGGTTCTGCATCACCGGGCTGATGGCATAGGTCATGCCGCTGCACGGGCACTTGACCACCAGATTGGAATAGCCGGGTTTCTTGATGATCAGCAGGTTGCTGGGGTCATCGGCAAAGTCGGTGGTCAGGGTCACCTGGCCTTGAGCATTGGTACGACCAACCACGCTCTGTGCGCCATTGCGCTGCACCAGCACTTCGGCGTCGGCGATCTTCTGGTCCTTGACCACCGCACTCAGCACCTCGACCGGCAGCTGCTGCGCCGTCACCGAAAACGCCAATGCCCACAACGAAAAAATCGAAGTCACGCGAAACAATCGCATACCTAATTCCCTTTAAGTGTATGAAGTCGGCACCCAAAGGTACCCGGCAGATTTCGCGCGCACGATACACATTTTTCTCGGGATTTGCTTGCTAATCCATTGGGAAAGATGGGGCTGCGGGAACCCCTGAAGTTTGCTGAGGGGCCGGGATGGCAAAACCTTTTCAGACAGATTTGAAACCGGGCAAACCATTAGCCGCTCGCCACTCCTTCACTAGCCGTGTGATGCCTTCGGACGAGTCATCGGCACCATTCTCTGGGTAAAAAATCAGATCGGAGCCTGCTGGGTGTTCGCTCACCTTTTCGAAATGGAATACAAGCGCATTCACTTTTTGGGGCGTCATAGGTGAACGTCCAACAGCTCTCAAGAACCATTACTTCCATCTGATGACGCTAGATAGAGATCCATCCCTTCAGGAAAACTCACTGAACACAATTGCTCAATTTCAACAATCTGAGCAGCCGTTAATCGAAAGTCGGCACCAATACAGTCACTGGCTCCTGTCCATCCCATGACTGGAACCAGTTCGTCAGCAGACGCATTAATAGATACCTCAAACGCCAACTTGTCCTTTCCTGGCTCAAAGCCCAGCACTGAAAACATCATGGCTCTACTCTCCTTCTTTTATCCGCGTCTTTTGTTTGCTTGCCTGTGACGTAATCGAACTCACCTTGATGCCTTCCACGTTTGTTGTATTTCTCAAGAGCGCCATGCTGACGATCCCATTCATAAATATTACCCGCCCTATCAACCCAACGCGGACGTAGTCCACCACCTCCGGTTACAGGCGTCTTGGATCGGCCTCGCACAGCATCAGGGAAAGCCGGGAGCAAACCTTGAGGGGTAGGATGATATTTATGATCAGAAACACTCAACACCACATACAGCGGCTGAACACCTGACCCCAGCGGAAACACCAGAATAAAATCCCGATACTCCGGCGGATAAATCGGGCTCACGATGATCCGCTCCGCCGCTTCCGTCGGCGGAAAAATCCAGATCGGTGGTGTCTGTGGCGCCGCTTCCAGCGGTGGTATCCCTGTGGTGTTCGAAGGGTCCACGGCTGGGATCCAGGTGAGAGTGATGCCATCGCCCAGATCAGCCACTTGGTGCTCATCACGAGCCTCGAATTCAGCCACCGGGATCATTTCCCACTCGCGGCGCCCCTGGGTGTTGAAACCGTAGCCCTTGAGGCTGCCGTCGGCCTGCTGTTCAACCCGCAGGCGCAAGCGGGTGCGGGCTTGCTTGAGGTTGCGTAGTTGCTCTTCGCTGTACAGCGCGCCGTCACCCAAACTCGATGGAGCAAGCAAGGCCACCAGTCCCAGCAATGCACCGGCCGCCACGCCCGAGGAGATCAGCCCCAAGCCACTGCCGGTGGTGCCAGAGCCCACGGAGACACCACCCAGGGTCAAGGCACCGAGATTGGCCGGCAGCGCGCCGCTGATGCGCTTGAGGGGTACGCGCCCACCCGCCTCGACCTCACGGCCACCCAACAGCGTCAACGCGCCGTAATTCGCCACCGAATCAGTGGGTATGAAGCCCGTCGGGGTGACGTAGTCGATGATTGCGTTCGGCAGCTTGCAAGACTTGGCAAATACGCAACCGACGGGCGTTGGTTGCGATTCCACCTGTGTGGTCGGCAGCCGCTCTTCATAGGCCTGCTGACGAGCGAGCATCTGCTCGTAACCCTGCTGCGCCTCATCACGCTCGGCCAATTCGCTCGCAGTCATATCGCGCAGGCGACGATAACCACCGCCGTCAGCGTCGTAGTGCTGCCATACCTGGGGCACATCCTTGTTGCGGGCCATAGTCCTTTGCTCGGTCGCCTGGGAAACCCCGGCCTTCAACCGGGGGATCTCACGTTAACCAGTGCGAGGGGACCTTGGCTGTCAGGCAAATCCGAGCTGGTCGAGCGACTTTTCTTTTTCGTTCATGCCAGGCGATTGGCCCTAAACTGGAGGCCGATTTGGCGCCAACGACAGACCTTGCGGACAACCCCACCATGCACCTCGCCCCCGGCTTCCCCGACGACCCGACCATGCGCCAGCTCATGCAGTTGCTGCACGAAGAGATCGGCCTGCCCGAACGCAAAGGCATCAGCCTGAAAACCGCCATCAACCGCGACCTAGGCTGCGACGGCACAGACGCCGAACAACTGATGCAGGCCCTGGAAGAATTGTTCGTCATCGACTTTATCGACTACGACGCCTACCGCTATTTCCAGCCCGAAGGCTACGACGTATTCCTCAAGCGCCGGGCCAAGGGACGCGGCGACAAGGTCCCGCTGACCATCGGCATGCTGTATCGGGCGATCAAGGCCAAGCGCTGGGACACGCAGGAACTGGAAGGGATTTAAACGCGGCCGCTAGCGGTCTCTGCGAAAAGGAATTGCCTTACAAGCCGCATCGAACTCAGCTCATTGAGCGGTCCAGGAAGGCCATCTAGAGTTCGGACTGTCGCTGACAAAATCAGCGAGCGGGTTTGGTCACCCGACAACAGCTCACATAAATGTCATCATGCGCACCGCCATCTTCATGGCTGTGTAGCGCATTGCTATGGCGGCTGTGTGTGGGACGCCCTAGGGCGTGCCGGTTGCTGTTCCGGTTGACCAACCCGCATACAGTCCGCCACCTATCGTTTGGTCACGACGGTGGTGGTTACTTAACAGCAAAGTGAGTAATCAACATGCCCGCACAAACTCCACGTCGATACATCCTCACTCCTGCACTTACCCACCTTTGTATTTTCAGGCGGTGAACCATGAGCCACTATCTTGCACTCAAAAGTAACTTCACAGATACACCCGTCCTTTTCATCGATAGGCAGGCCAATACACACGATCTCCATCACTGCGCAAGGCAGCGCTTAAAAGCCGCAGCCGATCTCCTTGAAACACTTACCTGCCTGAGCTTCAGTCATGCAGATACCAAGGACACAACACATGTCATCAACGCTCTTTATTTACTGATTCAGGACAGTTGTGACATCTTAGAAGCAGCTCAGTGAATATGAATCGAAACACCGTCCCCAAAGCCCGCTCAGGGACGACCATAGCTGCGTAAAACACTTTCTCAACTCAAACAATCGAGATGCGCACACATTAAAAATATTCGTAGCGGAACAGCAAGCTGTGGATAGCAACCTTAAAGATCGATTGGTAATTTAAGAAGAAGCCGTCCTTGGGACGGCTTTTTTTCGTGTTTAAGACATCAAGGCATAACAACGACAATCACTATCTTCGAAACTTATCGGTTTCCGGAACAGTGTACCCCCCAAATTATCGGATGTCGCAACATGGCAAAATTGCTACATCTTTTGTGTAGATCTGATGAGAAGAGTGGAAGGAACACCCTTATACAGATACTCTGATTTTGCAATAATTCGTAACAATTCACGAGAGCTCTCCGGACGTTCATGAGCTAAAGCCATTCAGCTTTCGTGACTAAAGTCGAACGTAACTAGCAGAAGAATGCTGGCAAAGTGACCATGCTAGGTCTAACCTTGAGAAACTCACTTCTCCGTAAAGTTTCAAAGTACCGCCTAATCGTGGATACCGAATGGCTCAACCAAAAAGCTGTAGACCACTACACTCCATTTCAATTTATGCTGAGAACATAAGCCACCCCCTGCCTCAAAAAATAGCCCATAGACCAATAACATACAAATAGAGATCGCATCATGACCGTTATCGAACCGATAGATGAAGAAATAGTGCTTAGTTCCACATCCACCGTAGAACGTATAATCTTTCATATTGTTGGCCCAAAGCTAAAAGCGCCATTAATCCTTACGGAAGTTGAGGACCCCAGCACACACTCAGACTTCTTTATCGACAGACTAATTGAAACGACTAAAGGAACAGCTTACACCTTCAACGTTGCGTCTGGTGTAAAACAGCAAATCTCTTTAGCCACTACTAGTGAGCATGCATTTGTTGACTGCTCAGAGATCTTAGCTCAACGTTTCCAAGAGTTATACGAGAATGACAAACGATTAATCCCTGGCGTTTTAATGCTATTAAAAATAAAAAGCGAAAACAACACATACGCCGCAATAATAAAATACGACGACATAAAAGTAATCTCCTATAAAACTCAAGCAACACATGATGGAAAAATAAAGCCAATCTTAGATTTAATTCTAAACACCTTCGTACAAGACAAAAAAGCCCTTCAAAAATCCGCATTAATAAACGTACAAAATGATGCAGGACAGCTCATCTGCATTGATCGCAGCGGTAAAAATGGCGATATAACCGACATGTTTAAAAAATACTTGGACTCAAGCAGGAAATTCACTCACGAGACATTAACGGATCGCTTATTGAATGCTCTGATAGAAACTGCAACTTCCAACAAGGAAATAATCCCTGCTGAGATCCTCAGAAAAATAAAGACAGCGGCAAAGGATGCTATTTCATCAATAAGTGCTTTCAATCCTAAGTCCCCAAGCACGCTTCTAAGTGCTCTATTTGGCCCACTACACACCAATGAGAAGATAAAAAACACCTTTGAAAAGGCTTTAAAGAAGCAAAAAATATTAAATGAGACCATAAAAATCCCCGCAGGGTATTTTAAAAGAGCGTTAAAAAAAGTCCGAGAGACTCAAGAGGGCGTACGAGTTATATATACTCAAGAGCACATTGATTCAGGTGCAATTGAATTTACAGAACAAGGTGGGTATAAGACATTTAAAGCAACGACAATCGAATATAGGGTAGACGACGAGTATCATGGAAAAAATTAATTCATTATTCTCAGCTGCCAACTACATCAACGAGCATATGGATCAAGCACTATTTTCTATAGAAAATCTAAATTTAGAAACCTTAAAACTATTGAACAATTTCGCGGGGCGACATTCCGATTTTTTTACAGTCGAAGTAACTACTGAATTCGGAGAACACTCAGTATTACCAAGCACTAGCCCGGAATTGCTGAACCAAAAAATAGAAATATTAATTAAAAAAACAAGCCTAACAAACACAGCATACTTCTTCTCACTTCAAGGTTTTGAAAATGGCATAGCCCTTCAAAAAGTCGAGACAAAAAAAGCCATATACATAAACTATGAATTTGAAGAGTTCAGCTCTAGAACCTGCACATTCAAAAAATGGATACAATACCCCAACACATCTTTTCAAGAAACCGATAATATTGATGCCAGAAAATTCATCAAAGATGCGAGCGCAGGTGAACTATCAAAAAATATAGAATTCTGGATAATAAAAAAAGAGCCAATAATAAAAAATGACGTATATGCTGCATGGATAAAAAACTCCATACCAAAATCCTCTCTACTATTCTGTTCTGAAATATGGAAAGAGGAGACATCACTAAGATTAATCGTCAACGGAAGTCAAAAGCTAGAAACAACACTAGAAAACACCCACTTATCAACTATAAAAACTACAGCCCCAGAGTGTATATATTCTTCAGCAAACTGGTTGCTTGAAATAGATAGAGAAGTTGAAATCAGGCATCAGCTCTTATGTACAAGAATTTCAAGCCAGAAAATAAAAAGCCACGAAGACTGGATAAGCTTCTTACATAGAACTTTACCCAAGAATCTTGAGAATGCTAAAAATGACTACAAAGCTCATCTTCACAGCAAGACATCTGAAACATTAAAAGCAATAGCAGATATAAGAAAAATAATTGCAGAAGAATCTTCAAAAGTTATCGAAAGGACTCACGCACTATCAGCAACCTTATTCAGAGACATTGCAATTGCATTTAGCGCTATCAGCATACGGATAATAAGCATAAGCAACAATTCAAATTTAGACCACGAAAAGACCGTACTTTTAATTCTATCTGCATGCTGGTTAGCAACAAGTCTAAAAATGACAACACGAGCAAACTTTCTTTACATAAAGTCACTTACAAAATCCAGATTTTCCTGGAGTAGAAAGGTCAACACTACAATCCCAATATCTGAATTCAAAGAACTCTCTGAAAAGCCTTTTAAAGATGCCGTCCAAGCTTACAATCAGATAAGAAAGCTTGCAGAAAAAACATATCTAACAGCGATACTTTTATTGATCTTCTTTGCCTTTTACAAACCTATTTTCGAGTTCCTAAGATTAGTTTTTTCTGCGCGTTGCTAATCCTTTAATTAGCCTAACGCTAAAATAGGACACAAAAAAGCCGCCCCGAAGGGCGGCTTCTTGAACCACTTACCCGATGCTTACAGCTTCGGACCGGCAGCCTTGATGGCGTCGCTCACGTCGAACTTCTTGAAGTTCTCGATGAACAGGCCGGCCAGGGCCTTGGCGGCTTCGTCGTAGGCGGCTTTGTCAGCCCAGGTGTTGCGTGGGTTGAGCAGGCCGGTTTCGACGCCTGGAACGGCCAGCGGCACGTCCAGGTTGATGGTGTCCAGGTGTTCGGTCTCGGCACCGACCAGGGCGCCGCTCTGGATGGCGGCGATCACGCCACGGGTAGTCGGGATGTTGAAGCGCTTGCCGACGCCGTAGCCACCGCCGGTCCAGCCGGTGTTGACCAGGTAGACCTTGGAGCCGAAGCCGCGGATGCGCTTGATCAGCAGCTCTGCGTAAACGCCTGCCGGACGCGGGAAGAACGGTGCGCCGAAGCAGGTGGAGAATGTCGACTTAATGCCAGCGCCGGAGCCCATTTCGGTCGAGCCCACCAGAGCGGTGTAGCCGGACAGGAAGTGGTAGGCAGCTTGTTCTTCGCTGAGGATCGAGACTGGCGGCAGTACGCCGGTCAGGTCGCAGGTCAGGAAGATCACGGCGTTCGGCTCACCACCGAGGTTTTTCTCGGAACGCTTCTCGACGTGCTCCAGCGGGTAGGCGGCGCGGCTGTTCTGGGTCAGGCTGCCGTCGGCGTAGTCAGCCTTCTTGGCGTCGTCCAGCACAACGTTTTCCAGCACGGCGCCATGCTTGATGGCTTTCCAGATGACCGGCTCGTTCTTCTCGGACAGGTCGATGCACTTGGCATAGCAACCGCCTTCGATGTTGAACACCACGCCCTCGCCCCAGCCGTGCTCGTCGTCACCGATCAGGTAACGGCTTTCATCGGCGGACAGGGTGGTCTTGCCAGTGCCGGACAGACCGAAGAACAGGGTTACATCGCCTTCTTCGCCAATGTTGGCGGCGCAGTGCATCGGCAGCACGTCGGCGGCCGGCAGCAGGAAGTTCTGTACCGAGAACATGGCTTTCTTCATTTCACCGGCGTAGCGCATACCGGCGATCAGCACTTTTTTCTGAGCGAAGTTGAGGATCACGCAACCGTCGGAGTTGGTGCCGTCACGCTCAGGAACGCATTCGAAGTTGGCAACGTTGAGTACCTGCCACTCGTCACGGCCAGCGGGGTTGTACTGGGCCGGATTGATGAACAGGCAACGACCGAACAGGTTCTGCCAGGCAGTCTGGGTGGTCATCTTCACGGCCAGGTAGTGCTCGTCGGAAGCACCTACATGCACATGGGAAACAAAATGCTCTTGCGCGTTGTTGAACGCCTCGACGCGAGCCCACAGGGCATCGAACTTGTCGGCCGGGAACTTGCGGTTGATCGGGCCCCAGGCGATAGCGTCCTGGGTGCTCGGCTCTTCAACGATGAAACGATCGACTGGCGAACGGCCGGTACGGTGACCGGTACGAACAACCAGCGCGCCGGTATCGGCAAGCTCGCCTTCACCGCGCTTCAGGGCTTCTTTGACCAGATCATCAACACTCAGATCGGTGTACACGGCGTTATTGGCTTGCGTCATGAGGTTCCCCGTCGGCCAGTGGCCGAGTGCTCCAAACGTTTTGTAGTAGAAAGTCGTGCACTACTACCGCGAAAAAAGTGCGCCGGATTATGCCAGAAAAGCCCAAAAAGAGTAGGGCCCTCCCGTCAGAACGGCGTTAATCCGGCGCTTGCCAGGTGATTTACCTGCGCTGAACCGTTTTAGTGACGAGTATCTGACGGCGACTCGACACCCGCTCCGGCGAACAATTGGCTGATATCGGCCGCATCGAACAGGTAGCGCTCGTTGCAGAACTGGCAATCGATCTCGATGCTGCCGCCGTGTTCGACCACCAGCTTCTGCGCATCTTCCAGACCCAGACTGACCAGTGCATTGCCCGAGCGTTCCCGCGAGCAGCTGCAACGGAAGCGCAGCGGCTGCACATCGAACAGGCGCACGGCTTCTTCATGGTAGAGGCGATGGAGCACGGTTTCGTTGTCCAGGCTCAGCAGTTCGTCGGCGGTCAGGGTGCTGCCCAGCGCGGTGATGTGCTGCCAGCTGGCGGCGCGCTCTTCTTCATCCTTGAGGCGGTCGGCCGGCAGTTGCTGCAACAGCAGGCCACGGGCGCGACGACCGTCGGCATGCAACCAGAAACGGGTGCCGACCTGCTGGGACATGACGAAATAGTTGGTGAAGCATTCCGACAGGGTGACGCCATCCAGGTCGACGATGCCCTGGTAGCGCTGACCGTGGGTCGGGTCGACGGTCAGGGCCAGCACGCCATTGGGCATCAGGTCGGCCAGGGTCGCATCCGGGGCAATCTGCTCCGCATCGTAGCGGGCCAGACCACGGATTTCGCGCTCGCTGGAGCACTCGATCATCAGCAATGGCACCGGGCCGTCGGAACGGGCCTGGAGGATCAGCAAGCCATCGAACTTCAGCGTGCCGACCAGCAGCGCGGCCGCCGCCATCAGCTCGCCGAGCAGTTGCGCGACCGGCTCCGGGTAAGCGTGTTTGGCGAGGACTTCGGCATAGCTGCGCTCCAACGCCACCAGCTCGCCGCGGGCGTCGCTGTCATCGAAGATGAAGCGTTGGGTGAAGTCGGTATCCGGCAAATGAGTCATAGGTTTGGGTATCTGAAGTGATGACAAAATGGTTTCAAGATATGAAAATTGCGTTTTTTGCACTGTTACGGTGCGCGATTTTCTGCCATTGGAGGCATTTTATGAACAATCCGGGTTTGTTCCAAGCAAGGTGGAACCTCGGCAAGCTGGCGTTGTGCAATTTGCTCCCTCTGGCGCTGCTGGGTTTCTGGTTATGGCCAAGCGGGCACAGGCTGTGTGTGATGTTCGACGAATGGCTGTTCCACCTGCTGAATGCTCCCCTCGCGAGCAACTCCACCTGGCTGCATATCTGGGCCGTGGCCAGCCTGCGGCCTTTCGACGCGATAGTCGGGCTGATCCTGCTGACCCTTTTGATTCGCGGTGACTGGGTGTTCAAGGCCGTGGACGTGCGCCGGGCCTTTTTCGGCTTCCTGTCGATCCTGGTCTTGATGCTGATTATCCGCTTGTTGTTCTCCAGGCTCGCCGACGCCATGGGCTGGCAGCACGACAGCCCGTCGATGATGCTCCAGGATGCCGTGCACATGAGCGACTATTTCCCGCACTGGGAAAAAACCTGGGAGCTCAAGGACCGTTCCAGCCAGAGCTTCCCCGGTGACCACGCCTCGGTGCTGCTGATCTGGGCGCTGTTCATGAGTGTGTTCAGCCGCGGCGTCGGCCAATTCCTGGTGATCTGGGGCCTGACCCTGCTGTTCATGATGCCGCGCCTGGTGGCCGGCGCGCACTGGGGCCAGGACGACTATATCGGTGGCGTGCTGCTGGCGGTCTGGGCACTCGGCTGGGGCTACTACACCCCGTACGCGGCCAAGGCCTCGGACTTCCTGCTGCGGGCGACCAACCCGCTGTTCAATCTGCTGGGCAAGCTGCCGTTGCTGTCGCGCCTGAGCGTGGTGCGGGCGGCCTGACTCTTCGGATTTGCTGCTTGTCGCGGCTTTGCCGCGGATCGCGAGCAAGCTCGCTCCTACAGGGGGTTGAGCGGTGCGCCGGCTGTGTAGGAGCCAGCTTGCTGACGATTGAACCCGCAGGGTTCAGAAGGCCAAGGGTCTATTCGCTGCTGCGGAATTTGAACAGGTCGCGCCGCTGTTTCTTGGTCGGCTTGCCGTCGGTGCTCACACCCAGGGCGCCGGCCTTGCGCAGGGCCGCGGCGTTTTCCCGCTTGGCGATGCTGGCTTCGGTTTCCGTATAGAGAGCCTGTGCTTGCGGCGCCCCACGACGCACGATCGACAGGGCCTGGACCACCACCGTGCGCTCGTCGAAGCCGGTGCGTATCTCATACTCGTCGCCGATCCTCGGCTCCTTGCCCGGTTTGCAGCGCTCGCCACGGTGGTGCACCTTGCCGCTTTCGATGGCGGCCTTGGCCAGCGCACGGGTCTTGTAGAAGCGCGCCGCCCACAGCCATTTGTCCAGACGGAACTTGTCGTCGTCTTCGGCTTTTTGTGCCATGGCATGTCCTCATTCTGAAATATTTTCGAACTGTACTACCGTTTCTCTCGTGCCATGAATTGCGATGGCTCGGTTTAGAATGCGAGGCTCTGCAGCGGCCCGTCCGGGCGCTGTGGATCCGGGCCTAGATATCTGTCGCCTTTTACCCATTATTCTGCGTGAATACCGCGAATTCGGCCGCTTGACGGTACGAGCGGGTTCCTCAGCGGTTGAGCACATTTGAAGACATTTGACCATTTGACCGTCGTGGGTCTGCGCGAGTGGGTGGCGCTTCCGGATTTGGGAGTCGCCGGCCTGCGCGCCAAGATCGATACCGGCGCCAGCACCTCCAGCCTGCATGCCACCGAGATCGAGCCGTTCGAGCGCGACGGTGAGCAGTGGGTGCGCTTCAACGCGCACCTGGGCAGCGTGGTGCAGTTGCGTCACCGGCGTTGCGAAGCACCGCTGGTGGCGATGAAAACCATTAAAAGCTCCAACGGCCAGGCACAGGTGCGCTACGTGATCAGCACCACCCTGGCGCTCGGCGATCGGGTCTGGCGGGTGGAGTTCACCCTCGCCTGCCGCAAGGCCATGCGCTATCGCCTGTTGCTCGGTTCCAAAGCCCTGATCGATGGCCAGTTGGTGGTCAATCCAGGGATCAAATACGTTCAAGACAAACCGGTGTTCCCGGTGTCCACTACCTCTGCCACAGGTGTTGCATGAAGATCGCTGTGCTGTCGCGTAACCCGCGTCTGTATTCCACTCGTCGCCTGGTCGAAGCCGGCACCGAGCGTGGCCATGAAATGGTGGTGGTCGACACCCTGCGCGCCTATATGAACATTGCCAGTCACAAACCGCAGATCCATTACCGCGGCAAGCCGCTGGAAGGTTTCGATGCGGTGATTCCACGGATCGGCGCCTCGGTGACCTTCTACGGCTGCGCGGTGCTGCGCCAGTTTGAAATGATGGGTGTGTTCCCGCTCAACGAGTCGGTGGCCATCGCCCGCTCGCGGGACAAGCTGCGCTCGTTGCAACTGCTGTCCCGGCGCGGCATCGGCCTGCCGGTGACCGGCTTCGCCCACTCGCCGGACGACATTCCCGACCTGATCGAGATGGTCAACGGCGCCCCCCTGGTGATCAAGGTGCTGGAAGGCACCCAGGGCATAGGCGTGGTGCTGTGCGAAACCGCCACCGCGGCCGAGTCGGTGATCGAGGCCTTCATGGGCCTGAAGCAGAACATCATGGTCCAGGAGTACATCAAGGAAGCCGGCGGCGCCGACATCCGCTGCTTCGTGGTCGGCGACAAGGTGATTGCCGCGATGAAGCGCCAGGCCAAGCCCGGCGAGTTCCGCTCCAACCTGCACCGTGGCGGCAGCGCCAGCCTGATCAAGATCACCCCGGAAGAACGCATGACCGCCCTGCGCGCGGCCAAGGTCATGGGCCTGAGCGTGGCGGGCGTGGATATCCTGCGCTCGAACCACGGGCCGCTGGTGATGGAAGTGAATTCCTCGCCGGGCCTGGAAGGCATCGAGACCACCACGGGCAAGAACGTGGCGGGGATCATCATCGAGCACATCGAGAAAAACGGTGGCCCGAACATGACCCGCACCAAGGGCAAGGGATAAAGGCAGCGGCAAGCTTTTAGCGGCAAGCTGCAAGAGAAAAGCGACTCCTCACTTGCCGCTTATAACTTGTAGCTTGCCGCTTGTAGCTGCCTTCAGACCGCATCCCTGGGCAGCAACAATCCCAACGGCAAGCGCACCCGCGCTTCCAAGCCACCATCGGCGCGGTTGCGCAATTCGACATTGCCGCCGTGCATCGAGGCGATCCGCTTGACGATGGCCAGGCCCAGGCCGGTGCCCTTGCCACCCCGGGCACGGTCGCCGCGGGTGAAGGGGTTGAAGATCGCTTCCAGCTCCGACGGGTCGATGCCCGCGCCACGGTCCATCACACTCAGCACCACATAAGGCGCGCTGGTGTCGCCCGACACATAGGCCGCGACTTCGACTTCCGTCCCAGCATGGTTCAACGCGTTGCCGATCAGGTTGTTCAATAGGCGCTTCATCGACACCCGACGCAGCGGGAACGGCGGGATCGGCTCCAGGCGCAGGCGCACCTTTTCATCGTTCTGGTTGTAGGGCGCCGCCACTTCACGCACCAGGTCGCTGAGATCGACCTCCTCCACCGATTCGTCGCGGCCGTCGCGGATAAAGGCCAGGAACTGGTCGAGAATCGCGTCCATGTCTTCGATGTCGCGGACCATGTCGTCGGTCAGGTCGTTGTGGCTGCCCATCAACTCCAGCGACAGGCGCAGGCGGGTCAGAGGCGTGCGCAGGTCGTGGGACACCCCCGCCAGCATCAGCTCGCGTTCGCGTCCGGCCTGTTCCACGTCCTCGGCCATCTGGTTGAAGGCGCGGTACACCTCGGTCATCTCGCTCGGCGTATCGCTGATCGGCAGGCGCACGCTGCGCCCCTGCCCCAGCTGCCGGGCGGCATAGACCAGGCGCTTGAGCGGCTGGTTGAGCTGGCTGACGAAGATCCACGCCGACGCCGTGGACAACAGGCCGATGGCCAGGAACCAGCCGAGCACGCTCCAGATCTTCTGCCCCCGCAGCGGGTGCGGATACAGCGGCACTTTCAGCCAGCCGTCGCCCAGGCTCGGCGCGCGCACCCAGAGCGCCGGCGGCGCATGCATGCGCAGGCGCACTTCAGTGTCGGCGCCCAGCTCGGCCTGCATCTGCCGCTGATAGATCTCGCTGTAGGGCCAATGCTGCTCGCCCGCCGGCACCCCGCTGCCGACCACCTTGATCAGCCCGGCGGCCTCGGCGATCTGGTCGCGGTTGGATTCGTCGGCGGCCCAATAGGCGCGCAGGGTCAGGGCCACGCCGTGGCTGTACTGGCGGTCCACCAGCACGTCCTCGTTCATCAGCAGATAAACCAGGGTCAGCGCCTTGGAGAACAGCACCACGATCAGCACCAGCCAGAGGGTGCGGGAGAAGAAGCTTTGCGGGAACCACAGCGGGGTTTTCATAAACAGCCATTACACGCTTTGCAGGAGCGAGCCGTGCTCGCAGAGTTGCGGAATGCGAGCGCCCGGGTCGCTTGCCGGCCCGGGCGCTCGCTCCTACAAATCATCGGTCACTTGGTGGTGGTGCCATCCGGCACGAACACATAACCCACGCCCCAGACCGTCTGGATATAACGCGGCTTGGACGGATCGGGTTCGATCATCCGGCGCAGGCGGGAGATCTGCACGTCGATGGAACGCTCCAGGGCATCCCACTCGCGGCCACGGGCCAGGTTCATCAGCTTGTCGCGGGTCAGCGGCTGGCGAGCGTTCATCACCAGGGCCTTGAGCACCGCGAACTCACCGGTGGTGAGCATGTGCACTTCGGCGCCGCGCTTGAGTTCGCGGGTGGCCAGGGACAGTTCGTAGTCGCCGAAGGTGACGTTTTCGTCTTCACTGCCCGGCGCGCCCGGCACAGGAGCCGACTGGCGACGCAGCACGGCCTTGACCCGCGCCATCAGCTCGTCGGGGTTGAACGGCTTGGCCAGGTAGTCGTCGGCGCCCAGTTCCAGGCCCTTGATGCGGCTCAGCTCGTCGCCCTTGGCGGTGAGCATGATGATCGGGATCTGGTTGTTCGCACTGCGCAGGCGGCGGCATGCGGTCAGGCCGTCTTCGCCAGGCAGCATCAGGTCGAGGACGACCAGGTTGAAGACTTCGCGACCCAGCAGACGGTCCATCTGCTCGGTGTTGGGAACCGCGCGGGCACGGTAGCCCTTGCTGACGAAGAAGCGCTCCAGCAGGCTGCTCAGCCCGGGGTCGTCGTCAACGATAAGAATTTTTTCGCCTTCGGCAGTTTGTGCAGTGCTGCTCATCAGATGCTCCTTTTATCTCGGTGCGCATTATGGCGTAGCTGCCGTTATACGCACCGTGTGCATTGTTAGCAGATTTTTCCTCTACCGCCAGAAAACCCGCCGTCGGCCGCCAGTGGGCCGATACCCCCGAAGACTGGAACGCTGGTTATAATGCGCCGCCTTTTGTGTCAGGCAACGTCTGATCGTTACCGCCCGTGGCCACTTTTTATTTTTCCCGGCCAAGCAGTAATTGTTCGATTTCACGGGTCAACAGGCAGCCTTTTGATCCAGGCAGCGGCGCACGCCAGGCCGCTCAACCAGACTCGCCGAGGCCAATTTTCCGTGCCGGCGAGCCTGCTTCACAATTTGTCAGGTGGTTTTATGGACAGCATCAACAGCCGCATTGCCGAGGAACTCGGCGTACGCCCACAACAGGTCGAAGCGGCCGTCGCTCTATTGGATGAAGGCTCCACCGTGCCCTTCATCGCCCGCTACCGTAAGGAAGTGACCGGCAGCCTCGATGACACCCAGTTGCGTCATCTGGAAGAGCGCCTGCGCTACCTGCGAGAACTCGACGAACGGCGCATCAGCATCCTCGCCAGCATCGAGGAGCAAGGCAAACTGACCCCGGAACTTGCCCGCGACATCAAGCTCGCCGACACCAAGACCCGCCTCGAAGACCTCTACCTGCCGTACAAACAGAAGCGCCGTACCAAGGGCCAGATCGCCCTGGAAGCCGGCCTCGGCGAACTGGCGGACGGCTTGTTCAACGACCCGGGCCTGGCCCCGGAAAGCGAAGCCGCGCGCTTCGTCGACGCGGAAAAAGGCGTGGCCGATGTGAAGGCCGCCCTCGAAGGCGCCAAGTACATCCTCATGGAGCGCTTCGCCGAAGACGCCAGCCTGCTGGACAAGCTGCGCAACTACCTCAAGCAGGAAGCCACCCTCAGTGCCCGCGTGATCGCCGGCAAGGAAGAGGAAGGCGCCAAGTTCCGCGATTACTTCGAACACGACGAACCACTCAAGAGCATGCCGTCGCACCGCGCCCTGGCGATTTTCCGTGGCCGCAACGAAGGCATCCTCAGCTCCGCGCTGAAAGTCGGCGACGAACTGCCCGGCACCATGCACCCGTGCGAAGGCATGATCGGCCAGCACGTCGGCATCCAGAACCAGAACCGCCCGGCCGACAAGTGGCTCGGCGAAGTGGTGCGCTGGACCTGGAAGGTCAAGCTCTACACCCACCTGGAAACCGACCTGCTGGGCGAGCTGCGCGACAACGCCGAAACCGAGGCGATCAACGTCTTCGCCCACAACCTGCACGACCTGCTGCTGGCCGCTCCGGCCGGCCCGCGCGCGACCCTGGGCCTCGACCCGGGCCTGCGTACCGGCTGCAAGGTGGCGGTGGTGGACGCCACCGGCAAGCTGCTGGACCACGCCACCGTTTACCCGCACGTACCGCACAACAAGTGGGACCAGACCATCGCCGTGCTGGCCGCGCTGTGCGCCAAGCACTCGGTGGACCTGATCGCCATCGGCAACGGCACCGCCAGCCGGGAAACCGACAAGCTGGCCGCCGAGCTGATCAAGAAATACCCGGCCATGCGCATGACCAAGGTCATGGTCTCCGAGGCGGGCGCTTCGGTGTATTCGGCGTCGGAACTGGCCGCCAAGGAATTCCCCGACCTCGACGTGTCGATCCGTGGCGCGGTGTCCATCGCCCGCCGCCTGCAGGACCCGCTGGCCGAGCTGGTGAAGATCGATCCGAAATCCATCGGCGTCGGCCAGTACCAGCACGACGTGTCGCAGCTGAAGCTGGCCCGTGGCCTGGATGCGGTGGTCGAGGACTGCGTGAACGCCGTCGGCGTGGACGTCAACACCGCGTCCGTGGCCCTGCTGGCGCGGATCTCCGGCCTCAACACCACCCTGGCGCAGAACATCGTCAGCCACCGCGATGAAAACGGTGCGTTCAAGACCCGCGCCGCGCTGAAGAAGGTTGCCCGCCTGGGTGAAAAGACCTTCGAACAGGCCGCCGGCTTCCTCCGTGTGATGAACGGCGACAACCCGCTGGACGCGTCCGCGGTGCACCCGGAAGCCTACCCGCTGGTGCAGCGCATCGCCGCCGAGACCGACCGCGACATCCGCTCGCTGATCGGCGACAGCGGCTTCCTCAAGCGCCTGGATCCGAAGAAGTTCACCGACGAAACCTTCGGCCTGCCGACCGTCACCGACATCCTCCAGGAACTGGACAAGCCGGGCCGCGACCCGCGTCCCGAGTTCAAGACCGCCGAGTTCCAGGAAGGCGTCGAAGACCTCAAGGACCTGCAACTGGGGATGATCCTCGAAGGCGTGGTGACCAACGTCACCAACTTCGGTGCCTTCGTCGACATCGGCGTGCACCAGGACGGCCTGGTGCACATCTCGGCGCTGTCGGAGAAGTTCATCAAGGACCCGCGTGAGGCGGTGAAGGCCGGCGACGTGGTCAAGGTCAAGGTCATGGAAGTCGACATTCCACGCAAACGCGTCGGCCTGTCGATGCGCATGAGCGACACCCCGGGCGAGAAGATCGACGGCGCTCGTGGTTCGCGCCCAGGCTCGGCGCCACGCTCGTCGGGCAACAGCGCCCCGCGCAAGGAAAGCGTGGCCGCGGCCCCGACCAACAACGCCATGGCGTCGCTGTTCGCCAACGCCAAGCAGTTGAAGAAACGCTGATGGAGATCCCGGCCGGCTTGACCGAAAGCGCGTTCAGCCAACTGATCGGCTGCCGTCTGCAGCGTCTGGAAGTCGGTGCAGCCGACGTCGCCCTGACGCTGACGCCGCAGTTGCGCAATCGTGGCCAGAAGCTGCACGGCGGGGCGATCTTCAGCCTGGTCGACATTGCCATGGGGCTGGCCTGTTCCAGCTCCCACGGCTTCGACCAGCAGAGCGCGACCATCGAGTGCAAGATCAACTACATCCGCGCCGTCGCCGAGGGCGACGTGGTCTGCCACGCCCGGGTGATCCACCTGGGCCGCCGTACCCTGGTGGTCGAGGCCGATGTGATGCAAGGCGACAAACTGGTCGCTAAAGCACAAGGCACGTTCGCTGTTCTATAGCCCCTCAACCTCGATTTGAGTTAATTTCGGCGCTGCACACACGGCGCCGGAATTTTTTGCGCGTGCAAGAGCCAGTTCAAGGATGAAGCAATGGCGTTGCAAAGCGGGCCGGTAAGGCTCAACGACCAGGCGAAAACGCCAGTTTCAACTTCACCCTTGTAGACCGTCCTGCCCACCCCCATATTGGGGCGACTGACGCGTGAAGGAATCCAACTTGAGCGAACTTCTCAACCGCCGCCTGGCTCTGCTCGGCGAGCGCGCTAACCTCTCTCTGCTCGAGCAGTGCCTGCACGGTATCGAGCGCGAATGCCTGCGCGTGACCGGCGAAGCGCGCCTGGCACAGACCCCGCACCCGGAAGAACTGGGTTCCGCGCTGACCAACGAACAGATCACCACCGATTATTCCGAGTCGCTGCTGGAGTTCATCACTCCGGCCCTGGCCGATCCGGCTGACACCCTGGCCAGCCTCGACAAGATTCACCGTTTCGCCTACAGCAAGCTCGGCAACGAGTACCTGTGGAGTCCATCGATGCCGTGCCCGTTGCCGGCCGAGGAAGACATCCCGATCGCCTATTACGGCACCTCCAACATCGGTCAGCTCAAGTATGTGTACCGCAAGGGCCTGGCCCTGCGTTACGGCAAGACCATGCAGTGCATCGCCGGGATCCACTACAACTTCTCCCTGCCGGAGCAGCTCTGGCCGCTGCTCAAGCAGGCCGAAGGTTTCGTCGGCAGCGACCGCGACTATCAGTCGTCGGCGTACATCGCGCTGATCCGTAACTTCCGCCGCTACAGCTGGCTGCTGATGTACCTGTTCGGCGCCTCGCCGGCGCTGGACGCGGGTTTCTTGCGCGGGCGCTCGCACCAGCTGGAACAGCTGGACGCCGAGACCCTGTACCTGCCGTATGCCACCAGCCTGCGCATGAGCGACCTGGGCTACCAGAGCAACGCCCAGGCCGGCCTCACCCCTTGCTACAACGACCTGAACAGCTACACCGACAGCCTGCGCAAGGCCGTCGCCACGCCGTACGCGCCTTATGTGGAGATCGGCACCCACCAGGACGGCGAGTGGGTCCAGCTCAACACCAACATCCTGCAGATCGAAAACGAGTACTACTCCAACATCCGCCCGAAACGCGTGACCTACACCGGCGAGCGGCCGATCCAGGCGTTGATGGCCCGCGGCATCCAGTACGTCGAAGTGCGCTGCCTGGACATCAACCCGTTCCTGCCGATGGGCATCGACGTGCAGGAAGCCCGCTTCCTCGACGCCTTCCTGCTGTATTGCGCGCTAAACGAGAGTCCGCTGCTGGAAAACAACGAGTGCGGCAACGCCACCTCGAACTTCCTCAAGGTGGTCAAGGAAGGACGTCGTCCGGGCCTGCACCTGCTGCGCCAGGGACAACTGGTGGAGCTCAAGGAATGGGCCGGCGAACTGCTGGAAAAGATCGCGCCGCTGGCCGCCCTGCTCGATCGCAGCCACGGCAGCGACGCCCACAGCAAGGCACTGGACGCCCAGCTGGCCAAGGTCAAGGATTCGTCCCTGACGCCTTCGGCCCAAGTCCTGGCCGCCATGCAGGAGCACAAGGAAAGCTTCAGCCAGTTCTCCCTGCGCCAGAGCCTGGCCCACGCCGAGTTCTTCCGCAGCGAGCCCCTGAGCAAGGAAGACCAGGCACGTTTCGAAGAAGCCGCGCGCAGCTCCCTGCTGCAACAGGCCGAGCTGGAACGCAACGAAGTCGGTGATTTCGACGTGTTTGTCGGTTCGTACCAGGCGAGTATCCTGGCCATCAGTAACTGACACACCGCGCCGCCTGTATCGCGAGCAAGCTCGCTCCTACACAGTACTGTCCTGTAGGAGCGAGCTTGCTCGCGATGGAGCGCAAAGCGCTCCCCTTCAAAAAAGTGCTCTCTTTAGAAGATTCCTCTTTTAAGCTAATTCTAAAAAGTTATTTATTTTTAGATTCTTAGATCATTTAGTCTCCTCCCACGTCCACACTTGGCCGCCTGTCGAGGAGCTTCATGATGAAAATGCACTTTCCCCTTCGCCTTCTGGCGGCCGTATCCCTGGCTACCGCGAGCTTGTTCGCCCAGGCAGCCGACGTCACCGTCGCCTACCAGACCACCGTCGATCCGGCGAAAGTCGCCCAGGCCGACGGCACCTACGAAAAGGCCACCCAGGCCAGGATCGACTGGCGCAAGTTCGACAACGGCGCCGACATCATCGCCGCCATCGCCTCGGGTGACGTGCAGATCGGCTACCTCGGCTCCAGCCCGCTGACCGCCGCGATCACCCGCAAGGTGCCGGTGGAAACCTTCCTCATCGCCACCCAGATCGGCGCCGCCGAGGCCCTGGTGGCCCGCGACGGATCCGGGATCAACACGCCCCAGGACCTGGTCGGCAAGAAAGTCGCCGTGCCCTTCGTTTCCACCGGTCACTACAGCCTGCTGGCCGCGCTCAAGCACTGGAAAATCGACCCGGCGAAAGTACAGATTCTCAACCTGGCGCCACCGGCGATCATCGCTGCCTGGAAACGCGGCGACATCGACGCCACCTACGTCTGGGATCCGGCGCTGGGCGTGGCCAAGGAAAACGGCAAGGTGCTGATCACCTCCGGCGAACTGGCCCGGTTCGGCGCGCCGACCTTCGACGCCTGGATCGTGCGCAAGGACTTCGCCGAGAAGCACCCGCAAATCGTCACCGCCTTCGCCAAAGTGACCCTCGACGCCTACGCCGATTACCGCAAGGACCCAAAGGCCTGGCTGGCGGAGCAGAGCAACGTCGATAAGCTGGTGAAACTCTCCGGCGCCAAGGCCAGCGACATTCCGCTGCTGTTGCAGGGCAACGTCTACCCACTGGCGGCCGACCAGGTCATCAGCCTTGGCGCGCCGACCACCAAGGCCATCACCGACACCGCGGTGTTCCTCAAGGAACAGGGCAAGGTCGAGGCGGTTCTGCCGGACTACGCGCCGTACGTCAGCGCCAAGTACATCACCCACTGAAGGTTCGCCGCAGAGGTCGCCGAGCCCAGCCCGGCGCTTCTCGTACAGCGTCTCACCTCGACAAAGGCTGCATTTGAACAAGGAGCGCGCCGTCATGGCTTTGCTACAACTGGAGCGCATCAGCGCACAGTACCCCGGCGCCGCCGAACCGGTGCTGGCGGATATTTCCCTGACGCTCGGGCCCCAGCAGCTGCTGGTCGCCCTCGGCCCTTCCGGCAGTGGCAAGACTTCGCTGTTGAACCTGATCGCCGGTTTCGTCGAACCCAGCGCCGGGCGCATCACCCTGGACGGCGTGCCGGTCGCCGGCCCGAGCGCCGAACGCGGCGTGGTGTTCCAGGACGATGCCCTGCTGCCCTGGCAGGACGTGCTGGCCAATGTCGGCTTCGGCCTCGAACTGGCCGGCATTGCCCGCGACCCGCGCGAAGCCCGCGCCCGGGAAATGCTCGCGCTGGTGGACCTGGCCGGCTTCGACAAACGACGCATCTGGCAGCTCTCCGGCGGACAACGCCAGCGTGTGGGCCTGGCCCGCGCCCTGGCCGCCGACCCACGGCTGCTGCTGATGGACGAACCCTTCGGCGCCCTCGATGCCTTCACCCGCGAGCAGATGCAGGAGCTGTTGCTGCAGGTCTGGCAACGCACCGCCAAGCCGGTGTTCCTGATTACCCACGACATCGAGGAAGCGGTGTTCCTCGCCACCGACCTGATCCTGCTGGCCCCCAACCCGGGGCAAATCGTCGAGCGCTTGAGCCTGGACTTCGGCCAGCGTTACGTGGCCGGCGAATCGGCCCGGGCAATCAAGTCCGATCCACGCTTTATCGAAACCCGCGAACATGTGCTGGCCCGGGTGTTCTCCCAACGCAGTGCCGTCTTGCGGCAGGAGCGCGCATGAACAGCTACGACCTCCCGGCCACCACGACCAAAGCCGCTAACCCGCACACCACGGAGCCCCAGCGCCGCAGCCTGAGCACTCGCTGGATCAGCGTGCTGACCCTGGTCGTGCTGCTTGCCCTGTGGTGGGCGGTGACGGCCAGCGGCCTGATCGAACCGCTGTTCCTGCCGCCACCTTCCGCCGTGCTGCAAAAGGGCTGGCTGCTGGTGACCAGCGGCTATATGGATTCCACCCTGTGGCAGCACCTGGGCGCGAGCCTCGGACGCATCGGCCTGGCCCTGGGTTTTGCCGTGCTGACCGCGATCCCGGTGGGCATCGCCATCGGCCACAATCGCATCGCTCGCGGCGTGCTGGACCCGCTGATCGAGTTCTACCGGCCGATTCCGCCCCTGGCCTACCTGCCGCTGATCGTCATCTGGTGCGGCATCGGCGAGCTGTCCAAGGTGCTGCTGATCTACCTGGCGATCTTCGCCCCGATCGCCATCGCCACCGCCACCGGCGTACGCACCGTCGACCCGACCCGACTGCGCGCCGCGCAGTCCCTGGGCGCAACCCGGGCCCAGCTGATTCGCCATGTGATCCTGCCCAGTGCCCTGCCGGACATTCTCACTGGCGTGCGCATCGGCCTCGGGGTGGGCTGGTCGACCCTGGTCGCCGCCGAACTGATCGCCGCCACCAGCGGCCTGGGGTTCATGGTGCAATCCGCCGCGCAGTTCCTGGTCACCGATGTGGTGGTACTGGGGATCCTGGTCATCGCCCTGATCGCCTTCGCCATGGAAATGGGCCTGCGCGCCCTGCAGCGCAAGCTGGTGCCCTGGCACGGCCAGGCCCATTGAGACCCCGGTAACCCTGTAGCGGGCAAGACTTCTTACAGACAGAACTGACCACGCCGGCAAATCGGCGCTCCATTCGAGAACGACATGAGCCTGACCATCACCCCTTTAAGCTCCGCCCTGGGCGCCCAGATCAGCGGCGTCGATATCAGCCAACCGCTGGCCGGCGAACAGCGCGACATCATCGAGCAGGCGCTACTCCAGCATCAGGTGCTGTTCTTCCGCGACCAGCCGATCGACCCGCCGCAACAGGCGCGCTTCGCGGCGAACTTTGGCGACCTGCATATCCATCCGATCTACCCCAACGTGCCGGAACAGCCAGAAGTGCTGATCCTCGACACCGCGCAAACCGACGTACGCGACAACGCCATCTGGCACACCGACGTCACCTTCCTGCCGACCCCGGCCCTGGGCGCGGTGCTCAGCGCCAAGCTGTTGCCGGCCTACGGTGGCGATACCCTGTGGGCCAGCGGCATCGCGGCCTATGAGGCGCTCTCGGAGCCGATGAAGAACCTGCTGCAAGGCCTGACCGCAACTCACGAGTTCATCAAGTCCTTCCCCCTGGAACGCTTCGGCAATACCCCGCAGGACCTGGCGCGCTGGGAAGAAGCCAAGCGGAAAAACCCGCCGCTGTCGCACCCGGTGATCCGCACCCACCCGGTCAGCGGGCGCAAGTCGCTGTTCGTCAACGAAGGCTTCACCACCAGGATCAACGAGCTGTCGGACAGCGAAAGCGAAGTCATCCTGAAACTGCTGTTCGCCCACGCCACCCGCCCGGAATTCACCATCCGCTGGCGCTGGCAGATCAACGACGTGGCCTTCTGGGACAACCGCGTGACCCAGCACTACGCGGTCGACGACTACCGCCCGCAACGCCGCGTGATGCACCGCGCGACGATTCTCGGGGATGTGCCGTTTTTCCGATAACCGATATTCATGACTGCAACAGGACTGGCGGGTGATTGCGGCGTCACCAAACGACAAGTGGTTGCCCACCCTCGATGACGCGCGGCTATGCTATCAATGATTGCATTGATTTCATTCGGAGGAGCCCATGGCCAGCCTGACAATCCGAAACCTGGACGACCACATCAAAGAGCGCCTGCGCATCGAAGCCGCCCACAACGGCCACTCCATGGAAGAAGAAGCCCGCTTGATTTTGCGCCGCGCCCTGAGCAGAACAGCCGACAGCCAAGGCCTGGCCAGTCGTATCCGGGCACGCTTTGCCGAGGCCGGCGGAGTGAAGCTTGAGCTGCCCGAACGTACCGAGCCGGCACGCGTGGTGGATCTGGGCGAATGATCGTGCTCGACACTAATGTGCTGTCGGAACTGATGCGTCCCCAACCGGACGCATCGGTATTGCTGTGGATCGAAGCGCAACCTGTCGAAGACCTCTACATCAGCGCCATGACCATGGCCGAGATTCTTCACGGCATCGCGCGCCTGCCCCACGGCAAGCGCAAACAGATGCTCCATGCGTCGGCGCTCGCGATGTTCGAGGAAGACTTCATCGACCGCATCGCGCCCTTCGGGACCCAGGCGGCTCTTTACTACGCCCATCTGATTTCGCACCGGGAAAGCCTGGGGCGTCCGATCAGCCTGGTGGATGCGCAAATTGCGGCCATATGCCGCGTCCACGACGCGGCGATCGCCACCCGTAACGCCAAGGACTTCAGCGACACCGGGTTGATCGTTATCAACCCCTGGCTGCCACTCGAGGTTTGAACCCGGCTCTGTAGGAGCGCAGCTTGCTCGCGATAGCGGGATGCCTGACAGCACATGCCCTCTGGATCGCCGGCAAGCCTGGCTCCTACAGAAGCCGCGACAGCCTTACAACATGACGGCAGGCTCTATTCCGCGGTTGAAGGCTTCTCCCACAGATTGATCCCGCCTTCGCGGGCAAAACGATCGATCTCTGCCAGCTCTTCAGCGCTGAAGTTCAGGTTCTGCAATGCGCCGACATTCTCGACGATCTGCTCCGGCCGGCTGGCGCCGATCAGGGCCGAGGTCACCCGCGGGTCGCGCAGAGTCCAGGCCAGGGCCAGTTGCGCCAGGCTCTGGCCACGACGCTGGGCGATTTCGTTGAGGGCGCGCACATGGGCGAGGTTGGCCTCGGACAGGTGCGAGGCTTGCAACGAACCACCGCCCGGACGATTGACCCGCGCATCCTCGGGAATGCCATTGAGGTACTTGTCGGTCAGCAGGCCCTGGGCCAACGGCGTGAAGGCAATCACCCCGGCGCCGAGTTCTTCGGTGGTGTCCAAAAGGTCCTTTTCCACCCAGCGGTTGAGCAGGTTATAGGCCGGCTGGTGGATCAGCAGCGGCACTTTCCACTCCTTGAGCAAGGCTGCAATCTCGCGGGTCTTCACCCCCGAATAAGACGAGATACCGATGTACAGCGCCTTGCCCTGCTGCACCGCGGTGGCCAGGGCGCTGGCGGTTTCTTCCAGCGGGGTGTCCGGGTCGAAGCGGTGAGAATAGAAGATATCCACATAGTCGAGGCCCAGGCGCTGCAGGCTCTGGTCGAGGCTGGCCAGCACGTATTTACGCGAGCCGCCGCCCTGGCCATACGGACCGGGCCACATATCCCAGCCGGCCTTGCTGGAGATGATCAGCTCGTCGCGATACCGCTTGAAGTCTTCACGCAACAAACGACCGAAATTGATCTCGGCGCTGCCATAGGGCGGGCCGTAGTTGTTGGCCAGGTCGAAGTGGTTGATGCCCAGGTCGAAGGCGGTGCGCAGCAACGAACGCTGGGTATCGATCGGCGTGCTGTCGCCGAAGTTGTGCCACAGGCCCAGGGACAGCGCCGGCAGCACCAGGCCGCTGCGTCCGACGCGGCGGTAGGGGATGGAGTCATAGCGGTTTTCGGCAGCAAGGTAAGTCATCGAATCCTCTCTCATTGGCGGGACTGCGCTGTGGTTTGAAGCCTTCGGGTTTCGCGATCGACCGCGCCGCGGTCGCCTGCTTCTCTATGCAAATTGATTCTTCGGTCGCGCCAGCCCCAGGTTCTCGCGCAACGTCTTGCCCTCGTATTCGGTTCTGAACAACCCGCGTCGTTGCAGTTCCGGTACCACGGCGCCGGCAAAGTCCTGGAGCCCGCCCGGCAGGTGCGGCACCAGCACGTTGAAGCCATCCGCCGCGCCTTCCTCGAACCAGCCTTGCAGCTCGTCGGCGATCTGCGCCGGCGTGCCGATCAGGCTGTAGTGCCCCCGGCCCCCGGCGATTTTCCGGCCCAGCTCGGCCAGACTCAGGTTGTCCTTGCCGGCCAGTTCCACCAGCAGCTTCTGCCGGCTTTGCTGGCCGCTTTCGGTCAATGGCAGCGCGGGCAGCGGGCCGTCCAGCGGGTACTGCGACAGGTCGAAGTTGCCCAGCATACGCCCAAGCAGGGCGACGCCAACCTCGGGTTCGACCCATTGCTGAAACGATTCATATTTTTCCCGGGCCTCACTTTCGCTCTGCCCCACCACCACGAATACCCCGGGCATGACTTTCAATGAATCGGCGCCGCGTCCGTAGCGGGCCAGGCGCCCCTTGAGGTCGGCATAAAACGCCTGGGCGCTGGCCAGTGAGGTCTGGGCGGTGAATACCACTTCGGCGGTCTGCGCCGCCAACTCGCGTCCGGCTTCGGAGGAACCGGCCTGGACGATCACCGGATAGCCCTGGGGCGGGCGCGCCACATTCAGCGGGCCCTTGACCCGGAAGTGCTCGCCCTGGTGATCCAGCACATGCAGCTTGGCCGGGTCGTAGTACTGGCCGCTGCTTTTGTCGCGGACAAAGGCGTCGTCCTGCCAACTGTCCCAAAGCCCGGTGACCACTGCATGGAACTCGCGGGCGCGGCTGTAACGCTCGGCATGGCCCAAATGCTCGTCGCGACCGAAATTCTGCGCTTCGGCCGCATTGTCGGAAGTCACCAGATTCCAACCTGCCCTTCCACCCGACAGGTGATCCAGCGAAGCGTACTTACGTGCTACATGGTACGGTACGTTATAGCTCGTAGTGCTAGTGGCAATTAGCCCAATATGCTCGGTCACGACGCTGAGGGCAGCCAGCAAAGTCAAGGGCTCAAACTGCTCCGAACGCGCCATTCTGTGGGCCTCGGGGCCCGTTGCGGCGGCCACGCTGTCAGCCAGGAACAGGGCATCGAACTTCGCTGCCTCGGCGATCCGGGCCAGCTGCCTGTACGCAGAAAAGTCTAGTCCGGCATCCGCCGGTACGTACGGATGCCGCCAGGCGGCAACGTGATGACCGGTGGCCATCAGAAAGGCGCCGAGCTTGAGTTGTCTTGGGTGGGTCATGGCCTTTTCCTTGAAGCGGTCATTGAGGGTCGTTGCACACAACGGCTCAAAAATCCTTGCGCACCTGTACCCCGAAATAACGTTCGTCATCCCGTGGCACGGCGCGGTAGATGTAATTGCCGCCACTGGCCAGCAGCGGCGAATAGGACTTGTCGGCGAGGTTCTTGCCCAGCAGCGCCACGCGCCAGCCCTGGTTGTAGTCGGCCAGGGCGATGCTGGCGTTCCAGATGCCGTAGGCCCCCTGCCTGGTGTCGGCGTTCTGGCTGATGTCGTACTGCACTTCGCTCTGCCAGCTGTAATCGGTGCCCAGTTCGATATCCAGGCCGTTATCCAGCGGGATGCTGTAATCGGCCCGCACATAGCTTTTCCAATCAGGGCTGAATGGCAGCGGCTTGCCGTTGACGTTGCAAGAAGCCGCCGCGCCCGCCGGGCAGGCGAATTCGTCGATCCGCGCGCGGGTATAGGCCAGCGCGCCGGAGATCTTCAGTTGCTGGGTGGCCTGCAAGGCGTAATCCAGCTCGACGCCTTCGGTGCTAACGCTGCCGGCATTGATCAGGCGGGTCACCACCTGCCCGGCGACGGTGTCGAAGAAGTTCGCCTGATAGTTGTCGTAGTCGCTGTGGAAGATCGCCAGGTTGGCGGTCAGGCGCTTGTTCCAGGCCGTGGCCTTGATCCCGGCCTCCCAGGTGTTGGAGGTTTCCGGCTTCAGCGCCTCGGTGTCCCGCGGCTGCATGTTGAAGAACACGTTGTAGGCCGGCCCCTTGTAGCCGCGTGAATAGGTCAGGTAGGTGGTGACCGCATCGCTCAGGTCGTACTGCAGGCCCAGGCGCCCGGACCAGCCGTCCTCATCCACCGAGCCCGAGCTGCTGGTGCCGGGCTGAATGCCGCTGACGGTGGTGGCCGAGGTGGATACGCGGCGGTGATCGTATTCCAGGTCGTCGTGGGTCCAGCGTAGGCCGGCGATCCCGCGCAGGTCCGAGGTGAAGTTCAGGGTGGTTTCGCCGAACACCGAGTAGCTGTCGCTGGTGGTGTTGTAGTCGGCGATGCCGCGGTTGATCGCGGTGGTAGTGGTCAGGGTGCGCCGGTAGGTTTCTTCATCCTTGCCGTGCATGTAGAACAACCCGCCGACGTACTCGAGAAATTGCCCCTTGGGCGAGGCCAGGCGCAGCTCCTGAGAGTACTGGTTGTAGTCCAGGTCGCCCTTGTCGGCGGTACCGGGGAAAGCGGCGGTAACGGCGCCCAGGCGGTCGCCGTCCTGATACTGGGTGTTGTTCCAGCCGCGCCAGGCGGTGATCGAGGTCAGGGTGTAATCGCCAAGACTCCAGTCCAGCTGGCCGGACAAACCTTTGTTGGTGTCCTCGACGTGGGTACGGGTATCGGTGTTGATATCGCGGTTGTCGCTGCTGGCCCGGACCGGGCGCAGGGCATTGGCGAAGGCCGGAGCCAGGGTCTTGGCGACAACGCCATTGGGCGCGTCGTCATGGGACTGCATGTAGTCGGCCGCCAGGGTGAAGGTGAGGTCGTCGCTGGGGGTGAACGCTAGCTTGCCGCGCACGCCCTTGCGGTTGTAGCCGTTGACCTCATGCCCGTTGCGCCGGTTGTCGACGTTGCCGTCGTAGCTGCCGAACAGGGTGGTGATCGACCCCTTGAGCGTGTCGGGAATCAGGCTGCCGCCGATGCCGACCCGGGTGCGGCTTTCGTTGCCGCTGTAGTAGCTCTGGTCGATGTAGCCATGGGTCTCGGCGGTCGGCGCCCTGGTCACGATATTCAGCACGCCGGCCGAAGCGTTCTTGCCGAACAAGGTGCCTTGCGGACCGCGCAAAACTTCGATGCGCTCCAGGTCCAGCAGGTCGAGGGTAGCCTGGCCCGGGCGGCCGTAGACCACGCCATCGATCACCGTGGCCACGGTCGGCTCCACGCCGGGCGAGGTGGAAATGGTGCCCACGCCGCGGATGAACAGCGAGGTGTCCTTGTTCGAAGCGCCGGTGCGGAAGTTCAGCGACGGCACCTGTTGCACGATGCTGGCGACACCGTTGCGGTTATCGCGCTCCAGTTGCTCGCCATCGACCACCGACACCGCTACCGGCACTTTTTGCAGCGACTCTTCGCGGCGGGTGGCGGTGACTGTCACCGACTTCAGCGTCGGCTCCTGGCCCTGCGCCGCGCTGTCGCTGTCAGCGGCGAAAGCGCCCGGCAGCGGCAGCGCGGCGAGCCCCGCCAGCCACCAGCCCCAATACGCCCGTGAAGCGCTGGCGGCGCGGATCGACCGCACCCGTTTCTGCTGATCCCCATGAATGTTCTGCATGCTGCACCTGCGCGGAATTTGCCCTTAACCGCTGCCGATCTGCGCCGGCAGCGCCGAAAAATCTGTCATGGACATTCGCTCGAGCGAGTAGCAGACAAGGCGCTTTGTTAGCGCTAACATCGCCAGTATCGGTAAGCCGCACATAGATCGTCAAATACTGAAAAATTACTTTTATATGCCTTTTTGTTTACTTGAAGGATCGCGCTTTTGACCGTTGAAAAATCCCCAGGCCGCAAGCGCCGCGGTGCCGGACGGGTGACCCTGAACACCGTCGCCCGCCAGGCCGGTGTGTCGGCGATCACCGTGTCGCGTTATTTCAATCAGCCGGACAGCGTCTCGCCAGAACGTCGCGAGCGCATCGCCCGGGCAGTGGCCGAACTGGGTTATGTGCCGAACCTGGTGGCCGGCGGCCTGGCCTCGACACGGGGCAAGATTGTCGCCATGGTGATCCCGAACATCTCCGGGCCGATCTTCGCCAACACCATCCAGGGCTTCAGCGACACCCTCAGCCGCCACGGTTACCAGCTGTTGCTGGCGTCGAGCTACTTCGATGCGCAACAGGAAGAAAACGCCGTGCGGGCCTTTCTCGGCTGGTCGCCGGCCGCCCTGGTGCTGACCAGTCATTTCCATAGCCCGGGCACTGAAAAGATGATCGCCGAGGCGGATATCCCGGTGATCGAGACCTGGGACTACCAGCCACAGCGGGAACCGCTGCAGATCGGCTTTTCCCATTACCAGGTCGGGGTGACGGCGACGCGTTATCTGTACGACAAGGGTTATCGGCGCATCGCCTTCGTGCAGAACAGCGCCCCCGGCGACCTCAGCGCCCTGGAGCGCCGCGACGGTTACGCCGCCACCGTGAGCGAGTTGGGCCTGGCACCCTGGGTGTTCGCCCCGGATGCCGATCGAGCGCCGTTCGAGGCCGGCAAGCAGGCCATGGAAGCCCTGATGAAAACCCGCCCACGCCCGGACGCGATCATCTTCGCCAACGACAACCTGGCCGCCGGCGGCTCCCTGGCCGGGCAACGGGCGGGGCTGAAAATCCCCGAGGAATGCGCGGTGCTGGGCTTCGGCGATTACCCCTTTGCCGAGATGCTGTTGCCCAGCCTGAGCACCATCAAGCCACCGGCACTGGAGATCGGCGTCCTGGCGGCGACCCGCGTCCTGGAAAGCCTGGGCGTGTTGCCGGTGGAAGACGAGGTCCAGCGCCTGAACCTGCTGCAGTGCCGGCTGATCGAGCGCGAGAGCGCGTAGCAACGACCCTCACGGCTCTTCGTGCTTATCGCGGGCACGGGCCCCCGGCGGGTGCGAGTGGCCAACGTTCGATGGCGACGATTCGCGGCTACGCCGATAACTCGCGCAATGCCGCCGCAGCGAGAAAGCCCGAACGCGAGCGGTAGCGCTGGTCGCGCTTCACCGTCTGGTCGATGCGTTCCAGCAATTGCTCCGGCAGGGTGGCGTTGAAGCGCACCGCCTTGCCGAAGTAAGGCGTGATGTCGAACTCGATCATGCCCCACACGCCACCGGCGTAATCGGGATTGTCGATATGCACATCGACCTCATGCACCTGGGGCAGCGGTTCACCATCGGCGACCAAGCCTTCGTAATGCAGCGACAGGGCCTCTTTCACATTCTCGAAGGCTTCTGCCGCGGTATGACCGGCGGAAAAACAGCCCGGCACATCGGGGACGATCACTCCATATCCGGAGTCGGCATCCTTGTGCAGCACGACCGGGAATTTCATCTCGTTGACCTCTTCGTTCAAGACCGGCCTCATTTCAGGCCCGCCTGTTTCAAGATGCTGTGGATCGTGCCCCTGGGCAGATCCGCATCCGGGTGAGGGATAGTGACCCGCCCCGGCTTGTGCAGATGCTTGTACTGGTGATGACTGCCTTTGACCGCGATCAGATACCACCCGTCCTCCTCGATCATCCTGATCAGTTCCCGACTGCGCATTGCCGTATCCTTTCGATACGTCCCGAAAAGCCACCCTACACAGCCAAAGGCGAAGAATACACACTATACACATTCAGATAATCAATACAGAAAGCAGCGATGACCGGCGCCACCCAGGCCCTTTTCAGAGCGCCCTGGCAAAAACCTCCGCCAGCCAGTCGACGAATACCCGCACCCGCGGCGACATGTGGCGGTTGTGTGGGTACAGCACGGAAACCGGCATGGGCGGCGGCGGGGTGTCGATGAGGATTTCCTGCACCAGCCCCTGGGAAATCTGCTGTGCCATGCGATAGCGCGGGCACTGGATGATGCCCAGCCCGGCCACGGCCGAGGCGGCATAGATTTCCGCGCCGAACACCGACAGCGCACCCTCGATAGCGACTTCCCGCAGTTCGCCATCGACCATGAATTCGAACGGAAACAGCTTGGCCGTGGTGCGTGAGACGTAGTTCACCGCACGGTGCCGCGACAGCTCGTCGAGGCTCGATGGCTCGCCGTATTTGCGCAGGTAGGCCGGGCTGGCGCAGGTGATCTGCTGCAAGTTGGCCACGCGCCGGCCGATCAACGACGAATCGCCCAGGGTGCCGGCGCGCAACACGCAGTCCACCCCTTCGGCGATCAGGTCGACAAAACGATCGGCCTCGCTGATGGACAGCTCGATTTCCGGATAGCGCGCCATGAATTCGGGCAGGGCCGGAATCACGAAGTACTTGGCCAGGGTGCCATGCAGGTCGACCCGCAAACGCCCCTTCGGCGCCACCGTGCGAAACGCCAGTTCGGCCTCTTCCAGCTCCGCCAGCAGCTGTACGCAGCGCTGGTAATAGGCCTCGCCGTCGAGGGTCGGGCGCACGCGGCGGGTGCTGCGTTCCAGCAGGCGGGTACCGAGCCAGGCTTCGAACTGATTGAGGGTATGGGTCAGGGTGGCGCGCGGCAGGTTCAGGTCCTCGGCGGCCAGGGTGAAGCTGCTGCGCTCGTAAATTCGCACGAACACCTTCATCGCTTTGACTTGATCCACGACGGGCTCCGGGGCTCATTGATTGTTGGTGATTATTGAACAGTCAAGCCAACTCTGGCGCATTTATCACCCTGGGTAAACATGTGAATCTGCGTCCACACCACAGCCAATCACTCATTACCCAGAAGGAAATTCGCCATGACTACCCAGACTTCGAAAGTTGCCATCGTGACCGGCGCCTCCCGCGGCATCGGCGCGGTGATTGCGCGGCAACTGGCCAGCGAAGGCTTCGCAGTCGCCATCAACTACGCCAACAGCGCCAGCGAAGCCTCGGCCCTGGTGGTGGAGCTGCGCCAGGCCGGCCACCGGGCCATAGCAGTCAAGGCCGATGTGGCCAATGCCGATGACGTGCGCCGCCTGTTCGACGAAACCGAAACCCAACTGGGCAAGGTCGACGTGCTGATCAACAACGCCGGCATCCTCAAGGTCCTGCCGCTGGCGCAACACACGGACGAACTGTTCGACCAGAACTTCAACATCCACGCTCGCGGCACCTTCAACACCCTGCGTGAAGCCGCGACTCGCCTGAACGGCGGCGGACGCATCGTCAATTTCTCCAGCAGCACCGTCGGCATGAACCTGCCGGGTTACGCGGTGTACATCGCCAGCAAAGCGGCGGTGGAATCCCTGACCCAGGTGTTCGCCAAGGAAATGCGCGGTCGCAATATCACCGTCAATGCAGTGGCACCGGGCCCGGTGGCCACCGACCTGTTCCTGCACGGCAAGAGCGAAGAGCAGATCCAGGGCTTCGCCAAGATGGCCCCGCTGGAGCGCCTGGCTCAACCCGAAGATATTTCCCGCGTCGTGTCCTTCCTGGTAAGCCCTGATTCGGCCTGGGTCAACGGGCAGGTCCTGCGCGCCAACGGCGGGCTCGTCTGAGCCACCTCATCCACGGTCGAAGGAGCCCTGGGCACCTTCGCCGGCTGGCTGTCCCACGCCGTACAACAACGCCTGCCCCGGCGTGCCTGAAACCACCCTCACCTGAAGAGATCAATACCATGCAATCCGTCATCCTGATTACCGGTGCCTCCAGTGGTTTTGGCGCCCTGACCGCCCGCGCCCTCGCCGACGCCGGCCACATCGTCTACGCCAGCATGCGTGAAACCCTGGGCCGCAATGCGCCTCAGGTGGCCGAGGTGCGGCGCTACGCCGACGAGCACCGGGTCGATTTGCGCAGCGTCGAACTGGACGTCGCCTCCAGCGCCTCGGTCGAGGCCGGTGTCGCCCGGATAGTCGCCGACTGCGGCCGGCTGGACGTGATCATCCACAACGCCGGGCACATGGCCTTCGGCCCCGCCGAAGCCTTCACCCCCGAACAGTTCGCCCAGCTCTACGACATCAACGTACTGAGCACCCAGCGGGTCAACCGCGCGGCCCTGCCGCAACTGCGCAAGCAGGGCCGGGGACTGGTGCTGTGGGTATCCTCCAGCAGCGCCCGTGGTGGCACCCCGCCCTACCTGGCGCCGTACTTCGCGGCCAAGGCGGCGATGGACTCCCTGGCGGTGTCCTATGCCGGGGAGCTGGCGCGCTGGGGCGTGGAGACCTCGATCATCGTGCCGGGCGCCTTCACCCAGGGCACCAACCACTTCGCGCACTCCGGCGCCCCGGCCGACCAGGCCCGCGCCGCCGAGTACAACCAGGGCCCCTATGCCGGCGTGCCGGAGCAGGCACTCAACGGCCTGGCCGCCCTGGAGCCGGCTGATGCCGATGTCGCCGAGGTGGCCAGGGCCATCGTCGAGATCGTCGGCCAGCCCTTCGGCTCCCGGCCGTTGCGCCGGCATATCGACCCGTCCCAGGACGGTGCCGAAATCGTCAATGCCATGGCCGACCGGGTGCGCGCCGAGATGTTTCGCCGCATCGGCCTGGAAGACCTGCTCAAGCCCGCCGCTCACTGAAACAACGGCACCGATGGCCCGGGCATTCCCCGGGCCATCGGTGCTTTCCACCGGCTTATTTGCGGAGACACCCATGCGCCCGACCAGCGACTCGCCCGTTTCGTCCAACATCCTGCTGATCCCGGCCTTCGCTTTTCGCGGAGCAGGACGCTACTCCCTGGACCACACTCTAGGTCGGTAGCTTTGAACCGCCATCGACCCTGGGCCCGCCCCTGAATTCCGCCCGCGAGGACTTCGTCATGCATACCGCGATCATTACCTCCTTCGGCCTGGCCCTGCTGGCGCTGATGTTGTTTATCGGCGAGAAAATCGGCCTCGGCCGCCAGACCCTGGCCTACAGTTTCGTCGTGCTCTGGCTGGCGCTGACGGTGATCAACGGCGCGGTGGGGATGGTCCACGCCGGCCAGCCCCTGAGCACGGAGCTGGCGGTCGGCAGTGTGGTGTTCGGCGTGCCGGTGGCGGCGCTGGTGCTGTACACGGTGCTGAGCCAGGGCTGAAACGACCGCGGGCAAGCCCCGCTCCCGATTTCCATCAGAAGCAAGGCTTGCCCGCGATAACGCTGCTGCGGCTACCCGCGATCAACGCACCAGATGCAGGAACTGCATATGCCGTTCGTACTGGTCGAGGATGTCGTTGATGATCTGCTCCTTGGTGTAGCCCATCAGGTCGTAGTCCTGGCTACCCTCGGCCAGGTGCACCTCGGCCCGGTAGTAACGCCGGTTGCGCATCTCCTTGGGCCCCATGCCGCCACGGGCGAAGGACGGGGTGAAGTAGCCGCGCATCTGCACCTGGTAGACGAACGGATGCTGGTCACCATGGCCGATTTCCAGGCTGACGTTGTCGTTGGCCGGGTCCGGCTGGGTGATCACGTTCAGGCCTTTCTCGACGAACACCGCGGTCACTTCTTCGATGGCCGGGCGCACGGTCTGATCGAGGAAGCGATACACCTCGTCGCGCGACGGGAAATGCACCGCCTGGCTCAGGCGCTGGCGCCAGCCGCCCTTGCCGCGCCGCGAAGACGACGACACCGGCGCCAGCGAATGCAACTGGGCGATCTGCTTCTGCGACTCGAGGTAGAAGGCCTTGTGCAGCCCCCACATCATCAGCAGCAGGATCATCGAGAACGGTAGCGAGGTCAGCACCACCGCCGACTTCAGCGAGTCGATGCTGCCGGCAAACAGCAGCGCGCTGGTGACCAGCGCGGTCATCGCGCCCCAGAACACCCGCAGCCATTTCGGCCCGTCTTCATCGGCATTGCCGCCACGGGCCGACAAGGTCGAGAGCACCACGGTGCCGGAGTCGGCCGAGGTGACGAAGAACACGAAGCTGATGAATACCGTCACGGCGATGACGGTCTTGCTCCAGGGGTAGGTTTCCAGCAGCAGGTAGAGGGTCATCGAGGGGTTCTCGATGGCCGACATGCCCAGCGCGCTCATGCCGTGGTTGAGCACCTGGTCGATGGCGCTGTTACCGAAGATCGACATCCAGGCCAGGGTGAAGCCCAGGGGAATCAGCAGCACGCCGAACACGAACTCACGAATGGTCCGGCCACGGGAAATCCGCGCGATGAACAGGCCCACGAACGGCGACCATGCGACCCACCAGGCCCAGTAGAAGACCGTCCAGCCACCCAGCCAGTCGCTGGGTTCGTCGTAGGCGTAGAGGTCGAAACTCTTGGTCGGCAAGGCGCCGAGGTAATCGCCGAGGTTCTGGATCAGGGTGTTGAGCAGGTGCTGGGTGGGGCCGGCGAACAACACGAACAGCAGCAGCGCACAGGCCAGCAGCATGTTGATGTCGGACATCACCCGCACGCCCTTGTCGACGCCGGACACCGCGACAATGATCGCCGCGCCCATCATCAGGGTGATCAGGCCCACCTGGACCCACTGGGTGTGGGCGATGCCGAACAGATAATCCAGGCCGGAGTTGAGGTGCAGCACGCCAAAGCCCATGTCGGCGCCGAGGCCGAACACCGTGGCGATGATGCCGAAGCCATCCACCGCGTAGCCGATGGGGCCGTTGATGCGCTTGCCGATCAGCGGGTACAGCGCCGAACGCAGGGCCAGCGGCAGGTTATGCCGGTAGGCGAAATACGCCAGGGCCATGCCGACGAAGGCGAACACACCCCAGCCATGCAGGCCCCAGTGCAGGAAGAGAATCTGCATGGCCTGGCGCGCCGCATCCGCGGTCCCGGCCTCGCCCTGGGGCGGTTGCAGCATGTGGGTCAGGGGTTCCGACACACAGAAGAAAAACAGCGTGATGCTGATCCCGGCGGCGAACAGCATGCCGGCCCAGGACAGGTAACTGAATTCCGGTTCGTCGTGGTCGGCACCGAGCTTGATCTTGCCGTAGCCGGACAAGGCGGTGACCACCACGAAGATCAGGTACAGGGTCATGGCCAGCATGTAGTACCAGCCGACCGTATTGGCCGCCCAGTTTTGCGCGGCCAGCAGCCAGGCACCGGCTTGTTCCGGCAGGGCAATGACCACCAGGCCGAAGGCCAGGATAAAGCTCGCGGCGAAGTAGAACACCGGCGGATTCATGCGGATCAGGCCGCTGGCGGGAATGGACGATGCACTCATGAAACGTGCACCTCGAGGGGGTAAAACGCGGCTGAAAAGATCGGACTCAGCAAAGGTAAGCCTCCTGTTGTGAGCGGGCAGCGAGCTGCCGGTTTAATTTGAACAAGCGTTCAAGTTAAACACGGATAGGCACGCAAGGACTAATCGCCGGGCTCGGGGTCGCCTGATTTCGCAGGTTTTAGGAAAGGTCTGATGTGTCGCGGAGGGAATCGTTCAGCGCTAAATAAGCCGATCTCTGTAGCCGCTGCCGAAGGCTGCGCCAAGGCCCGCAGGGCCTGCAAAAGACCCAAGGGCGGCGCCCCTCTCGGGGCGATCGCAGCCTGCGGCAGCGGCTACATGATGCAAGCACTCCGGCTTATTTTTGCGACCCATCGTCATGCTGCAGGTTGGCCTGGGTCAGGTTGCAGCCGGCCGGCACGCTGCGGGTCAGCCAGACGTTGCCGCCGATGGTCGAGCCCTTGCCGATAGTGATGCGCCCGAGGATGGTCGCGCCGGCGTAGATCACCACGTCGTCCTCGACGATCGGATGGCGCGGGTGGCCCTTCTGCAACTGGCCGTCCTCGTCCGCCGGGAAGCGCTTGGCGCCCAGGGTCACCGCCTGGTAGATGCGCACGCGCTCGCCGATGATCGCGGTCTCGCCGATCACCACACCGGTGCCATGGTCGATGAAGAAGCTGCGGCCGATCTGCGCCCCCGGGTGAATGTCGATGCCGGTGGCCGAGTGGGCGATTTCCGCGCTGATCCGCGCCAGCAGCGGCAGGCCGGCGCGATACAGATGGTGGGCCAGGCGATGGTGGATCACCGCCAGGATACCCGGGTAGCACAGCAGCACTTCATCGACGCTGCGCGCCGCCGGGTCGCCATGGTAGGCGGCCAGCACATCGGTATCGAGCAACACCCGCAGCCCCGGCAGGGCCAGGGCGAAATCCTGGATGATGCGGATGGCCCTGGCGTTGACGTCTTCGTCCGCCTCGCCGCTCTGGCGCGCGGCGTAACGCAGTTCCAGGCGGGTCTGGGCGAGCAGTGCATTGAGGGCCGCGTCCAGGGTGTGGCCGACGTAGAAGTCCTCGCTTTCCTCGCGCAGGTCCACCGGGCCCAGGCGCATCGGGAACAAGGCCCCACACAGCGCCTCGAGAATCTCGGCCATGGCCGCGCGCGACGGCAGTTCCCGACCGCCCTGCTCACCACTGACCCGCCCGTTGCGGGTACGCCACTGGTCGCGGGCATCACGCAGTTGACCGACTATGGTCTGCAATTGCCAATGGCTGGAACGCTCGCTCACGATAAGACTCCTCACTCAGGCGGCCGGACGGTCTGGCCGCGTAAACGACGTCACTTTACGGTATGCGTCCCAGGCCAAATTAAGAACTAATTGTGCTGGCCTAAGTACCTTTTGGCATAAGCGATTGACGGTTGCCCCGGTAAATATCGCTGCCTATAGTCCCTGACACCTCTGACAACCTGTGCGGCCTCATGATCAAACGACAGCTCGACCGTTTTAACCGTCTCGACCTGCTGGGCGGCGCCACCGCCCTGGAAAAACTCGAACGCCTGTCCACCTGGCTGGGCCGCGATGTCTACGTCAAGCGCGACGACACCACGCCGCTGGCCATGGGCGGCAACAAGCTGCGCAAACTCGAATACCTGGCCGCCGATGCGCTGGCCCAGGGCGCGGACACCCTGATCACCGCGGGCGCCATCCAGTCCAACCACGTGCGCCAGACCGCGGCCCTGGCCGCCAAGCTCGGCCTGGGCTGCGTCGCCCTGCTGGAAAACCCCATCGGCACCGACGACGGCAATTACCTGGGCAACGGCAACCGCCTGCTGCTCGACCTGTTCGACGCCAAGGTCGAGCTGGTGGAGAACCTGGACAACGCCGACGAGCAGTTGCAGGCCCTGGCCGAGCGCCTGCGCAGCAGCGGCAAGCAGCCGTACCTGGTGCCGATTGGCGGCTCCAACGCCCTCGGCGCGCTGGGTTACGTGCGCGCCGGCCTGGAGCTGGCGGAGCAGATCAACAACAGCGGGCTCGACTTCGCCGCCGTGGTGCTGGCCTCGGGCAGCGCCGGCACCCACAGCGGCCTGGCCCTGGCCTTGAGCGAAGTGTTGCCGCAGTTGCCGGTGATCGGCGTCACCGTATCGCGCACCGACGAAGCGCAACGGCCAAAGGTCCAGGGCCTGGCCGAGCGCACCGCCGAATTGCTCGGGGTGGCGCTGCCGGAGAGCTTCAAGGTGGAGTTGTGGGACGAATATTTCGCCCCGCGTTATGGCGAACCGAATGCCGGCACCCTGGCCGCGGTAAAGCTGCTGGCGAGCCAGGAAGGCCTGCTGCTGGACCCGGTCTACACCGGCAAGGCCATGGCCGGCCTGCTCGACGGCATCGGCCGCCAGCGCTTCGACGACGGCCCGATCATCTTCCTGCACACCGGCGGCGCGCCGGCGCTGTTCGCTTATGCCGGCTCGTTTGCATAACAAATGCCTGTAGCCGCTGGCGCAGCCTGCGCTCGGCGGCGCAGCCGTCGTAAAACCTGCATATGCGGCGTATCGGAAGAGACACGTTCGCCGGATTTGCGCCTGCTACGCAGCCGATCGCAGCCTGCGGCAGCGGCTACAAAGATTGAGAATCTTTATATTTATAAAAAGAATAACAATGTGAATTTATATTATTTTTACATCTATAAGCAGCCACTTATAGTCGCGCCGCAGGCGAATTTGCCGCGAGACGCATACGCTGCATTTAGTGCAGGATAAGGCGCTCGTTCCCGCTCACCGATTGACCTGCATCTCCCAACCGCATCTGCATAAGAAAACACAGGGGCTTGTCATGACTTTTTCCGCACTACGTCGAAATATCCTCGTTGGCTCGCTGGGTCTGGCACTGGGTGCCGGGTTGCTGGGGCAAGCGGTTGCCGGTGAGCAACTGCAGAAGATCAAGGACGCCGGCACCATCAATGTCGGCCTGGAAGGCACTTATCCACCGTTCAGCTACGTCGACGAAAGCGGCAAGCTGGCTGGCTTCGAAGTCGAGTTCTCCGAAGCCCTGGCGCAGAAGCTGGGCGTGAAGGTCAAACTGCAGCCGACCAAGTGGGACGGCATCCTCGCCGCCCTGGAGTCCAAACGCCTGGACGCGGTGATCAACCAGGTGACCATCTCCGATGAGCGCAAGAAGAAATACGACTTCTCCACCCCCTACACCGTTTCCGGCATCCAGGCCCTGACCCAGAAGAAGAACGAAGGCAAGTTCAAGACCGCCGCCGACCTGGCCGGGCACAAGGTCGGTGTCGGCCTGGGCACCAACTACGAACAATGGCTCAAGGACAACGTGCCGCAAGCCATCATCAAGACCTACGACGATGATCCGACCAAGTACCAGGACCTGCGCGTAGGCCGTATCGACGCGATCCTGGTGGACCGCCTGGCCGCCTTCGAGCTGATCAAGAAAACCAACGACACCCTGGCTATTTCCGGCGAGCCCTTCTCCCGCCAGGAAGCCGGCGTGGCCCTGCGCAAAGGCGAACCCGAACTGCTGGCCGCGGTCAACAAGGCAATCGAGGAACTGCGCGCCGACGGCACGCTGAAAAAGCTCTCGGAAAAATACTTCAACGCTGACGTCACTCAATAATGGAAGCAGGTTTTCAGTTCGAACTGTCTTTCCCGCAGTTGAGCCAGCAAATCGCCGAAACCACGCAGCTGTTGCTGAACTCCGCGCCCTTCCTGCTCAAGGGCGCGTATTTCACGGTCATCCTCAGCCTCGGCGGCATGTTCTTCGGATTGGCGCTGGGGTTCGCCCTGGCGCTGATGCGCCTGTCGCGCTTCAAGCTGCTGAGCTGGATCACCCGCGTCTATGTGTCGTTCTTTCGCGGCACGCCGTTGCTGGTGCAACTGTTCGTGATCTATTACGGCCTGCCGCAGCTGGGTATCGAGCTTGACCCACTGCCGGCGGCGCTGATCGGCTTCTCGTTGAACATGGCGGCCTATGCCTGCGAGATCCTGCGCGCGGCCATCGGCTCCATCGAGCGCGGGCAGTGGGAAGCGGCGGCCAGCATTGGCATGACCCGGGCCCAGACCCTGCGCCGGGCGATCCTGCCGCAAGCCATGCGCGCGGCCCTGCCGCCCCTGGGCAACAGCTTTATCTCGCTGGTCAAGGACACGGCCCTGGCCGCCACCATCCAGGTCCCGGAACTGTTCCGCCAGGCACAGCTGATCACCGCCCGGACCTTCGAAGTCTTCACCATGTATCTTGCCGCCGCGCTGATCTACTGGGTTCTGGCCAGCGTGCTGGCGCACCTGCAGAACCGACTGGAAGAGCGGGTCAATCGGCACGACCAGGAGTCCTGAACCCATGATTGTGGTTGAAAAACTGACGAAGCAGTTCAAGGGTCAGACCGTCCTCAATGGCATCGACCTGACGGTGGCGGAAGGCGAGGTGGTCGCCATCATCGGCCCCAGCGGTTCGGGCAAGACCACCTTTTTGCGCTGCCTGAATTTCCTCGAAGAACCTACCAGCGGCCGGATCAAGGTCGGCAACATCGAAATCGATGGCAGCCGCCCGCTGACCCAGCAGCAGGGCCTGGTGCGGCAACTGCGCCAGCAGGTGGGTTTCGTGTTCCAGAACTTCAACCTGTTCCCCCATCGCACCGCGCTGGAAAACGTCATCGAAGGCCCGCTGGTGGTGAAGAAGATGCCCCGCGAACAGGCTCTGGCCCTGGGTCGCGGGCTGCTGGCCAAGGTTGGCCTAGCGGGCAAGGAAGACGCCTATCCGCGGCGCCTCTCCGGCGGCCAGCAACAGCGCGTGGCGATTGCCCGGGCGCTGGCGATGGAGCCGGAAGTGATCCTGTTCGACGAGCCGACCTCGGCCCTCGACCCGGAGCTGGTGGGCGAAGTGCTGGCAACCATCCGCGGCCTGGCCGAGGAGAAGCGCACCATGGTCATCGTCACCCACGAAATGGGCTTCGCCCGCGACGTGGCCAACCGGGTGATCTTCTTCGACAAGGGGGTGATCGTCGAACAGGGCGAAGCCAAGGCGCTGTTCGCCAACCCCAGGGAAGAACGCACCCGGCAATTCCTCAGCAAGTTCCTCACCTCGGGCCATCCCCAGACCTGAGCGGCACCCTCGCTGCCGAGCCCAGGATGGGCTGTGCAGCGAACGCAAACCCGCCGTCACATTCCGCCAGACACATCGCATACACCGGTTTACGACGGCTGCGCCGCCGAGCGCAGGCTACGCCAGCGGCTACAGAAACTGCGTTCCCTTGTAACCACGCGCCCCTGTAGCCGCTGCCGAGCAACGCGAGGCTGCGATCGGTCTGGGCGGCATTCCGACACAGCGGCCGCCAGGCCCGCCACTGCATTGCGCCCGGAAAACCGTATGCCCCCGGTTTTACGACGGCTACGCCGCCGCGCGCAGGCTGCGCCAGCGGCTACAGACCTCAGATCTATCTCCCATTACCCTTCGCCTTTTCCTACCTGCCGTATACGTAAACCCCTTCTATGCATATTCCTAAAAGTTAGTTTATTTAATTTTTATACGCGCATAGGGTATATGCACCGGACCACCGGACATTCTTGAACCCGATTTCGCCGCCCACGGCGCGGCACTTCCAAAGATGTGAGGTAGGTATGGTCCGGAACACAATCACCCCAGTGCAGATCGCCAGGGCATTGCGTGCAGCCAAGGAGTGGCACTGATGTCCAATCTGGCCGATGCAAATGTCCAGAGCGATCTGGATGTCGCCCCCCTGTTGTTGCCCGCACGGGTTCTGCTGAACGACGCAGAAGCCCTTCAAGCCGCCCATGAACTGGCCACCGTCGCCCGCCAGCAGGCGGCCCGGCGCGACCAGCAGCGCAAGCTGCCGTGGGCGGAAATCGAACATTTCACCCGCAGTGGCCTGGGCAGTATTGCCATCCCCCGTGAGTACGGCGGCCCGCAGGTTTCCTTCGTCACCCTGGCCGAAGTCTTCGCGATCATTTCCGCGGCCGACCCGGCCCTGGGACAGATCCCGCAGAACCAGTTCGGCATTCTCAACCTGATCCTCGGCAGCGCCACCGAACGGCAGAAAAAGCAGCTGTTCCAGAGCGTGCTGGAAGGCTGGCGCATCGGTAACGCCGGCCCGGAACGCGGGACCAAAAACACCCTGGAACTCAAGGCGCGGATCACCGCCGACGGCGACGGTTGCCTGCTCAATGGCCAGAAGTTCTATTCCACCGGCGCCCTGTTCGCCCACTGGGTGGCGGTCAAGGCGCTGAACGACGACGGCAAGCAGGTCCTGGCCTTCGTCCGGCGCGGCACGCCGGGGCTGCGCATCGTCGACGACTGGTCGGGCTTCGGCCAGCGCACCACCGCCAGCGGCACCATTTTGCTCAACAACGTGCGGGTCGATGCCGACCTGGTGGTGGACAACTGGCGCATCAACGAATCGCCGAATATCCAGGGCGCGGTGTCGCAGCTGATCCAGGCGGCCATCGACGCCGGCATCGCCCGCGCCGCCATCGACGACGCCATCAGCTTCGTGCGTGAACGCTCGCGGCCGTGGGTCGACGCCAACGTCGAACGGGCCAGCGACGACCTGTATGTGATCGCCGATATCGGCAAGCTGAAAATCGAACTGCACGCCGCCGAGGCCCTGCTGCGCAAGGCCGGCCAGGTGCTGGACCAGGTCAGCGCCGCGCCGATCAGCGCCGAGTCCGCGGCCCGCGCCTCGATCGCCGTGGCCGAAGCCAAGGTGCTGACCACCGAGATCTCCCTGCTGGCCAGCGAGAAACTCTTCGAGCTGGCCGGCAGCCGCGCCACCCTCGCCGAGTTCAACCTCGACCGGCACTGGCGCAACGCCCGGGTTCACACCCTGCACGATCCGGTGCGCTGGAAATACCACGCCGTCGGCACCTATCACCTGAACGGCACCCTGCCGGCTCGCCATTCCTGGATTTAAGCGACCAGATCTCTGGAGAAGTACATGACTCTTTCTCAACACGTCGCGGTCATAACCAGCGATGAGCAAGCCCTGATCGTCGCCAGCGACCTGGCCGAGGATTTCAAGCGCGACAGCGCCCTGCGCGACCGCGAACGCCGCCTGCCCCACCCCGAACTCGAAGCCTTTTCCCGCTCCGGCCTGTGGGGCATCAGCGTGCCCAGGGAATACGGCGGCGCCGGTGTGTCCAACGTCACCCTGGCCAAGGTCATCGCCCTGATCGCCCAGGCCGACGGCTCCCTGGGGCAGATCCCGCAGAACCATTTCTACGCCCTCGAAGTGCTGCGGGTGAACGGCAGCGAGGCGCAGAAAAAACGCCTGTACGCCGAGGTCCTGGCCGGCCAGCGCTTCGGCAATGCCCTGGCCGAGCTGGGCACCAAGACCGCCCACGACCGCACCACTCGCCTGACCCGGGATGTGCAGGACGGACGCGACGGCTATCGCATCAACGGTCGCAAGTTCTATTCCACCGGCGCCCTCTATGCCCAGCGCATCCCCACCTCGGTGGTGGATGAACAGGGCGTGCAGCAACTGGCCTTTGTCCCGGCGGGCAGCCAGGGCCTGAACGTGATCGACGACTGGAGCGGCTTCGGCCAGCGCACCACCGGCAGCGGCTCGGTGGTGTTCGAGGAGGTGTTCGTCGCCGCCGAGGACGTGATTCCCTTTCAGAGCGCCTTCGAGCGCCCGACCACCGTCGGCCCGCTGGCGCAGATTCTCCACGCAGCCATCGACACCGGTATCGCCCGCGCCGCCTATGAGGACGCCCTGCATTTCGTGCGCACCAAGACCCGGCCGTGGATCGACTCCGGCAACGACAAGGCCAGCGAAGACCCACTGACCCTCAAGAGCTTCGGTCACCTGAGCATTCGCCTGCACGCCACCGAGGCGTTGCTGGAGCGTTCCGGGGAGTTCCTCGACGCGGCCCAGGCCGAGCCCAACGCCGAGACCGTGGCCGCCGCGTCCATCGCGGTCGCCGAGGCCCGCGCCATCAGCACCGAAATATCCCTGGCCGCCGGCAGCACCCTGTTCGAGCTGGCCGGCAGCCAGGCGACCCTGGCCGAACACGGCCTGGACCGTCACTGGCGCAACGCCCGGGTGCACACCCTGCACGACCCTGTGCGCTGGAAGTACCACGCGGTGGGCAACTACTACCTCAACCAGACGAACCCGCCACTGCGGGGGACTATCTGATGAGTGCTCTGGAGAAAGGCAAAAAAAAGATCCTGCTCAATGCCTTCAACATGAACTGCATCGGGCACATCAACCACGGCCTGTGGACCCACCCACGGGACACCTCGACCCAGTACAAGACTATCGAGTACTGGACCGAGCTGGCGCAGCTGCTGGAGCGCGGACTGTTCGACGGGCTGTTCATCGCCGACATCGTCGGGGTCTACGACGTCTACCAGAACTCGGTGGACGTGACGCTCAAGGAGTCGATCCAGCTGCCGGTCAACGACCCGCTGCTGCTGGTTTCGGCCATGGCCGCGGTGACCCGCAACCTCGGCTTCGGCCTCACCGCCAACCTCACCTACGAGCCGCCGTACCTGTTCGCCCGGCGCATGTCGACACTGGACCACCTGAGCCGCGGCCGGGTCGGCTGGAACATCGTCACCGGCTACCTCGACAGCGCCGCCAAGGCCATGGGCTTGAGCGAACAGGCCGAGCACGACCGGCGCTACGACCAGGCCGACGAATACCTGGAAGTGCTCTACAAGCTTTGGGAAGGCAGCTGGGAAAACGACGCGGTGATCAACGACCGCGAACAGCGGATCTACGCCCGACCGGAGAAGGTGCACAAGGTCGAGCACAAGGGCGAGTTCTATCAGGTCGAGGGCTATCACCTATGCGAACCCTCGCCGCAGCGCACGCCGGTGCTGTTCCAGGCCGGCAGTTCCGATCGCGGCCTGCTGTTCGCCGGGCGCCACGCCGAATGCGTGTTCATCAGCGGGCAGAACAAAGCCTCGACCCGCGCCCAGGTGGACAAGGTCCGCGCCAGCGCCGTGGCGGCCGGGCGCAATCCCGAGGACATCAAGGTGTTCATGGGGCTCAACGTGATAGTCGCCGCGACCGAGGAGCTGGCCTGGAAGAAACACGCCGAATACCGCAGCTACGCCAGCGCCGAAGCCGGAGTGGCGCATTTCTCGGCGTCCACCGCCATCGACTTTTCCCAGTACGAGATCGACGAACCGATCCAGTACGTGAAGAGCAACGCCATCCAGTCGGCCACCAAGAACCTGCAGAACAACGACTGGACCCGACGCAAGCTGCTCGACCAGCACGCCCTGGGCGGGCGCTACATCACCGTGGTCGGCTCGCCGCAACAGGTGGCCGACGACCTCGAATCCTGGATCGCCGAGACTGGCCTGGACGGCTTCAACCTGACCCGCATCGTCACCCCGGAAAGTTATGCCGACTTCATCGACCTGGTGATCCCCGAGCTGCAACGCCGCGGCTCGTACAAGACCGCCTACGACAACGGCACCCTGCGCGAAAAGCTGTTCCAGCGCGAGGCGCAATTACCGGAGCAACACAGCGGATCCACCTATCGCCACTAACCCTGTAGCCGCTGCCGCAGGCTGCGATAAGGCCCGAAGGGCCTTCCAGCGATCTCAAGAGCATGTCCTCTTCGCACGGAATGCCGCCCAGACCGATAGCAGCCTGCGGCAGCGGCTACAGGTCACCCGAATATCTAACGCACTGACTGGAACCAAAACCATGAAAAGCAAACGCCTCAGTCACCCAGTCAAAGCACTGGCCCTCGCCCTCGGACTGTTCGCCAGCGCGGTATTCGCCGCCGACGCGCCGCTGAAAGTCGGCACCACCGCCGCCTTCGCCATCCCCCTGGAGGCCGCCGTCGAAGAGGCCGGCAAACAGGGCCTGAAGGTCGAGCTGGTGGAGTTCAGCGACTGGATCGCGCCGAACGTCAGCCTGGCCGCCGGCGATATCGACGTGAACTACTTCCAGCACATCCCGTTCCTGGAAAACGCCAAGGCCGCCGCCGGTTTCGACCTGGTGCCGTTCGCCCCGGGGATCATCAACAACGTCGGCCTGTACTCGAAAAAATACAAAAGCTTCGACGAGCTGCCCGAAGGCGCCACGGTGGCCATCGCCAACGACCCGATCAACAGCGGCCGCGGCTTGCAGCTGCTGGCCAAGGCCGGCCTGATCAGCCTCAAGCCGGGGGTCGGCTACAAGGCCACCGAGGACGACATTGTCGCCAACCCGAAAAAGCTGAAGATCCTCCAGGTCGAGGCCGTGCAACTGGTACGCGCCTATGACGACGCCGACCTGGTGCAGGGCTACCCGGCCTATATCCGCCTGGCCAAGACCTTCGATGCCAGTTCGGCACTGCTGTTCGACGGCCTCGACCACAAGGAATACGTGATCCAGTTCGTGATCCAGCCCAAGAGCAAGACCGACCCGCGGCTGATCAAGTTCGTCGATATCTACCAGCATTCGCCGGCGGTGCGCGCCGCCCTGGACAAAGCCCACGGCAAGCTCTACCAAGCCGGCTGGGAAGGTTGAGATGAGCGTCGCCTACCTTGCGCACAAGTCGCCGAACCAGCCGCCCGAACAGCGGCAGGACGCGCAGCAGACCGAGCTGCATCCAGAACTGAACCAGGCCCACGTGCGCTTCATCGGCCTGACCAAGACCTACCAGGGTCAGCAAGGCCCGGTGCAGGCCCTGCACGGGATCGACCTGGCGATCCAGCGCGGCGAAGTGTTCGGCATCATCGGCCGCAGCGGCGCCGGCAAGTCGTCGCTGATCCGCACCATCAACCGCCTGGAACAGCCTTCGGGCGGCCGGGTGCTGATCGATCAGGTGGACATCGGCGACTTCGACGAAGACCGCCTGGTGGAGCTGCGCCGGCGCATCGGCATGATCTTCCAGCACTTCAACCTGATGTCGGCCAAGACCGTGTGGCAGAACGTCGAGCTGCCGCTGAAGGTGGCCGGCGTGCCCAAGGAACAGCGCGAGCGCAAGGTCCGCGAACTGCTGGAACTGGTGGGCCTGAAAGACAAGCACAAGGCCTACCCGGCGCAGCTCTCGGGCGGGCAGAAACAGCGGGTGGGCATCGCCAGGGCGCTGGTCCACGACCCGGCGATCCTGCTGTGCGACGAGGCCACCTCGGCGCTGGACCCGGAGACCACCCAGTCGATCCTCGGCCTGCTCAAACAGATCAACCAGCGCCTGGGCCTGACCATCATCCTGATCACCCACGAGATGGCGGTGATCCGCGATATCTGCGACCGAGTGGTGGTGCTCGAGCATGGGCATATCGTCGAGCAGGGGCCGGTCTGGGAAGTGTTCGGCAACCCGCAGCACGAGGTCAGCAAGACCCTGCTGGCGCCCTTGCAGCACGGCTTGCCAGAAGAGTTGCAAAACCGCCTGCAGGCCCAGCCGAAGTCTTCCGACGCGGCGGTGGTGTTACGCGTGCGGTTCACCGGCAGGAGCAGCGACGAGCCGGACCTGGCCGCGCTGTTCGGCACCCTGGGCGGGCGCGTGCGGCTGCTGCACGGCGGCGTGGAGCGGATCCAGGGGCATGCCCTGGGGCAATTGCTGCTGGCGGTCAGCGGCTCGTCCCTGGGCGCCGAGGAGCAACGTTTGCGCGCGCAGCACTTTTTGCACAAGCAATGGACACAACAGGTAGAGGTGCTGGGTTATGTGGTTTGATCGCTTGCTCCAGGGCGTTATCGATACCTTCCTGATGGTCGGCGTGTCGTCGCTGATCGCGCTGCTGGCGGGCATTCCGCTGGCGGTGATCTTGGTCACCAGCGGCAAGGGCGGGATCTATGAAGCGCCCAGGCTGAACAGCGTGCTGGGGGCCTTCGTCAACCTGTTCCGCTCGATCCCGTTCCTGATCCTGATGGTGGCGCTGATCCCCTTCACCCGGCTGATCGTCGGCACCACCTACGGCGTCTGGGCGGCCGTGGTGCCACTGACCATCGCCGCCACGCCGTTCTTCGCGCGGATCGCCGAGGTCAGCCTGCGCGAGGTCGACCACGGCCTGATCGAAGCCGCCCAGGCCATGGGCTGCCGGCGCTGGCACATTGTCTGGCATGTGCTGTTGCCCGAGGCGCTGCCGGGCATCGTCGGCGGCTTCACCATCACCCTGGTGACCATGATCAACTCCTCGGCCATGGCCGGGGCCATCGGCGCCGGTGGCCTGGGGGACATCGCCTATCGCTACGGCTACCAGCGTTTCGACAGCCAGATCATGCTCACGGTGATCGTGCTGCTGGTGATCCTGGTGGCGGCGATCCAGCTCGGCGGCGACCGCCTGGCGCGGGTGCTCAACAAGCGCTGAGAAACGCCACCTTCGTTGTGACGAATAACCTGTAGCCGCTGCCGCAGGCTGCGATAAGGCCCGAAGGACCTTCGAGGCCTTCAAGAGCACGTCCTCTTCGAGGCCGATCGCAGACTTCGGCAGCGGCTACAGGACGGTTTCGGCCGTGGGCATGGGGTATATTCAGCCTCATATCCCCAGCCAACGAATCCCGCCATGAAACTCGCCCCCACCGACCTCGACCAGATCACCTCCACCACCCTGGGTCACTACAACCAGGTGGCCGAAGATTTCCGCGAAGGCACCCGCGACCACGATGTCAGCCAGAACATCGATGCGCTGCTTCGACATATCCAGGGCACGGCGCCCTTCACCCTGCTGGACTTCGGCTGCGGTCCCGGGCGCGACCTGCAAACCTTCACGCGCCTGGGTCATATCGCGGTCGGCCTCGACGGCTCCGAGCGTTTTGCCCAGATGGCCCGGGACGACAGCGGCTGCGAGGTCTGGCAGCAGGACTTTCTCAAGCTCGACCTGCCCGCCGAGCGCTTCGACGGCATCTTCGCCAACGCCGTGCTGTTTCATATCCCCTCGCAGGAGTTGCCGCGGGTGCTGCGCCAACTGCACGCCACGCTGAAACCCAGCGGCGTGCTGTTCAGCTCCAACCCGCGCGGCGACAACCGCGAAGGCTGGAACGGTGCGCGTTATGGCGCCTACCACGACCTGGCGGCCTGGCAGCAATTGCTCACCGCGGCGGGGTTTGTCGAGCTGGAGCATTACTACCGGCCCGCCGGCCTGCCGCGGGAGCAGCAGCCGTGGCTGGCGAGCGTGTGGCGCAAGGCTTGAGCCTGCGTCGTTATTGAGCCTTTTTCGCGAGCACGCTCGCTCCTACAGATTGAACACATTCCCCTGTAGGAGCAGCCGGTCGACGCTCGATTGCTCGCGATAGCGGTCCTCAGGCTGCCTCCTTCTTCGGCTCCTTGATCTTGTACCAGGCCACATACAGCGCCGGCAGGAACAGCAGCGTCAGCAGGGTGGCGACGATGATGCCGCCGATCATGGCGTAGGCCATCGGCCCCCAGAACACTTCCCGAGCGATGGGGATCATGCCCAGGCTGGCCGCCGCGGCGGTCAGCAGGATCGGCCGGCGCCGGTGCTCGGTGGCTTGCACCACCGCATCCCAGGGTGAATACCCGGCGTGCTCGAACTCATCGATCTGGGTCACCAGGATCACCGAGTTGCGGATGATGATGCCGATCAGCGCGAGAATCCCGAGGATCGCCACAAAGCCCATGGGCGTGCCCGTCGGCACCAGGGCCAGGACCACGCCGATCAGCCCCAGGGGCGCGACGCTGGCCACCAGGAACAGCTTCTGCACGCTGTGCAGCTGGATCATCAGGAAAGTCGCCATGAGGAACAGCATCAACGGCACCACCTTGGCGATCGGCCCCTGGGCCTTGCCGCTCTCCTCCACCGTACCGCCGGTGGCCACCGAATAACCGACCGGCAGGCTGGCGGCGAACTTGTCGATGTCGGGCTTGAGCAACCTGACCAGGTCGGTCGGCTGGATTTCATCACGCACCGAGGCCTTGATGGTGATGGTCGGCTTGCGGTCACGGCGCCAGACCAGCGGCTGCTCCAGTTCGTAACGCACGGTGGCGAAGGCCAGCAGCGGAATCGAGGTGCCGTTGGGGTTGACGATCTGCAGGTTCTGCAGGGTTTCCGGGGAACCACGCTCGTTGTCGTCGGCCCGGCCGACCACGTTGATCAGGTAGATGTCGTCATGCACCTGGGTCACGGTGGAGCCACTGACGATGCTGTTCATCAACTGCGCCACGTCCTCCGAAGACAGCCCCAACTGGCGGGCCTTGTCCTGGGCGATGTCGATGCGCAGCACTTTGCCCGGCTCGTTCCAGTCGTAGATGATCTCGCCGATGTGCGCGTTCTTGTCCAGTTCGGTGGCCAGCTCGATGGCGTGCTTGCGCACCTGGTCGATGTCCTTGCCGCTGACCCGGTACTGGATCGGCCGCCCCACCGGCGGGCCCATTTCCAGGGCCTGGACGTAGCTGCCGATGCCGACGAAGTCGTCGCGCAGGCGTTTTTTCAGGCGTTCGGTCAGCGCCGTGCGCGACTCCAGGCCCTTGCTGACGATCACCAGCTGCGCGTAGTAGGGGTTTTGCAGTTGCTGGTCCAGCGGCAGGTAGAAACGGATCGCGCCTTCGCCGATGTAAGTGCTCCAGCGCACGATGTCCGGATCGTCCTTGAGGGTCGCCTCCAGGCGATCCACCGCCATGCGGGTCTCGGCGATCGAGGCGCTCTGCGGCAGGTTGAGGTCGACGAGAATCTCCGGCCGATCCGAGGACGGGAAGAACTGGTTCTGCACGAAGCGCATGCCGACCACCGACAGCACGAACGCCAGGACGGTGATACCGATGGCCCACCAGCGGTTGCGCATGGCCCACAGCAGGCCGCCGTTGAAGGCGCGGCCGATGCGGCCCGGCTCCTCGGAATGGGGCTTCACATGGGTGCTGAGGATATGCACGCCGATCACCGGGGCGAACAGCACGGCGACTATCCACGACACCAGCATGGCCACGGCGATCACCGCGAACAGGGTGAAGGTGTACTCGCCGGCGGAACTGGCGTTGAGGCCGATGGGCACGAAGCCGGCGACCGTCACCAGGGTCCCGGTGAGCATCGGGAAGGCCGTGGAGGTGTAGGCGAAGGTCGCCGCCTGCTCCTTGCTCTCGCCCATCTCCAGGCGCGTGACCATCATCTCCACGGTGATCATCGCGTCGTCCACCAGAAGGCCCAGGGCGATGATCAACGCACCGAGGGAAATCCGCTGCATGGTGATGCCGCTGTATTCCATGAAGACGAAGACCATCGCCAGCACCAACGGGATCGAGCACGCCACCACCAGCCCGGCGCGCACGCCCAGGCTGACGAAACTCACCACCAGCACGATCACCACCGCCTCGAACAGCGCGCTGGTAAAGCCGCCGACGGCTTTTTCCACCACCTCGGCCTGGTCCGACACCGTGTGTACGCCTACGCCCACCGGCAGCTCGGCGGTGAGCTGGTCCATCTTGGCGTGCAGGGCCTTGCCGAAGTCCTGGATGTTGCCGCCCTTCTTCATGGCGATCGCCAGGCCGATGGCCGGCTGGCCGTTGAAACGGAACTGCGGCGTCGAAGGATCGACGTAGCCGCGGCTGATCTCGGCGATATCCGCCAGGCGATAGAAGCGCTCGTTGAGCCGCAGGTTGACCGTGGCCAGGTCTTTCTCGGAAGCGAACTGCCCCGAGGTGCGCACGGAAATCCGCTCCGGCCCGGCCTCGATCACCCCGGCCGGGGTCACCGCATTCTGCGATTGCAGGCTCTGCAGGACCTGGCGCTGGTCGATGCCCAGCGCCGCCAGCTTGCGTGTGGAGAAGTTCAGGTAGATGACTTCGTCCTGCTCGCCGACCATTTCCACCTTGCCCAGGTTCGGCACCTCGCGGACCTCGGCGCGCACCTGCTCCACGTAGTCGCGCAGCTGGCGCATGCTCAGGCCGTCGGCGGTAAAGGCGTAGACCGAGCCGAACACGTCACCGAATTCGTCGTTGAACCCCGGCCCTTGCAGGCCCTGGGGGAAGTCGCCGCGAATGTCGTTGATCTTCTTGCGCACCTGGTACCAGATTTCGGGAATGTCCTTGCCGCTGGTGGTGTCGCGCAGGTAAACGAACACCGTCGACTCGCCGGGGCGGGTGTAGCTTTTCACGTAGTCGAGGGAGTCCAGCTCTTCGAGTTTTTTCTCGATGCGGTCGGTGACCTGCTTGAGGGTTTCCTCCTGGGTCGCGCCCGGCCAGCGGGTCTGGATGACCATGGTCTTGATGGTGAAGGACGGGTCTTCCTCGCGCCCCAGGTTCATGTAGGAGAACACGCCCATCAGCAGGGCGACGAACATCAGGTACCAGACGAACGACTGATGCCTGATGGCCCACTCGGATAAATTGAAGCTCCCTTTTGTGGCCGGCGTCATCGTGGGCTGCCCTCGTCGATTTTGACTTTCTGCCCCGGTTTGAGGCTGTTCACTCCGGCGCTCACCACCCGCTCGCCGATTTTGATCCCGCTGCCGATCAATGCCGAATCATGGTCCCGGCTGAGCACCGTGACCTCGCGCGGCGCCACGGTCTGCGCCTGCGGGTCGACGATCCAGACCCGGGTCTGGCCGTCCACTTCCTGCAGGGCCGACAGCGGCACCTCGGTGCGCGGGACGATGGCGGAGCTGAGGGTCACGCTGATGGCCGTGCCGAGGCGGAACGCTTCGGGGGTTTCGGTGAGGGTCAGGCGCGAGCGCCGGGTGCGGGTGGCGCTCTGCGCCTGGGGTTCGATTTCACGCACGATGGCGGTGGTGTTGATGCTCGGGTCCAGCTGCGAGGCGACCTTGAACACCACGTCGGCCGGCAACTGGTCCACCAGCGTCGCCGGCAGGTCGATCACCGCTTCCTTGATGTCCGGACGGGCCAGGGTCACCACCTGCTGGCCAGCGCTGACCACCTGGCCGGCCTCGGCATTCCAGGCGGTGACCACGCCGCCGTGATCGGTGCGCAGCTCGCTGTAGGCGAGTTGGTCGCGGGCCTGGCTGACCGCGGCCCTGGCCTGGTCCAACGAAGCGCGGGTGGTTTTCAGGTCGGTCTGGGCGATATCCAGCTGCGCCTGGGCGCCGACGCCACGGTCGAACAATTGCTGCTGGCGCCGGGCGTTGGCCTGGGCATTGATCCATTGCGCCTCGATCCGGGCCAGGTCGCCCTGGGCGGAACGCAACTGGTTCTGCTGGTCGGTGGGGTCGAGGGTGGCAAGCAAGGCGCCCTTGCCTACCTCGGCGCCGACGTCGACGTTACGATTGGCGATGCGCCCCGGCACCCGGAAACCGAGGTTGGTTTCATAGCGGGCCTGGATGCTCCCGGCGAACCGCCCGAGGCTTTCCTCGGACTCGGCGCGCACCTCGAACGACAGCACCGGGCGCACCGGCTCGGGCGCCGGTTCTTCCTTGGAGCAGGCGCCCAGCGTCAGGCCGGCGCACAACAGCAGGGACAGGCGCTTCATGGCTGGGCTCCTTGGGTGCCGGTCTCGGCAACGATCTCGACGAGCATCCCCGGGTGCAGCAACTGGCCGCCGGCGATCACCACTTTTTCGCCGCCCTTGAGGCCGTCGCTGATGATCACCTTGCCGGTCTGGTAACGCCCCACCGTGACGGTGTGCAGGGTAGCCTTGCCGTCCTCGCCCACCAGCCATACGGCCGGCTCGTTGAGGTTCTTGGTCAGCGCCGCCCAGGGCAGCTCGACACTGGCCTGGCCGGCCGCGTGGGCGCTGGCGCTGACCACCGAGCCCAGGTCCATGCCCGCCGGCAGGCCGTCGAGGGCCACCTTGACCTGCACCGTGCCGCTCTGCGCCGACACCACCGGGGTGACTTCACGCACCTTGCCGGTGGTCTTGATGTTCGGGTTGTCCAGCAGGCTGACGGTGATCGCGCCTTGCTTCGGCGGGGCCACCAGCAGCGATTCGTAGACGTTGAACACGGCGTCGCGCTCGCCGTCGCGGGCCAGGCTGTAGATCGGCACCGTGGCCTGCACCACCTGGCCGACTTCGGCCTGGCGCGCGGTGATCACCCCCGGCGCGTCGGCGATCAGCGCGGTGTAGCTCAGTTGCTCGCGGGCGTTGGCCAACTGCGCCTGGGCCGCGCTCAGGGCGCTCTGGCTGCTACGCAGCGCCGCCTGGGCGGCATCGTATTCGCTCTGGCTGGTATAGCCCTTGGGCAGGAGTTTCTGCTGGCGGACGAAGGCCGCGCTGGTCTGCTTGACCCGCGCCTGCTCGGCGAACACCGAGGCGGCGGCGGAATCGACATTGGTCTGCAGGTCTTTCGGGTCGAGCCGGGCCAGGACCTGTCTGGCCGTGACCCGGTCGCCGACGTCGACCAGGCGCTGGATGATCTTGCCGCCGACGCGGAACGACAACTCGGTCTGCACCCGCGCCTGCACATCGCCGGTCAGGGTCACCTGCGCGGCGAAATCGCGGGTCTGCACCTGCTGCACGCGCACCCGCGGCCGCTCCTTTTCGCTCGGTTTTTCCGCGCCACAACCGCTCAGTAGAGCAGCCAGCATCAAACCCACTATCCACTTCGATTCGAGACCAGCCATGCAGGCTCCTTGGCGCGACGCCATCGTACAGGTGACGATACGACTGTGAGCTTAGAACAGGGTTCCACTGCTGCACGCAAGGGGATCACAAACCCTGTAGCCGCTGCCGCAGGCTGCGATCGAGCGCAACGCGGGCGCTGCTTTAGCGAACGCAGGAAGTCCTGGGGAGCTGTCGCGGCGGCTACACAATCGGCACCAATCAGGCACACTGCGCCTCCATGCACAAGGAGCCCCGGCATGCTCAAGACCCTGGCAGTGGCCAATTACCGCTCGATCAACAAACTGGTGATTCCGCTGCAGCGGCTGAACCTGATCACCGGCCCCAACGGCAGCGGCAAGTCCAACCTGTACAAGGCCCTGCGCCTGCTGGCGGAAACCGCCCAGGGCGGGGTAGTCAACGCGCTGGCCAGCGAAGGCGGCCTGGAGTCGACCTTCTGGGCCGGGCCGGAACAGATCAGCCGGCGCATGAGCCGTGGCGAGGTGGCGATCCAGGGCGGGCCACGCAAAACCGTCAAGCGCCTGCAACTGGGCTTTGCCGGCGAGGACTTCGGTTACTCGATCGGCCTGGGGCTGCCGGACTCGAGCGGCCATTTCATGCTGCCCGGGCACAGCACACCGATTCCGTCGCGCTTCACCCTCGACCCGCGGATCAAGCGCGAGAGCATCTGGAGCGGGCCGGTGTATCGCCCGGCCAGCGTGCTGGTGGATCGCCAGGGGCCGATGGTGCGGGCACGCCAGGGGCGGCAGTGGGAAGTCCTGGCGCAGCACACCTCCAGCGGCGACAGCCTGTTCGACCAGGTCGGCAACCTGCGTTCATCGCCCGAGGTTCTGCATTTGCGCGAGCAGATTCGCGGCTGGCGTTTTTACGATCACTTCCGTACCGACAGCCAGGCCCCCGCGCGCCGGCCACAGCTGGGCACGCGCACGCCGGTGCTGCACCACGACGGCCGCGACCTGGCGGCGGCGTTGCAGACCATCATCGAGGTCGGCGATCAGCAGGCGCTGCGCGAAACCATCAGCGACGCCTTTCCGGGTTCGCGGCTGGAGATTGATGCCGTGCCGGGCGGGCTGTTCGGCGTGCAGTTCTATCAGGACGGTCTGCTGCGGCCACTGTCGGCGGCGGAGTTGTCGGACGGCACCCTGCGCTACCTGCTGCTGGTCGCCGCCCTGCTGACGCCACGGCCACCGACGCTGATGGTGCTCAACGAACCGGAAACCAGCCTGCACCCGGACCTGCTGCCGGCCTTGGCGCGCCTGATCATTCGCGCCTCGCAGCAGTGCCAGGTGTGGGTGGTGTCCCATGCCAGCCGGTTGATCGCGGCGTTGCAGCAACACCCGGAGTGCAACTGCATCGTGCTGGAGAAAAATTTTGGCCAGACCGAAATCGTCGGCCAGGGGATGCTCGACGAACCGGCGTGGTATTGGCCGGATTGAGCGGCCTCAAAAACATCGCGGGCAAGAACCAGGCGTCGCCCCTGCTCCTACGGGGAGCAATGCTTACCGGCATGGTCGCATGCAATCCCTGTAGCCGTTGCCGCAGGCTGCGATCGACCCGGGCCGCGTTCGGAGAACGGTCGCAGCGGTTTCAAGGTCGCCGAGGTCCTTCGGACCTATCGCAGCCTGCGGCAGCGGCTACAGGGGCTCAGGCACAGACTGTCACCCCTGCCACTTGCCGCCTTCGACAATCACGCTTTCAGGCTTGGTGTCGTCGCTCAGTTCCTTGCGCACGTACTGGTCGTAGAGCTTGAGCAGGTACTTGTCCTCGCCCAGCTTGGCCAGCTCGGCGTTGACCCAGTCACGCAGTTCGATATTGCCCTTCTTCACCGCCGGCGCGATCGGCGCCTGCTCCCCCAGGGGCTGCGGCAGTACGCGGTAACCCGGGTTCTGCTTGGACCAGCTGAACAGGATCAGGTTGTCCTGGGCATAGGCATCGCCGCGGCCGTTGGCCAGGGCTTGCAGGGACTCGGAGTTCTTCTCGAACTTGAGCAGTTTCCAGTCCGGGTGGTTCTTGGTCAGCCAGATATCGGCGGTGGTGCCGGTGGTGACGATGGTGGTACGGGTCGCCAGGTCATTCAGGCTCTTCACTTCGCTGTCATCAGGCACCAGGGCCTGCACCGCAACCTTGAGGTTGGGGTTGGTGAACTCCACCGCTTCCTTGCGCTCCGGGGTGACGGTCATGTTGGCCAGGATCAGGTCGACCTTGTCGCTCTGCAGGAACGGAATACGGCTGGCCGGTTCCACCGCGACGAACTCCACCTTGTTCTCGTCGCCCAGCAGGTCCTTGGCGAATTGCCGCCCGATATCGGTATCGAAGCCCACGTAGCGGCCGGTCTCATCGACGAAACCGAACGGCGGCTTGTCGGTGAACACGCCGACGATCAGCTTGTCGCGGGCCTTGATCTTGTCCAGGTAGCCGGCCGCCGGGGCAGCGCTGGTGCTGGCCGCGGGCTTGGGCGCTTCGGCGGATTTATCGCAGCCGGCCAGCAGGGCGAGGCCGAACAGCGGGAGTAGCAGTAGCGAAGACTTGGCAGTTTTCATAAGAGCTCCAGTTCCTTTGCAGGGATCTTTTTTGGCAGTGTTTCAACGAAGGAGAATTTCTCCAGGAACTGCTGCGCTCGTGCGCTCCGCGGGTTCGTAAAGAAGATCTCGGGAGGGTGCTGTTCGAGGATGCGCCCGGCATCCATGAACACGATGCGGTCGGCCACCGCGCGAGCGAAGGCCATTTCGTGGGTGACAATCAACAGGGTCATGCCGTCCCGGGCCAGGCCCTGGATCACTTGCAGCACCTCCTTGACCATCTCCGGGTCCAGCGCCGCGGTGACCTCGTCGAACAGCATCACCTGCGGGTTCATGCACAACGAACGGACGATGGCGATGCGTTGCTGCTGGCCGCCGGAGAGCTGGCGCGGGAAGGCATCGCGCTTGTCCGAAAGGCCTACCCGCTCCAACAGCGCCTCGGCCTGGGCGCGGGCTTCGCGGCGGTCGCGTTTCTGCACCTTGAGCGGGCCGAGCAGGATGTTGTCGAGCACGCTCATGTGCGGGAACAGGTGGTAGCTCTGGAACACCATGCCAATGTCCTGGCGCACCTGGCGCCAGTCGGTGGCCGGGTCCAGCAGCTCTTGGCCGGCGAATCTCAGGTGGCCGCCGTGGGCTTTTTCCAGGCCGTTGAGGCAGCGCAGCAAGGTGGACTTGCCGCAGCCGCTGGGGCCGAGAATCACCACCACTTCGCCCTGGGCGACCTTGAGGTCGATGTCCTTGAGCACCTGCTGCTCGCCGAAAAACTTGTTGAAACCCTGGAACTCGATCAGTGCGCTCATGCTTGCGTCCAGCGCCGCTCCAGCACGCGCGAGGCGGCCGACAGCGGGTAGCAGATAAAGAAGAAAAACAGGAACAGGGCGCCGTAGATCAGCACCGACTCGTAGGTGCGCTCGATGATCTGCTGGCCGACCTTGATCACGTCCACCACGCCGATCAGCACCGCCAGCGAGCTGGTCTTGATGATCCGCGTGTAGACGTTAATGGTCGGCGGCGTCATGCGTTTCAGCGCCTGGGGCAGCAGCACGTAGCCATACAGCTGCGGGTCGGACAGGCCGATCGACAGCCCCGCTTCGCGCTGACCACGGGGCAGCGAATGCAGGGCGCCGCGCACCACCTCGCCGACTTCGCTGGCGCCCCACAGCGACAGCACCAGCACCGCGCAGGTGAAGCTCGGGATGCTGATGCCGAAGAAGATCGGGAAACCGAAGAACAGCAGGTACAGCCAGACCAGCACCGGGATCGCCCGGAACAGCTCCAGGTAGATGCGCAGCACGGCGTTCAACCATTTGCGCTCGAGGGTCCGCAGCACGCCATAGAGCACGCCGCCAACGGTGCTGAAGGCGATGCTCAGCAGGGAGATCGATAACGTCTGCGCGGCGCCCTTGCCCAGTTGCGGCAAGGACACCCAGAGCAGTTCAAGACCCGAACTGGCCATGTTGCAGCCTCCTTTCCAGACGGCTGAGCAACAGCGACAGCGGCAAGAACAGCAGCACGCAGATCAGCGTGAGCACGGCGAGCATTTCGTAGGTCTTGTAGTAGAGGGCGATGTAGCTCTTGGTGGTGTAGAGAATCTCCGGCACCGCCACCGCCGAGACCACGGTGGTTTCCTTGAGCAGGAAAATGAAATTGGCGAACAGCGACGGCAGGCTGAGGATCCCGGCCTGCGGCAGGATCACGTAGCGCAGCAGCTGCCAGTGCGACAGGCCGATGGAGCGCCCCGACTCCAGCTGGGCCGTCGGCACCGCTTCGACGCCGGCGCGCAGCACCTCGGTGAGGTAGGCGCCGCCGAGAAAGGTCATGGTGATGATCGCCGCGGCGAACCCGGAAATCTTCAGCCCCAGCGCCGGCAGGGCGAAGTAGACGAAGAACAGCTGGATCAGCAGCGGGGTGTTGCGCGCCAGCTCCACGTACAGCCCGATCAGGCGCTGCAGGTAGGGGGTGCGGAACACCAGGATGGTGGCGTTGATCAGGGCCACCAGCAGGGAGGTGGCAATGGCGATCAGGCCGACCTGCAAGGTCACGCCCACGGCCTTGAGGAAGGCCGGCAGCGTACTGAGGATAAAAGCGTAGTCGAGGGTCATGGCAATCCTGGACGCCGCTGGGGTACAGCGGCGGTGGTGCAGTCCATTGGGCGGTGGGTAACCACCCGGCAGGCATCGACTTTAAAGCTATAAAAACAATAATTTAAATACCGTTAAAGCATATTGATATCACTCAAAAAACTAACCTGCGGGGGTTTGCCATGCGCGCCTGAGCCGGCTACTTTTCTGACGCCGTAAGGGATCTTTCTGATTCCAAGGAACGGACAAGCGGCCCCCGACTTCAACGGGCCAGACATGTACATGGACGATAAGAACAATGACCGACCTCAATACCCCGCAACCTCTCGATCCGCAGGACATCGTCAAATGGCTGAAGGCCCTGTGCCGGGCCATGAAGCCTTCCTGAGCAAAATCCCTGCATCGTCGATTGCCCGCGCTTGCGTCCTTACTGATACGCCGCAGCGCCTGGTCGCGAGCATGCTTCGCTCCTACAGAAGCAAGGGGGAATTCGTTCTTGCGGGGAGGCGTACTGCGGGCAATAAAAAACGCCGACGCTGTAGAAGCCATCGGCGTTTAAACCTTGAAGGGGTTTGTACGACTTAAGCGTAGTCCATCAGAAGGCAGGCAATACCGCGCCGCTATATTTCTTCGCGATGAATTCTTTCACTTGCGGGCTGGTCAGGGCCTTGGCCAGTTTCTGGATGGCGGCGCTGTCCTTGTTGTCCGGGCGGGCCACCAGGAAGTTCACGTAAGGCGAATCGGCGCCCTCGATCACCAGCGCATCCTTGGCCGGGTTCAGGCCGGCTTCCAGGGCGTAGTTGGTGTTGATCATGTCCAGGTCGACCTGGTCCAGCACGCGCGGCAGCAGGGCCGACTCCAGTTCCTTGAACTTGAAGTTGTGCGGGTTCTTGGCGATGTCTTTCGGGGTCGCCAGGGCGTTTTTCGGGTCCTTGAGCTCGATCAGGCCGGCCTTCTGCAGCAGGATCAGGGCCCGGCCGCTGTTGCTGCCTTCGTTCGGAATGGCGATGGTCGCGCCGTCTTTCAGCTCGGCCAGGGTTTTGACTTTCTTCGAGTAGCCGCCGAACGGTTCGACGTGCACGCCAACCACGGTCACCAGGTTAGTGCCTTTGCCTTCGTTGAAGCTCTTGAGGTACGGCAGGGTCTGGAAGTAGTTGGCGTCCAGACGCTTCTGATCGACCTGCACGTTCGGCTGCACGTAGTCGGTGAAGACTTTGATTTCCAGGTCCACGCCTTCCTTGGCCAGGGTCGGCTTGATCAGCTCGAGGATCTCGGCGTGCGGCACCGGCGTGGCCGCCACCACCAGTTTCTCGCCAGCCTGGGCCAGACCGGCAGTCAGGGCAGCCGCCAGTGCGGTGAACAACAGAACCTTTTTCATGCAGTGTCCTTATGAGTCGTCAGTGACGACGGCTTTTGTAATGAAGGTGCCAGCGAAGTGCTATCTCTGGCGTGGAGCGGACAATACCGGGATTTTTTATGCCTTAACAATATCTTTTATTCACGTTGATATTCCATTTTGTTCATACACAATCGGGCCGCTCTAGCCCGCATCTGAGGCGCTGTGCATGCCCCTACAGAAAACCGTCCGCAGCATGGATCAGGAATGGGGGGCTTCAGATCACGCCGTGTTGCTTGAGCAGGTGTTTCAGCGCCTGCAACTCGGCGGCGGAACCGTCCGCGATCAGGCCCTTCAACTGTTGATCCACCAGCTCCAGCCGCGACAGCTGCGGCGGCAGGTTCAGGTGCTCCGGCAGGATCTCCTCGCCACTGCTGACCAGCAGGGCAAAGTGAATGACGTTCTCCAGCTCGCGGGTATTGCCCGGCCAGCTGTGCTGCTCCAGCACCTGCTGGGCGGCTTCGCTGATCAGCGGCACCGGCAGGTCCAGGCGCTGGCTGTAGATGCCGAGGAAGTATTCGGCCAACGACAGGATGTCGCCGACCCGCTCGCGCAGCGCCGGCAGTTCCAGATGGCCCTCGCCGAGGTAGTGATACAGCCGCTCATGGAACTTGCCCGCCGCCACCGCCTGGGCCAGGTCGATGCTGGTGGCCGCCACCAGGCGCACGTCCACCGGGCTCGGCTGATGGGCGCCGACCCGGGTCACCTCATGGTTTTCCAGGGCCGACAGCAGCTTGATCTGGATCGGCAACGGCAAGTCGCCGATCTCGTCCAGGTACAGGGTGCCGCCGTTGGCCGAGCCGAACCAGCCGGCGCGGCTGCTGGCCGAACCGCTGAAGGTGCCGGCGGCGTAGCCGAACAGTTCGGCGTCGGCGTAGGTAGGGCTGATGGCCCCGCAGTTGACCGACACGAACAGGCCGCTGCGGTCGCTGGCGCGGTGGATGTGCCGGGCCAGCAGCTCCTTGCCGCTACCGGTTTCACCGCGGATCAACACCGAGATCGCCCGCGGTGCCAGCTGTTCCAGCTCCTGGCGCAACTGCCGCGAACGGGGATCGACGAACACCAGCGCCTTGGCGCGGATGCTCAGCGGGCTTTTTTCAGCATCGGGAAAGGTCAGCAGCGGCTGGCCGAAAGACTCATGCAGACTCATGGCAGACTCCCGCCCAAATCCGCTGGCGGGCGGGGGCGTTTAACAAAAAGAAAAAATCAGGCGCGGCGCAGGGAATGCTGTTCCATGCGGTTTTGCAGGCGATAGAGATACGCGAAACCCTGCTCCCAGCGCTGGTGCCCGGACTTGACGTTGATATGTCCGGCACCGGACAGGATCCCCGCCTCGGCGCCCCAGTTGCGGGCCAGCTCCAGGGCACGTGGCGCACTGATAGCGCTGTCGTTGTCGGAGCTGACTATCTGGCTCGGGAACGGCAACAGGTCGCTGGGGATCGGCGCGAAATTGCGCAGCGCCGGCGCACAGGCCGGACGCTCGACATCCGCCGGCGCCACCAGCAACGCACCACGCACCTGGCGCAAGGCGCTGGCCGGCGCATGGGCGGCCCAGTGCGCGACGGTGATGCAGCCCAGGCTGTGGGCGATCAGGATCACCGGGGTGCTGTCGGCGGCAATCGCCTCGGCCAGCGCCGCGACCCAGTCTTCGCGCCGCGGCGTCAGCCAGTCGGCCTGCTCCACCCGCGCACTGTTCGGCAGGCTGTTCTGCCAGTGGCTTTGCCAATGATCTTCTGGCGATCCTTGCCAGCCCGGCACAATCAGGTAGCGAATTGATTCGTTGCGCATGGGGAGCTCTCCTGCGTGTCTGTTCCCGATCGAGTATAGGGACGAGAGTTATATTCGTTAAGGAATAAGAAGCTATTTATTAAGATCCATAAAGAATATCAAACACCGCCTGTACCTATCCTGTACGAACGCTGGCGTTCAGGCCGGCAAACCGCAGTGCCTGCATCGCGAGCAATCGAGCGTCGACCGGCTGCTCCTACAAAAGCCGGCGGGCGCCACGAACCTGTAGGCGCGAGCTTGCTCGCGATGGCGTCGGTCCAGGCCAGCGCCCCGAGCCAAATCGCAGGCAAAAAAAAGGCCGCACCCTGCCAAGGAGACGGCCTGAAAAGTCGTGGCTTACAACACTGGGTCAGCGGGCGGTGATCACCGACAGCTTGGTGATACCGGCACGCTCGATGGAGGCCATGGCACGGGCCACTTCGCCGTAGTTGACGCCGTCGTCCGCCTGCAGCTGCACGCGCACTTCCGGGTCCTTGGCCTTGGCCGCCTGAAGATTGGTTTCCAAAAGGTCCGGCTGGATCTCGTCCTTGTTGATAAAGAGTTTGCCGGCGCCGTCGATGCTCACCACCAGCGGGTCCTTCTGCTCCACCGGGGCCACAGCCTCGGTCTTGGGCAGGTTGATCGGAATCGCGTTGGTCAACAGTGGCGCGGTGACGATGAACACCACCAGCAGTACCAGCATCACGTCCACCAGCGGCGTGACGTTGATCTCGCTCAGTACCTCATCGCTGTCCTGGGTCGAGAAGGCCATGTCAGGACGCCTCCTTCACTTTCTGCGCGCTGCCCTGGGCCGCGGCCTTGTGCGCGGTCGGGTGGATCAGCACGCGGAACGAACTCTTCTGCGCCAGGCTGTAGAAGTCATGGGCAAAGTCGTCGAGGTCGGCGGCGGTCAGCTTCAGGCGCCGCAGGAAATAGTTGTAAACCAGCACCGCCGGCACCGCGACGGCGATCCCCACACCGGTGGCGACCAGCGCCGCGCCGATCGGCCCGGCCACGGTTTCCAGGCTCGCCGAGCCCGCCGCGCTGATGCCTTTCAGGGCTTCCATGATCCCCCACACGGTGCCGAACAGACCGATGAAGGGCGAGGTGCTGCCGATACTGGCGACCACCGCCAGGCCGGTTTCCAGCGAACGCCGCTCACGGACGATCTGCTGGCGCAGGGCGCGCTCCAGGCGGTCCTGATGATTGATCGCCTGGCTCAGGTCCGCCGCGTGCGCGGTGTCGCCGACCTGGATCGCCGCGTAGCCGGCCTGGGCCACGCGAGCGGCGGCGCCGGGCTGGGTTTCGCTGAGCTCGGCCGCCGAGTCGAGGCTGGAGGCGGCCCAGAACTGTTTGTGGAACTTGCGATCCTGGGCCTTGAGGCGGGCGAACTGCGCGCCCTTGAGCAGGGCCAGGCCCCAGGTGGCCACGGAAAAGACCACCAGCAGCCAGATCACCGCGCTTTCGATGGATTCGAGTGGAGATGCCAATAAACTCATGATGTGTCCCTCTGTATAACCCTTGTAAGAGCGAGCGTGCTCGCGATAGCGCCTGGCGCAGGCTCAATGAATCTTGAAATCGATGGGTACGCTGACCCAGCCGTCCTGGGCGACATCACCCTGCTTGGCCGGCACGAAGCTCCAGCGCTTGACGGCCGATAACGCCGCGTCGTCGAGTTGCTGGCGACCGCTGCTTTTCTGAATCTGGATCTCGCCGGGCTTGCCGCTGGCCAGTACGTGCACCCGCAGCAGCACCGTGCCTTCCCAACCGCGACGCTGGGCCAGCGACGGATATTCCGGCGCCGGGTTCTTCAAGTACGCGGCATTCGCCGAAGCCGGGGTCACGGGCGCCGGGGCCGGTGGCGCGGGCGGAGCCGACGCGGCGACAGGCGCGGCCGGTTGTGGCGGCGCGGGCTGTTGCTGGACCGGTTTCGGCGCCGGCTTGGGCTCAGGCTTGGCCACCGGTTTTGGTTTGGGCTGCAGTTTGGGTTTAGGCACCGGTTTGGGCGGTGGCGGCTTGACCGCCAGTTCGTCTTCCACTGGCGGCGGTGGCTCCACCACCGGTTGTACCGGCTGCGGTGGCGGCGGTTCGACCACCGGCGGCGCGGGCCGGGAAAACTCGATGGTCATCGGCGGAATTTCCGGCGGCACGATCGGCAATACCGGCGTCGGCTGCTGGTTGATCCAGTAGATCACCGCACCGTGCAACAGCAGGGCGATCACCCCGAGCGCAATCGCCTCGCGCCGCCGCAGCCCGGCCTTGGGAGCCTTCTGCAAACGCAATTGGCCCAACGGCAAACGATGCGGCCGGCCGAGATCGACCAGATCGCCGCTCGGAGCCTGACGCCACAGCACCTCATGTGCACTGGCGGCGGTCTGGACATTGCCCATTGATTAACTCCCTACAGTCTTTTGCGAATAACCCGACCCACACCTGCGAACTCCCCCGGAGCAGCGTCGAGGGCTGAATGATTGGCGCCAGACACTTATCTCCGAAAGTAATCTTTGAAGCTATACATAGACCTAAAACAAATATATAGAGTCGTGTTTTCGCGCAAAACCCCACCGATCAAGGCCTGCAGACAAACGCCCCTGACTCCATGCCTATCAAGTATTAGAAATATTCGCTAAAGGCATTGAAACAGTCTGAAAAAAAACGGTTAGTCCATCGAAGCAGGACAAGGAAAGAACTGGCAGAGGAGATGCCGTATAAGCAGAGGCAACTAATAAAAAAGCGAGAAAGTTTAAGAAATAAAAACCGAATAAACGGCTCGACTAACTAGATCGAGCCGCTACCGCAATGACAAGCAGCACTTATGGAGCAACCTCTTTATGCAGCATGGAGGGAAAGTCGACTGACAAAATAAGGACAGGTCCTGTGTATCGAAAACACCCACAGAAGATAACCCGAGCGCATATCCTAAGCTAGAAAGCTTACCACGATAGAATGTTTCACTTAACCAGCAGGCACATTCACACCATAAAAAACAAATTTGAGCGGAATTTTATAGCCAGCAAATCCTCAAACATACAAAATGATATTTTGTGAATCCTCTATAAGGACTATAGATTATGCCTACTATCGGAGCAATCAGCTCACCATATAACTCTCAACCAAGTACACTACCATCCATCGCTCCCACTAAGCCTGCCTCTCAACGTGCTATGACGCATGACTCGCACATATTCATGGCTGAGATGCATTTCACCATTCTGGATATAACATCTGAGTTTGACAAGATCTCAGTAAAAATCCAGGATTTTATGGTTGATACTCATAAGCTAAGCCATACCTCCGAACGCAGCGAAACAAAAGAAGCTGACATCCAAAGACATCTTGAAAAAATAGCGGACCTCAGGGAGCTCAAGGCCAAAGTTGAAGAGATGACAGACAAAAATCCTCTTCTAAACATGAGCTCACTCCTAAAACTTCCCCACGACAGTGAGGCCAGACAAATCAATCCGGCCTTAGAAACTAAAGTCACACTTACCAAACTTCCTGCCCCTTGGGGCTCTATATCGGACGAGTCACGCCTACTCATCACTGAGATACATGACGCCATCCAGAAGGCAACACCCGTACTTGATACGATCACAGAAAAACTCCAGAAACTTAGGACGGATCTTGAAGACAACAAAAAAACAGTTAGTCAGCAGGAGCGTCATGAGAGACTGGAGGAATACAACGCCTTCCTAGCCAACATCAAAGAGGTAACTGAACCTGTTTTTAACATAAGCGCTCTCCCAGAACCTCTTGAGACATTCAATGAATGTGTGAACAATTCCAGATATTTAATACCATAGCGGCGATTTGCGGTTCGGATAAGTATAGAGACAGCCTGAAACAGGCCAATATTCTCCAGACTTTGTTCAAACCGCGATTTCAATAGTGGCAGCAGCTCAAAAATACGATAAACCGCATTGCTAGTGTGCTGCTTTAGAAATGATTTGACCTGCCACCCTGTGAGGCCATCGCCTCACGGGTTTGCTGTACTTTGTGCAAAATGCTTTCTCCATTTGCATTCCAGACATAGCGAGCCAACTGCGCATTTCGCAGCGTCAGGAACGTGGTAATCAAGCTCCCCAATTAGCGAACAGAACTGAAGCCCCCTCACGCAGATACACCGTTATATCGCAAAAGAAGCATTCAACCATGCTCATTTACGAATGTGTGGGGGGGGGGGGCGGGAACTCACCGGCAGCTTCATCAGCGCCTGGTGGGTACTGGTCCTGAGCGTGCTGGCCATGCTGGTGCTGACCCGGGTATTCAGCCCGTCCAGCTACCGGGAGCCACAGATGGCGACCACGGCAGCGCAGCCGGCGTCCGTGACGCCTTAAAGATCAAGGCCCATGGCCACTATGCGCAACTTCTTGCGCACCCCTCTGTGGATAACTCTGTGAACAGTTATCCAAAGGCTCGATAAACCGGGACCTTCAGCCAAGTGCGCAACTTCTTGCACAGCACTGCGCAAGAAGTTGCGCACTTTCAAGCGCTTTCGAGCTGGAAATACCGTCAGCGATGCCAGAAAACGCCGGAAGCCCTTGTTCCATAAGGTACTTTCAACTCCTGGCATGCTCCTTGATATCAACTTGGCACCCAACCGGGCGATCCGTCCCACCGGGCACCTTTATTTTTTAGCAAGGAGAGCATCCATGGCTACACCAGCGTATATGTCCATCACCGGCACCAAACAAGGCCTGATCACCGCCGGTGCCTTCACCGCTGACTCCGTTGGCAACACCTACCAGGAAGGCCACGAAGACCAGGTCATGGTTCAGGGTTTCCAGCACGAAGTGATCATCCCGCGTGACCCGCAGTCCGGCCAGCCAACCGGCCAGCGCGTGCACAAACCTGTGGTCATCACCAAGGTTTTCGACAAGGCTTCGCCACTGCTGCTGGCTGCCCTGACCTCCGGTGAGCGTCTAACCAAGATCGAAATCCAGTGGTACCGCACCTCCGCTGCCGGCACCCAGGAGCACTACTACACCACCACCCTGGAAGACGCGATCATCGTCGACATCAAAGACTACATGCACAACTGCCAGGACCCATCGAACTCGCACTTCACCCACCTGGAAGACGTGCACTTCACCTACCGCAAAATCACCTGGACCCACGAAGTCTCCGGTACTTCCGGTTCCGACGACTGGCGTTCCCCGGTCGCGGGCTAAGTCCGGCCGACCGTTACACCAACATCGGCCAGCTCTGCTGGTCGATGTTGTTTACGCCATAAGGGATTTCTTGCGTTCGTCGGCGCCCGGCCCCGGGGTCGACCCACGCGGCAGTACTGCACGAGGAACAAGGGATGTTCGCGCCGGCCAATCAGACCCACTTCAGCCTGACCGTCGAAGGTTTGGAGAACGACCTCCAGGTATTGTCCTTCACCGGACGGGAAGCCATCAGCCAGCCCTTCGCCTTCGAGGTCGAGCTGGTCAGCGCCCAGGCCGCCCTGGACCTGGAAAGCCTGCTGCACAAACCGGCCTTCCTGCAGTTGGCGCAGAACGGCACCGGCATCCACGGGCAGATCTACCGCGTCGCCCAGGGCGATTCCGGCAAGCGCCTGACCCGCTACTCGGTGACCATCCGCCCGCACCTGGCCTACCTCGCGCACCGCATCAACCAACGCATCTTCCAGAACCTCACGGTGCCGAAAATCATCGGCCAGGTCCTCGAAGAACACGGCATCCAAAGCAACGCCTACCAGTTCCAGCTGGGTTCGATCTATCCCGAGCGCATCTACTGCGTGCAGTACGACGAATCGGACCTGCATTTCATCCAGCGCCTGTGCGAGGAAGAAGGTATCCACTACCACTTCCAGCACAGCGCCGACAGCCACACCATCGTCTTCGGCGATGACCAGACGGTGTTCCCGAAACTGGCGCCGGTGGCCTACCAGCAAGACTCCGGCATGGTCGCCAACGACCCGGTGATCAAGCGTTTCGACCTGCGCCTGGAAGCCCGCACCAGCCGCACCACGCGCCGCGACTACGACTTCGAGAAACCGCGCCTGACCCTGGAGAGCGACGCCAAGAGCGAGCTCAAACCGGACCTCGAGGATTACGACTACCCAGGGCGCTTCGTCGATCGCGAACGCGGCAAGCACCTGGCCAAGCGCGCCCTGGAACGCCACCGCAGCGACTACCGCCTGGGCGAGGGCAAGAGCGATCAGCCGCTGCTGGTCAGCGGCCACTTCCTGGCCCTGAGCGAACACCCGAAAGCGCAATGGAACGACCTGTGGCTGCTCACCGAGATCGTCCACGAAGGCAAGCAGCCGCAGGTCCTGGAAGAGTCGGTGACCAGCGACACCACCCACAACAAGGACGACTTCCACCAGGGTTACCGCAACCGCTTCCAGGCCACTCCCTGGGACGTGCCCAACCGGCCGCCGCTGTTGCACCCCAAGCCGCGCATTCTCGGCAGCCAGAGCGCGGTGGTCACCGGGCCCAAGGGCGAAGAAATCCACTGCGACTCGTACGGCCGGGTCAAGGTGCAGTTCCACTGGGACCGCGAAGGCCAGTCGGACGACAAGACCAGCTGCTGGCTGCGCGTGTCCTCGGCCTGGGCCGGCGCCCAGTACGGCGGCATCGCCATCCCGCGCATCGGCATGGAAGTGCTGGTGACCTTCCTCGAGGGCGACCCCGACCAGCCGCTGATCAGCGGCTGCCTGTACCACAAGGAAAACGTCGTCCCCTACGACCTGCCGGCGAACAAGACCCGCAGCACCTTCAAGACCCTCAGCTCCCCGGGTGGCGGCGGCTACAACGAGCTGCGCATCGAGGACAAGAAGGGCCAGGAACAGATCTTCCTGCATGCCCAGCGCGACTGGGACGAGAACGTCGAGCACGACCAGAAGATCCGCGTCGGCAACGAACGCCACGACACGGTCGAGGCCAACAGCTACAGCGAATTCAAGGCCGAGGAACACCACACCGTGCACGCCGACCGCAAGGTCGAAGCGCGCGCCAGCGACCACCTCACCGTCGGCGCCAACCAGCACATCAAGATCGGCACCGGGCAGTTCATCGAAGCCGGCCAGGAGATCCACCTCAATGCCGGGGTGAAGGTCGTCATGGAAGCCGGCAGCGAGCTGACCCTCAAGGGCGGCGGCAGCTTTATCAAGCTCGACGCCGGCGGCGTGACCATCAGCGGCCCGCAGGTCAAGGTCAACTCCGGCGGCGGCCCGGGCAGCGGCTCCGGTGCCGCGCCACTGATGCCCGGCGTGCTGAAGCAGGCCGACGCCGACAAGGCCGGCGCCCTGCTGACCCCGGCGCAAATCAACACCCTCAAGCGCAACGCGCCTTTCTGCGAAGAGTGCGAAAAGTGCAAGGACGGTGCCTGTGCCATCTGATCGCCTGACACCCCAGGCCTGGCTCGCTAGCCAGCCCCTGCAACCCGACGAGCGCCTGTACCTGGTGATCAGCAACGCCAGCGACGCCAACCCGCTCAAGGACTTCTACCAGACCCAGGGCGCCAGCGGCCTGACCGCCCTCTGGAGCGGCACGCCCTACGCCGACTGGCAGCCGGTGATGCCCTACCTCGCGGAACTCAAACCGACCTCCCCCTTCCTCGACTGGATCGCCACCACCGACGCCGACGACTGGGGCTGGCTCGCCGTCTCCCGCTGCGAACCGGCAGTGGTGTTCGAACACCTGCGCAGCCTGACCCAGGTGAAGATGCCGGGCGGTGCCGAGGTGTTTTTTAGGTTTTGGGATGGGCGGCATATTTATCCGATTTTGGAGGGGTTGGGCGAAGACGCTCCCCAAGTCCTGCCGATATTCGACCGCTACCTGATCAATGGCCGGGCGTTGAACGTCGGCCAAGACGTAGTCAAGCCACCGAAGCCATTTCCCTGGTGGGAAGTGCCGGAAGCGCTGGTCAAGAAGCTCGCCGAGGATGACCCCAGCACCGTGATCGACAACATGATGCAGTGGCTGCTGGAAGACCACGCCGAGCTGTATTTCTCGTTCCCTGAATCCAACTTGCGGCAGAAGGTGGCACGTTTCGTAAAACGCACCCCGCTCACGGAAGAAAACTACACCGGGCTATTGAAAGCCCACTTGGAAAATGAGGTGGTTGCATGAGCATTTTGTTGGGGGAATTCGCCGTTAACCTGACGGCTAAACAGCCGGATGCTCAAGTCATCATCCGCGACTTCAAGAAATGCCTGGCCGACTACCGTGCTCACGCCGAAGCCTGGTACGGCGGCGTGCTGGACGCCGAGCAGCAGTTCCAGGTCGGCGACGAAGTGGCCACCCAGGACAAGGACAGCAAAAGCCGCGCCGATCTTTACGCGAATTGCCCGGCCAACGGCAAGCTCAAGCTGGTGCACAGTTTTGAATCCGCGCGTTTCGTGCCGATCGGTAATACGCCGGTGCGCCTGGTGCCAGTGGTCGATGGCATGGTCTACGGCAAGAACGAAGCCGGCGCCGCCATCAACGTCACCATCGGCCCCAGCGGCATCAAGGAAGTCACGGGGCTCAAGCCCAACCAGCAATACAAGATCACTTTCTTTCCCAACCCGACCCGTGCGCAAATCGACTCGCTGTTCAACTCTTATCAGGGCGTGATTGGCGACCTGAGCGGCTGGCTGCAAACCGAATGGAGTACCGACTTCCTGCCGCTGTGGAAGGCCCATAACAACGCTTCCATCGGCGGCCGGGCGCTACAGCAGCTAGAGTCGGCCTGGAAGGGTTTCCTGAAGGCCATCATGGGCTTGTGGGGCGATATCAAGAGCCTCTACAACCTGGTGGCCCACCCTCGGGAAAACTACCAGAAGCTGAAGAAGTTCTTCACCGAGGAAGAAATCAAGAAGATCTACAACGCCTCGAAAAGCGCCATCCATACCGCCCTGCTGATTGCCAGCGACGAGCCACTGATGTGGATCTACGTGGCGGCGATTATCGCCTGGGTGAAGATGCTGCCGCCGCAAACCTGCATGGAAGTGCTGGCCGAGCTGACCACCGAAGTGTTGCTGAACATCCTGATCGGGATTGTGCTCACCGGAGGTATTGGTCTGGCCGTACGGGTTGGCACCAAGGCACTCAAGGCCACGCAAAGTGGCGGCAAAGTGCTGAAACTGATCGAGGAGTTCACCTCCATGCTGATGAGAGTCAGCAGGAAAAACGCAACCGGTCATGCCGAGGCATCCAAACCGTTATTGCTCAATGGCAATGCGGCGTTGAGCCCCGGTCGCAAGGCCACTGTAGAAATCGCCGCGCCGAAACCGGCAGCGACGGCTACACCGCCCAAGAGCAAACCGAAAGCCTCTGGCGGCGCAGTGGAAACCGATGCGCAGATCCAGGCGCGTGGCAAGAAAAAGCCCGCCACCCGCGCCGAGCAAAATGAACCCGTCAGTGACGCCCCCAAGCAGTCTACAAACCCGGCGGATAAACCAGCGCGGTGCACAAAAGACACTCGCTGCGAAGGCGACCCCATCTCGATGGTGACCGGTGAGGAACTGCTGACCCTCACCGATGGTGAACTCGATGGCCTGCTGCCCCTGGAATGGACGCGGCTGTATCGCACCAGCGCGGTGGAAATCGACAATCGCCTGGGCTTCGGCTGGAGCCACTCGCTGTCCCATCGTTTGCAAATTAACGCTGAAGGCGTGCTGTGGACCGATAATGAAAACCGCCAGACTCATTTCCCGATGCCGACCGAACAGCGTCCGGCCATTACCAATAGCCTGGCCGAGGCTGCGATTTTCCTGGGCGATGCTCCGGGCGAACTGATCCTGACTCAGGCCGGGCAAGGCGCGCGCTTCTATCACTTTCGTGCCGGGCGCCTGATCACCATCAGCGATGCCTATAACAACCAGCTACACGTCAGCTACGACCTGGTCGACCGCATCCAGCGCATCGACAATGGTGCCGGACGCTGCCTGTTTTTGCGTTACGACGACCGCCATATCGCCGCAGTCGACTATCAGCAGCGACGTCCCGACTACAACGAACAGGGTGAACGCCAGGAACCCTGGCTGACGGTCCAGACCCTGGTCAGCTACCAGTACAACGAACACAACCAGCTGATCAGCGCCACCAATGCGGTGGGTGAAGTCGAACGCTATCGCTATGACGAGCAGCATGTCATTCAGGAGCGCCAACTGGCCGGTGGTGCGAGCTTCCGCTGGGAGTGGGAACACGAAGGCAAGGCAGCCCGTTGTATCCGCCAGTGGTCCAACCTATCGCAGATCGATGCGCGCTATGTGTGGGACGACGAAGGTACGGTCACCGTTATCAACGCCGATGGCAGCGAACAGGTCTACGTGCACGACGAGAATGCGCGGCTGGTCAGCCAGACCACCCCTGACGGTGCGGAAACGCAAAAAGCCTACGATGAAAAAGGTCGCCTGATCGCTGAAAAAGACCCTCTCGGGGCCATCACCGCATACGAGTACAGTGAGGCCGGGCGCCTGATCGCCGTGATTCCTCCAGAGGACGAATCCACCTATTACAATTATTTCGATGGTCATCTCATCGAAGTTCGACGCGGCAACGCGCAGTGGAAATACGAACGCAACGATCAAGGCGACATCACCCAACAGACCGACCCCGATGGCAACGAAACCCACTACTGCTACGACCGCCAGGGCCGCCTGCTGGAAATCACCCATCCCGACGGCAGCCGCCATCAACTGGGCTGGAACGGCCTCGGCCAACTGCTGGAAGAACGCCTGCCCGACGGCGGCCAGCGCAAGTACCGCTACGACGCCCTCGGTCGACAGATCACCCGCCAGGACGAAAGCGGCGCCATCACCCAGTACCAGTGGGACGCCGCCAACCGCCTGGCGCAGATCACCCTGCCCGGCGGCGCGACCCGCGCCTTCAGCTACAACGCCTACGGCAAAGTCACCGCCGAGCGCGACGAGCTGGGCCGCATCACCCGCTACGAATACGCCGACAACCTGCACCTGGTCAGCCGCCGCATCAATCCGGACGGCAGCCAGCTGCGCTATCGCTACGACAACGCGCGCCTGCTGCTCACCGATATCGAAAACGAACGCGGCGAGCAGTACCACCTGGATTACTACCCCAACGGCCTGATCCAGCAGGAAACCGGCTTCGACGGCCGCAGCACCGCCTACGCCTACGACCTCAACGGCAACCTGCTGAAGAAAACCGAATTCGGCGACGACGGCAGCGAGCTGGTCACCGAGTACCAGCGCGACGCCGCTGGCCGCCTGCTGGTGAAAACCCTGGCCGATGGCGAGGAGATTCACTACAGCTACGACGCCCTCGGGCGCCTGGTCAACGTCGACGACGGCCACTGGCCGCTGGCCTACGAATACGACCTGCAAGACCGCCTGATCACCGAACACCAGGGCTGGGGCACCCTGCGCTACGAGTACGACAAGCTCGGCCAACTCAGCCATTGCCGCCTGCCCGACGGCAGCAAGCTCGACTACCGCCATGCACCGGGCGGGCAACTGAGCAGCATCGACCTCAACGGCTCGCGCCTGACCAGCCACCAGTTCAACGCCGGCCGCGAACAGCAACGCCAACAGGGCCTGCTGCTCAGCCAGTACCAGTACGACGAACAAGGCCGCCTGCAGGCCCACAGCGTCAGCCAGCAACGGCACGGCCAGCACCAGAGCCTCTACCGCCGCGCCTATGCCTATGACGCCAACGGCAACCTCGCCGGCATCGACGACAGCCGCAAGGGCAACCTGCGTTATCACTATGACCCGCTGGATCGGCTGATCAATGTGCGTGGTGCAACACCTGAGAGCTTTGCCCACGACCCGGCCGGTAACCTGCTGGGCCAGGGTGATCAGCCAGCGGCCAACCTGGCCAACGTCAAAGGCAACCGCCTGCTGATGCAAGGCGACCGCCATTACGACTACGACGCCTTCGGCAACCTCAGCCGCGAACGCCGCGGCGCGGGCCAGAAGCTGGTCACCGAGTACCAGTATGACTGCCAGCACCGCCTGATCGGCGTCAGCCTGCCGGGAGGGAGCACTGCTACTTACAAATACGACGCCTTTGGCCGGCGCATCGCCAAAACCGTCGATGGCCGCACGACCGAGTTCCTATGGCAGGGAGAACGGCTGATCGCCGAGAGCGGTGAAAATCGCTATCGCAGCTATATCTACGAACCCGGCACCTTCCGCCCGCTGGCCATGCTCGATGGCGAAGGTCCTACCCAGGCCACGCCGTTCTACTACCAACTCGACCACCTCGGCACGCCGCAGGAACTGACCGCGTATAGCGGCGAAATCATGTGGTCGGCCAAGTACCGGGCGTATGGCAATCTAGCGGCGTTGGACGTTTCCGAAATCGACAACCCGCTGCGTTTCCAGGGGCAGTATTTCGATGCGGAAACCGGACTGCACTACAACCGCCATCGCTACTACAATCCAAGCTCTGGACGGTTTTTGACGCCGGATCCGATCAAGCTCGCGGGGGGGTTGAACAACTACCAGTACGTACCTAACCCTACGGGGTGGGTGGATCCGTTGGGGTTGACTGGGGAGTGTCCTGGATCAGACGGAGAGAAGGCTGGAGGGGCAGGAGGATTTCTAGATAAGCCAGCAGATGCAAATGGCTCGTTAAATATTGGAGCAGGAACAAATCCTTTAGAGGGTTACTATAACCTTGACATTGATCCGAAGGTACCTGGTGTACATGCTGGCGATGCAACCAATTTGTCGGGGATCAAAAACGGATCCCAAAGCCGGATCAACATTGATAATCCCTATGGCTACGACCCGTTAAACTCGGAAATATTGAGAGTCCTATCGCAAGATGGTCAAATAACTTTAACAGGCAGCGCCAAGGCAAATGGTTATTTAAAAAAGGCGATCAAAAGAGTTGAATCACTTGGATTGAAAATTGTTTCCCATGAGAAAATATCAACTCAGGGATTTAAAACTGTTGACGGGCGAGACATTCAATCCAGGCAGCTTGACCAATTCGTTATTAAGAGAGCAGATTAAAAATGAAAACAACACTTGATATAGAGGAAGCATTTGGCGCTATAGACTACGATAACGCTGGAGGACTTATAAGCTATATGGATATAGCGTTAACTGAAAAGTTCTACGAGACGCCAAGAATAAAAATAATAAACTTCATCCTCAACACAATTGACGAGCCAATAATAGAGCAATTAACAAATCAAGCTTCTTCAGTAATCCCTGAAAGAATTATAAGTGACGGCTTCATCCTGGTGAAAAGCGCGCTTATTGAATTTGAAGAGCTAGACAGACTGGAATCGGAGTTCTCAATACAAACCGGAGACGGCAAGCATACAACGCAAAGTAGTTGGGGAAGAAAACTCCAAAACAATGACAAAATATATGATCTAGGCGGAAGGCTTTTATTCAACCCAAACATCAGCATAAAACTATGCCTCATAACCTCTAAGAAGATAAAATTAACGTACTCTACCAACGACGCAATACTTATTGACTCCTACACGGACCTTACCCACGAAATAGAAAAAGCCAATCAAGAAATGAAAAACAAAACCTCATCAACACCTGCAACGCTTTTCGACATAGAGGTGATAAAAAACCATACTAAATCCGATTCAGACAAAGGTTACAACATTTACTTCGAGTCATAACCCATAAAAACAATTCTTCTTGTACTTGCCATTATTTAAAAGCCAAAATTAAAGTTAAGATAATCAATACATCACGATCGAACTCCGAGCACAGGAACTGACGGTCGACAGTAGCGAGATCATGTGGTCAGCCAAAGTATCGGGCTTACGACATTCTGGAAGCTCTGGATGTCGAGAAAATCGACAAGCCGCCGCGCTTCCAGGGTCAGTACGTCGATAGTGAAACCAGGCTGCATTACAACCGGCAGCACTATTACAATCCAAGTTTTTGACGAGTTTGGTTCCAGGCTCGATCACGTTGGCGGGGGGATTGAAAAACTACCAGTACATGCCAAACCCTATGGGATGGATCCACTAGAAGGAAATTGAAAAGTTGCAAGCGAACGCCGACTCTCAAATTTTTCATTAACCCAGGAAGGTAGCATGAGTACCGAAACCTATAGAAAGTTCGCAAATATCAGTTTAACCCCTATCGGTTCATTGGAAAATACGGCCACTGTTCTCGGAGATATTCTTGGCGTTACCTTCAAGAAAGATAATGAAGGCACATATGACGAATACCCTGCCTTTCTGGCAAGCACACCAACCCTGAAATATGCACTTCTAGGGGTTCCACTCCCCGAAGATGATTTGCGCGAAGAACCATCTAACGAGTTCAATTTGCTAGTTAGCTCTATAGACGATGACTCAGATCCTCCAGAAATTGACATATCAGAGGAATTAATCAGTCAGCTGATAAAAAGTAGCGTCGTACAATGCTGGAGACTTAATTAAATCCCCCCGAAGTTGTAACACTCATACAACAAAGACGGAGGTAGCAAAAACAAGCGCCCCATCTGTCAACTACAGCAAAGCTGCAACCAAAAAATCAACCACTTAATAAAATATTACAAACCAAGAAATAGAGAAAAGCTTCAAGCTTCTGCAGAGACTTTTCCTACAGAACGCGTCGACTTCTGCCAACTTTTCCCCCCTCATATACCCAGATAGCATCTTCCAGTCGCTGCAAAATCAGTGACCGGTTTTGACAGACCGAATATGATCGAGACATGCAAATACCACTATGTGAACAGCTGGTATTTTTATGCCTGTCGGTAATGATATCGTTCGAATGGAGATGTCTAGTGCAGATAGAGGCTACACACCAAATAAGAAGTACAAGATCAATCCACACTATAATTACCGCATGAATGGGGCTGAGGTGAAACTCGACTCAGCGGATCGTCTACTTAACGCATTCCTGACTAAATGAGGCTTTGATGTTATTAGATAAAGATTCAGGTATTCCCTACTGTCCAACGCCAGCGTATTTCTTAGGTGGATTTGATATCTACGACAGAGAGGAAACTCTAGGAACTGAACTCGAAACTTACAATCTGGAAGATCCAAAAGATCGTATCGAGCTGATAGAGAAATATTGCCTTAACAGACACGAAAACCTTTCATATAGACATAAATTTGTTCTTTTGAAATCTTTGGAAAATGCATTACTTGATAAGAATTTCGACTTTAACAAGCTACTTGAAGATGATCCCGAAGAATATTCGTCGCTTCCTTCAGGATGGAACGAAATGAAAAACCCAAAAGCTTTTTTCGAAGAGATCTTGAGGCTGGCAAGCGAAAAATGGAAGAGCGATTTAGCCAAAGCGAGCATTGAAGATCCATCAACTTGGTAAGAGCCCTCGACCATCAAAAGGCGCTCACCCCTCAAAAAAACCAGTAAAAGCCTACTCTTCAGGAAAATCAATTTAAATCCATGTACATAAATAAAACCCCAAAAACCGAGTCCGCTTCATACATTGGAGGCAAACCAGCCATCCCCCAAGGGATAAGCATACCCAAAAGCCCAAACGGCAGTTTGATGAGCTTTTACTTCACGCTGCAATTTCCAGAGACTCATTCACTACATGGCCACACACTAAGTATTTTTGCCGCGACTGAGGATTTCAACGAAGACCATACGATTCCTGAGATGCTCAAAGTCCCGCTATCGGGGGCAACCATTCCAGATAACTTTTTAAGCGATTACCAAAAATACTTTGCGGCCTTTCTTTTCAAGAATGAAGAAAAAACCTATGCAGGTGACTACCCGATACGGATCGCAATGACTCCCTTAGCATTTAGCCACAGTAAAGGCAGCGATGTATTCGGTTGGGCTGGTGATAAGCCCAAGTGGCTCATGGGGGATGAGACACCGGCCCAATACAAGGGAGCGGCCTTGGACTTTTTATTGCAAATACATGGAGAACAGTCATTTCCGATTGTTGATAGCGCCCCTTCACAACAAGAAATGGATATTTTTTAAGCAAGCCTAGAACAAAAAGAAACTACACTTTATTTAACCAGAACGAAATATACTTCTTTGGAAGTAGAACATCAGACGTTGATGACCGCGTCTACATAGTCACGCAATGCGACTGACATAAAGCTCAACCAGTAGTACAAACAAATGAATACACTGACGCTCAGACAAGAAAGCATCATCCACAACTGCCTACTCGACCTCAAAGACTCTTCTTCCCTGACCATCCAAAGTTTTCTACCTGTAGCGCTAGACAAGCTCGCAACTTCGGAGGGTTTTGGCATTGACATGTCGGGAATTTATCTCAGTACTGATGAGGACTTTGAAAACATCCCCGAATATCTGAAAGAAGGAATAGCATTCGAGTTCATGGGCGAGCACGTAGTGCTTTCATTTTCTGACGGAGCCTCCGTCATCAGCAACTGGTGCGACAATAACGCCATATCAGATCGTGAAAGCATTTTGCTAAAATGCAAAATATTGAAAGCAAAATTCTCAGCGGAAGACTAGTCAGTAACAAACATCAAGCTCGCATCGATAATCGCGATGCGATCAGGCAAAAGCTGGTCGCAGAGACTGACAGGAACACTACCGTAGCTGCCTCTGCAAACGGCTCATGCTTCGCCCGTAGACCATGCTCGACGGGAGTCCCGCTCACAAGCCAAGCCGTCCCTCAATACGCCCCCCTGTCGGGCCTACTGCTCCACCTACCCCATTTGTTTATTCCCGCGCTCATCCGTCTAATCCCTATCCCATCCACCGCAACACAACGAAGCCCTCATGACTCGATACATGCTTTACCCGCTATTCCTGTTTTCCCTTCTGCTCACCGGCTGCGCCACCAAGTTCGATGTCGCGCTCAATGGCACGCCGGATCCGGACTATCAATTTGATCGGCAGGCGCTGGTGCTGGTGACGGCCACGACGGGGAATGACGAGAATTCGCTGAATGCCCGTTATTACCTGCGCGATATGGTCAATGCGTTGAAGGGCCAGGGGTTTCGCGAGGTGTTTACCGAGGCGTCGCTGCCCAAGAAGCATGCGCCGATCAAGATGACGGTCAGCCTCGATATCCATAGCAAGCAAGTCACTTACCGCTACACCGCCACCGACTACGGCCGGGTGCAGAACAGCACTTCCACGGTGTGCAAGGATGGCAAGAAAAAGAAGGAAAAGCTGGTCTGCACCAGCACGCCCAATACGTCTTATGGTCCGGTAGGCACCTCGGAACGCACCGGCTACACCACCCTGTCGACCTTTACCGCGACGGCCCGGGACGAAACCACTCGGCGTGCGGTGTATCTGCTGCGGGTGTCCTCTTACAACGAGGATTGCCAGAACGGCAAGGTCGAGGCCTTCCTGGTGGAGCAAGGCCTGCAGAACCTGGATTTCCGCGACCGCGTACGGCGCAATTACACGGTCACCATGCCTGAAAATTACAGCTGCAAATAAGCCTGCAGAGACCTCGCGATGCGCCATCTGAACCGGCGCTATCGCGAGCGAGCCTCTTCAGGTAACCCAGAGCCGCGCGGCAGCCGGATCAACGGCTGGCATTAGTCGGTTGCAAAGCCGCCGCCGGCGCAATCACCGCCGTTTCCGAACGCGGCGTGCCTTGTGGCACCCAGTCATAGCTCACCGGCAATGCGCGGTACACCCAGTTGCTGATGGCGTCGCTGCCCGGGGCCTTGCCGAGGAACGGGCTGACGTATTCCCAGACGTTTTCGCCGCTTGCCGTGACCTGGAAGAAGCGGCCGTTCATGCCTTCATCGATCAGGGTATTGCCGTTGGGCAGGCGTCGGGCGCTGCTGATGAACGAGCTGTAGAAGGCCCAGCCCGGCTGCCTGGAACTGGCGGCGCTGTACTGCCAGACGATCTGTTGGGTCACGGGGTCGATCTCCAGCACCCGCGAGCCGGAAATCAGCCCCAATGGCACCGAGGGGTAGCCGGCCGTGCCCTGGTTGTCGAACACCAGCAGGTTGCCCGCGCCCGGCAGGCCGTAGGGAATGATATGGGCGTCGTGCTGGCCGACGAACTGGTCCACCGGGCGCGGCAAGGTCGCTGGCGCTCGCGGGTTGAGGGTCGGCAGGTTGGGGCCGAGGCGCCAGACCACCTTGCCGCTCTGCTTGTCGATGATGGCGATGAAGTTGGCGTTGCGGGAATCGAACAGCAGGTTGTCCGGGGCGAAGCGTTTGTCGCCGGCGTCGAACCACTTGTTCGGGCCAACCACGCTGAGGTTGTTGATGTGCAGGTAGTCCGGGTCCTTGGTGGTGCGCACCAGCTTCAACTGCTCCGGGGTAAAGCCGAATTCCTTGAGGTGTTCGGAGGCCAGCCACTGCCATTTCACCTCGCCCTGGGGGCTGACTTCGTAGATCACGTCATCGATGACTTGCGGCACCTTGAAGCCCGCCACCGCATGCACCTTGTTGGCCAGCACCAGGGTGTTGCCATTGCTCAGGCGGCGCTGGTCATGATGCTGCTGGGCCGCGCCGCCAGGCGCCTGGTCGCCCCATTGCCAGACCACTTTGCCGTCCCAGTCCAGCTCGCCGACGCTCTGGTTGCCCAGGCCATTGCCGGCCGAGCCGAGTTTGCCGGGGTCCTTTTCGCTCAGTTGCAACAGCACCCGGCCACGTGCGCCGCCCACCAGCTGCGGGTCGATGATCGCCGAAGGAAAGCCGGCCTGGGGCCAGGTTTTCACCTCGTTGCCATTCATGTCGATCAGGTGGGTTTTCTTGTCCGCGCCACTGAAGATCACGTACTGATTGAAGGCCTTGGCCGGGTCGTAACGGGTCACGCCGGTGGGGTAGACGCTGGGGGCGGCGAAGGCCTCGGCACTGAACAACAGCAGCAGGGGCAACACGGGCTTGAGGTTCAACATGGTGGAACTCCTGTTCAGGTCGAACCGCGCCGCGGAACCCAGCGCGGGTTGCAAATGAGGGTGTTCAGAAGTCGTAGCGGCCGGTCACGCCAAGGGTCCGCGGCGTGCCGAGCAAACCTTCGTAGCCGCCATTCCCCCCCGACCACAGCGTGGTGTAGTAGGTCTTGTCGAAGGCATTTTTCAGCCACAGCGACACGTCCCACTGCCCTTGCTCATAGTTGCCACGCAGGCCGGTGGAAAGGTTGACCACCGCGTAGCTGGGGATCTGGCCGTAGTCGGAATCCTCGACGGTGCCGACGGCCTTGGAGCGGAAGGCGTAGCTGCCGGTGACGTAGGGTTCGAGGCCGTTGTCCAGGTTCCATTTGTATTCGCCGTTGGCGTTGCCGATCCATTTCGAGGCGCCGACCACCTGGTGGCCGCTGAGGTCGCAGGAGGCCGGGGCGCCCGGGCGCAGGCTGACTTCAGGCGGGCATGGCGCATCCTTGTAGGACAGGTAGCGCACGTCGTTGTAGGAGCCGTTGAGGTTGAGGGTCAGGCCACGGATGGGGATCAGCGTGCTTTCGACTTCCACGCCCCGTGAGCGCACCGAGCCGGCGTTGGTCAGGTACTGCACGCGGTTGTTGGCGTCGTAGGCGTTGGTCTGGTAGCCGTTGACCTGGGTCCAGAACAGGTTGGCGTTGAGTTGTAGGCGCTTGTCCCACAGGGTGCTCTTGAAGCCCAGTTCGGCGTTGTTGGCGCGCTCGGTGCCGATCAGCAGCGAGTCGGCGCCAGCGGTGGGCGCCGAGCCGACTGCGAGGTTGACCCCGCCGGACTTCTCGCCGTGGGACAGGGTGGCGTAGCCCAGCAGGTCGTCGGTGAAGCGGTAGCTGAGGTTGAGCAGGCCCGAGGGGCTGGTGCTGTACTGGTTGAGGTCGCCGGAGTCGTAGGCCCCGGCCCGCCCGCGCCGCGCGGTGGCCGCGGCACCGGTCACCGCGGCGCCCCCCACTGGCGCGTTGCGGGTCACCCAGGCGCTTTTCTCTTCATAGGTGCCGCGCAGGCCGGCGGTGAAATCCAGGCACTCGGTGAGGTGCCAGGTGCCCTGGGCGAACAGCGCGAAGCTGTCGGTGCGGATATGCCCGTTGCCGATGCTGGTGACGTTGTTCAGGGCGCCGGTGGGCGTGCCGTTCCAGATGTCCGCCTTGGGGCCGTAATAGGCGAAGGACTTGTTATCGAGGTCGGAGCCGAAGTAGTAGGCGCCGAGCACGTAATCGAAGAAGCCGCCGGTGGGCGAGGCCAGGCGGAACTCCTGGGACCACTGTTTATCCTCCACCGAGACCCCGGCGTTATAGCTGGCCGGCACGTTGAGCCCGTCGTCGTTGCGCGGGGTGAAGTCCCACCAGCGGTAGGAGCTGACCGACGTCAGGGTGAAGTCGCTGGGCAGGGTCCAGTTGGCCTCCAGGGAGGTGCCGCCCTGGAACACCGTGACGTGCTGATCGTTGTCCAGGTTGACCTTGTGGTGCGCGCCGTCGACCAGGGTGGCGCCGGCCGCGGCGGCCCGCGACTGGTACTGGTTGACGCCATTGATGGTCGGCCCGGTGCTGTACAGCACCCGGGTGCCGGCGCTGGAGTCCTCTTCGTTGTAGTCGCCGATCCAGCGCAGGTTGAAGTTCTCGTTGGGCTTGAACAGCAGCTGGCCACGGAAGCCCTGCCGCGAGCCGCCGTTGAGGTCATGGCCGTCGTGTTCGTTCTTGATATCGCCGTCGCTGCGGGTGCGATAGGCCGAGAAACGCCCGGCCAGCTCGTCGTTCAGCGGCCCGGAAATAGTGCCCTTGGTCTGGAAGTAGCCGTCCTCGCCCACCGAGGTCTCGATGCTGCGCTCGGGGGTGAAGCTCGGCGCGCGGGTGCTGATGTTGATCACCCCGGCGGTGGTGTTCTTGCCGAACAGCGTGCCCTGGGGACCGCGCAGCACTTCCAGCTGCTCGATGTCCATCAGGTCGAACACCGCCATGCCCGGCCGCCCCAGGTAGACGTTGTCGATGTACAGCCCGACGCTGCCTTCCAGGCCGTCGCTGGCCGGGTTGTTGCCCAGGCCGCGGATCGACACGCTGGACTGGCGCGCGTGCATGTAGGCGACGTTGACGCTCGGCACCAGCTGCTGCAGATCCTGGATGCGATAGACCCGCTGGCTCTCCAGGGCCTGGCCACCGATCACGCTCATCGGCGTCGGCACGTCCTGGGCGCTCTCCTCGCGGCGCCGCGCGGTCACGGTCACGGTTTCCAGCTGGCCGCTGGCGGCGGGCCGGGCGGCATCGGCCTTGGCCGGGGCTTCGGCGGGCGTTTCGGCTTGCGCGGCATAGCCGTGGGACCAGCCGGCGCTACCGGCCAGCAGCAGGGCCAGCGGCAGGCGCTTGAGCCGTCGGGGCGAAGTGGGGGACACAAGGTTCAACGGGCTCATGGGCGGCTCCTGGGGAAAAAAACAGACTGATCCGTATATTCTTTTAAGTTATTTATTTATGTTTTTAATAAGATTTACGGAATAAGAGATTGCCTTTATAAAGAGTCGACCTAATGCATAGCCAATGCATTTCCCCGATATTTTCAATGTGAAAAATGCATATCGATCTGCGCCAGCTCCGTCACTTCATCGCCCTCGCCGAACAGCGCAGCTTTGTCGCGGCCGCCTTGGCGGTGAACCTGTCGCAATCGGCCTTCAGCCGCAGCATCCAGGCCCTGGAGCACAGCGTCGGCTGTCAGCTGGTGGATCGCGGGCGCAAGGACCTGGCACCGACCAAACAGGGGCTGGTGCTGCTCGAACATGCGCGGCGGCTGGTCAGCGGCGCGCAGCAACTGGCCAACGAGATCAGCCAGTTCAACGGCCTGGAGGCCGGCGAGCTGCGCTTCGGTTGCGGGCCGGCGCCGGCGGCGGGCTTGATCCCGCGGGCCATCGGCAGTTTTATCGGGCGCTACCCCAAGGCGCGGGTGCAGTTCCAGGTGGATGACTGGCAAACCCTGAGCAAACGCCTGCTCAGCGAAGAGTTCGAATTTTTCGTCGCCGACACCCGGCAGTTCGAAGCCAACCCGGATTACCTGACCCAGCGCCTGCGCCCGCGCAAATGGCATTTCTGCTGCCGCGCCGAGCACCCGCTGGCCGAGCAGGAAAGCGTCACCGCCGCCGAGCTGATGAGTTACCCGCTGGCCGCGACCATCCGCCCGCCGAACCTGCGCAAGGTCGTGGTCGATCTCAGCGGCCGGCCGGATTTCGTCCCGAATGTGGAATGCGAGAACAGCTACAGCCTGCTCGGCGTGGTGATGCGCTCGGATGCGATCGGCATCATCGGCGCCTACAGCGATGCGCTGCACAATGCCCGGGGCGAGCTGGTGTGCCTGAAGATCGAAGGCCTGGCCGACGACCTGGAGGAGCTGTACACCCGCTACGGCATCGTCAGCCGCGCAGGCTATCGGCTGTCGCCGCTGGCCGAGGCGATGATCGAGGAGATCAAGCGCACCGACGCGCTGGATGAGGATCTGTGTCCGCTGGAGAATTTCGCGGTCTGAAACACCGCACCTGTAGCCGCTGCCGCAGGCTGCGATAAGGCCGCAGGCCTTCAGCGATATTGAAATCGCCGCGCCCCTTCGGTGCGATCGCAGCCTTCGGCAGCGGCTACAGGGATCATCTTCGCCCCATGCAGGTCGTGCATGAAAAGCATGCGCCAAATGCGCTTGTCGGAACGCCCCGCGACAGCGAAAACCCTCACCTGTCTTTCGATCGGTGAACGCCATGTCCAACCCCGTCCAACCCGTGCGCAACGTGCTGTACATCATGTGCGACCAGCTGCGTCGCGATTACCTGTCGTGCTACGGCCACCCCCACCTGCACACGCCGAACATCGACCGCCTGGCCGCCGCCGGCGTGCGCTTCAGCCGCGCCTACACCCAGGGCACCATCTGCGGGCCGTCGCGGATGTCGGCCTACACCGGGCGTTATGTCAGCAGCCACCAGGTGGCGTGGAACGCCGTGCCGCTGCCCCTGGAAGAGCTGACCATCGGCGACTACCTCAGCCCCCACGGCATCCGCACCGCGCTGGTGGGCAAGACCCACGCCACGCCCAATCTCGATGCCCTGCAGCGCCTGGCGATCGACCCCGAGAGCCAGCAGGCCGAGGCCCTCAACGAGGTCGGTTTCGAACCCTATCTGCGCCATGACGGGATCTTCCCCGACAGCCCGCTGTTCGACGACAAACGCGAGTCGGCGCCCTACACCCATTACCTACGCGAACAGGGCTACCAGGGGCGCAACCCCTGGCACGACTGGGCCAACGCCGCCGCAGGTGAACAGGGTGAAATCCTCAGCGGCTGGAAAATGCGCAACGCCCACCTGCCGGCTCGCGTCCCCGAGCAGCATTCGGAGACCGTCTACACCACCGACCGCGCCCTCGACTTCATCCAAGAGCAGGGCGAGCAGCCCTGGTGCCTGCACCTGTCCTATATCAAGCCGCACTGGCCCTATATCGCGCCGGCGCCCTACCACGCGCTGTACACGGCCGAGCAGGTGATCGCCCCGGTGCGCGCCGCCGCCGACGAGGCCAGCGACCACCCGGTGTATGCCGCCTTTCGCCAGCATCAGGAGAGCCAGAACTTCTCCCGCGACGAAGTGCGCCTAAACGTGGTGCCGACCTACATGGGCCTGATCAAGCAGGTGGACGATCAGCTCGGCCGCCTGTTCGATTTCCTGCAAAGCAGCGGACGCTGGGAGGACACCCTGATCGTGTTCACCAGCGACCACGGCGACTTTCTCGGCGATCACTGGCTGGGGGAAAAGGAGTTTTTACTGGAGCCGGCCGTGGGCGTGCCACTGATCGTGCGCGACCCGCGGGCGGCGGCGGATATCAGCCGCGGCACGCTGGACGAGCGCCTGGTGGAAACCATCGATGCCCTGCCGACCTTTCTCGACGCCCTGGGGCTGCCCGGCGCCGAACACCGGCTGGAAGGCCGCTCGCTGATCCCGCTGTTGCACGGCACGGCGGGCGACTGGCGCCGCTACGCCATCAGCGAATACGACTACGCGTTCCAGGCCCCGGCCCGCGAACGCCTGGCCCAGCCCATCGACCGCTGCCGCATGACCATGGTGCGCAGCGAGCGCTGGAAATACCTGGCCTACGACGGCTTCCGCCCGCAGCTGTTCGACCTCTACAACGACCCCCAGGAACTGCGCGACCTCGGCGCCGACCCGGCCTATGCGGCGGTGCGCGAGGAGCACCTGGGGTATCTGTTCGACTGGCTGCGCGGGCTGAAGCGGCGGACCACCATCAGCCACGAAGAGATCGACCTGCGCGGGCAACGCTTTCGCTATGGCGAACCGGAGGCGGAAAAGGTGGTGCAGATCGGGGTGTGGTGAGGACGCCGCTGCGCGGCTGAAAAGTGAGGCGGCGGCTTCGCGGGCTCGATTGCCGGCGAAAAATCTCAAACCCACCGCACACCCTGTAGCCGCTGCCGCAGACTGCGATAAGGCCGAAGGCCTTTGGCGATGTTGAAACCGCCGCGCCCCTTCGGGTCGATCGCAGCCTGCGGCAGCGGCTACAGAGAACCGTGGACGCCTCTGTCACAGCCCCTTGATGGTCTGGCTACGCTGCCCGTGCACACCCACCGGCACGTCGCCCTTGAGGGTCACGCGGCGGACCACGCGGTCCTGGGTGCCGTAGTCGTCGACCGCGTAATGCTGGGTCGAACGGTTGTCCCAGATCGCCACGTCACCGGCGGTCCAGCGCCAGCGCACGGTGTTTTCCAGGCGCGTGACATGGCTTTGCAGCAGGTTGAACAGGTGCGCCGAATCAGCCTGGGTATAGCCCTTGATGCGCTTGACGAAATGCCCGAGCACCAGGCTCTTCTCGCCGCTCACCGGGTGCACGCGCACCAGCGGGTGCTCGGTCTCGTAGACGGTGGAGGTGAACACCTTGCGGTAGCGCTCCAGCTTCTCCGCCGACACGTCCGGTTTGGCCCCGGCGTAGTCGTATTCGTTGCTGTGCACCGCCCAGAGCTTGTCCGCCAGCTCGCGCAGCTCCGCCGGCAGTTCGTTGTAGGCCGCGGCGGTGTTGGCCCAGACCGTATCGCCACCGGAGGTCGGCGCCACCACCGAACGCAGGATCGAGGCCTTCGGGTAGGCATCGACGAAGGTCACGTCGGTGTGCCAGGAGTTGGCGCGCTGGCCCTCGGCGCCGTCCAGTTCGAGCAGGTAACGGGTGCCGTCGCGCACCGGCACGGTGGGGTGCGCCACCGGCTCGCCGAGCAGGTGGGAGAAAGCTTCCTGGCTCTGGTCGTCGAGGTGGGCCTGGCCACGGAAGAAGATCACCTTGTAGTCCACCAGCGCCTGCTGGATGGCTTCGACCGTGGCGGCGTCCAGCTCGCCGGAGAGTTGCACGCCACGGATCTCGGCGCCGATACGGCCGGCCACCGGGTGGATCTCAAGCGCATGAACAGTGGGTTTAACGGCTAGTGCGGCATTGCTCATCGGGTAGACCCTCGTCTGACTGCTTACGGTTGAGCGGCAGCGAAACAACGCTCTATCTATATTCACTTTAGATCTAATAGATATTCACATGCTTCGTTGACGGAATAAGAGCTTGCATTTAAAACCTCATTCCTCACTCGTCGCAAATGCCTTCGGGCTATTTTTCGGATGCCGGGAAAGCATATGGATCTTCGCCAGTTGCGTTACTTCATCGCCCTCAACGAACACCGCAGTTTTGTCCGCGCGGCCGACGCCATGGGCATCACCCAGCCGGCCTTCAGCCGCAGCATCCAGGGCCTGGAGCAGGAGTTCGGCTGTGTGCTGGTGGACCGTGGCAACAAGGATTTGCGTCCCACCCCGGAAGGCCAGGTGGTGTTGCAGCACGCCCTGAGCCTGGTGCAGGGCGCGGCCTTGCTGAACAGCGAAGTGACGCAGATGACCAAGCTCGACGCCGGCGAGCTGCGCTTCGGTTGCGGCCCGGCGCCGGCGGTGAAACTAGTGCCCGACGCGGTGGCGCAATTCACCGGCATCCACCCCAAGGTGCGCATCTGCCTGGAGGTGGATAACTGGGAAAAACTCAGCCGCAGCCTGAGCCGCGAAGAGATCGAATTCTTTATCGCCGACATCCGCCATTTCGAAGCCGACCCGAACTTCCAGACCCAGCCCCTGACGCCCAAGCGCGGGGTGTTTTTCTGCCGCCCGGGGCACCCGCTGCTGGCCAAGGAAAGCCTGTCGACCAACGACATGTTCGACTACCCGCTGGCCACCACGCTGATCCCGCCGGGAATCCGCAAGCTGCTGGCCAACCTCAGCGGGCGCATCGACTTTTCCCCGACCATCCAGACCGAACATTTCCCGGCGCTGGTGAAGATCGTGCGCCAGTCCAATGCGATTGGCGTGGGCACCGAAGAGGCCTTCGTCGAGGACATCGAACAGGGTTCCCTGGCGCTGCTGCACTGGCGCAACCTGCCGCAGAACATCGAGAGCATGAACGCGCGCTGCGGCATCGTCAGCCGCACGGGATTTCGCCTGTCGCCGGCGGCCCGCAAGATGATCGAAGTGCTGGTGGCGGTGGATCGGCAGCAGGTCAGCATGGCGGTTTGAGCCAGTAGGAAATCCCTGTAGCCGCTGCCGAGCCCGCGAGGCTGCGATCGCTCTGGGCGGCACTCCGTCGCAGGGGCCGCAAAACCATGCACCGCCTTCCTCCTGGTAAACCGCATGGACAGGTTTGGCGAGGACTGCGTCCTCGATCGCAGCCTCGCGCTGCTCGGCAGCGGCTACAGAAGCAGGGTATGCCATTCGAAATGGTTGGGCCGCCCCGAACTGTAGCCGCTGCCGAAGGCTGCGATCGACCCGGGCCGCGTTCGGAGAACGGTCGCGGCGATATAATGGCCACAACGGGTCCGGCAGAAGATCGGGAACCAAGGTCCTGCGGACCTTATCGCAGCCTCGCAGGCTCGGCAGCGGCTACGGGACGTGAGCGGATTGCCAGGTGGCCTTACAGACCGGCGGCGGCCAACTGCGGCGCCACCCATTCGCTGACCTTGAACGGCTTGCGGATCAGCCGCTGCTGCGCGGCCAGGTCCACCGCGTCCTGCAATTTACCGAGGAACACCGGGTCCAGGGTCGAGGGGAAGATTTCGCTGAAGCGCTGATCCTTGAGGTCCTGCTGCAACACCAGCGGCGGGTAGCTGGCCAGCCCCGACACCAGTTCGATATAGGCGTCCTTGTTGCTGTCCTGGGTCAGCCACTGCACCGCCTGCTGCTGGGCCTTGAGCAGCTTCTCCACGACCTCGGGATGGGCGTCGACGAACGCGCCGCTGCCCACCAGCACCGCCTGCACGCTACCGGCGCCGCCCAGGTCCTTGGTGTTCAGCGGCACCTCGGCCAGGCCCTTGGCCTGCAAGGCGTTCAAGTTGGAACCGCCCCAGGTGGCATCGATCTGCTTCGCCGCCAGCGCCGCGACCGCCGCGGTGAAATCCAGGTTGATGATCTTCAGGTCCTTCTCGCTCAGACCCTGGCTGGCCAGCGCGGCATCCAGCGACAACTGCGTGGCCGTGCCGCGGAACACCGCGACCCGCTTGCCCTTGAGGTCCTGCAAGGTCTTGATCCCCGAGCCCGGCACCACTCCCAGGTACTGCTTGACCCCACGGGCGGTGGCGCTCAGCAGGCGGGTGTCCAGGCCGTTGGACTTGCCGATGATTGCCGCCAGGTCCCCCAGGTAGGCCAGGTCCACCTGACCGTTGGCGAAGGCCTCGTTGATCACTGGGCCGGCGCCCTTGAAGTAGTTCCACTGGATGCTGATGCCCTGGTCGGCGAAGGCCTTTTCGAAGATCTGCTGCTGGCGCAGCACGTCCGTCACCCCGCCGCCGCTGTGCTGGGTGCCGGCGCTGAGGTCCGGCACGGCGATGCGGATCTGCTTGAGTTCATCCGCCTGGGCCAGCAGCGGCAGGTACCCCAGGAGCCCCGCCAGGGCCGGCGCGGCGAACAGACTGAGGACGCGTTTGAAGGGAAGGTTCATAAGGTGTGGCTCCTGGCTGCGACGGGCATTGAGGAGCAGAAGGTAGGCCCAAGGCGTTCAAAGCTTTAAATACTATAAATTCACATTTTAATAACTCGTTCGAATAAACCAGCCAGGACGCGGCTCTGCGCGGCATATGCATGATCAGCATCGAAAATATTCTTCAAATGCATTGGATGCGGCGTGCCTGGAGGCCTTAAATGGCCTCTCTTATCTCCCAATAGCATTGATGTAACTTTTTATATAACCAAAAACAAAATCCAAAAAACAAACTGTAAGAGCGAGCTTGCTCGCGATAAGCCGCAGGCCGGTTTTGGCCCCGATGCCGCTATCGCGAGCAAGCTCGCTCCAACAGAAAGAAGACGGTTGAAATCAGCAAGAAACCCGACAACGGAGATCGTCCATGGCCCGTGTTTCCCTTCTCAGCTTGCCGTTGGCCGCGCCCGCCGATAAGCCGCTGTCCTGGCCGCGCATCCACCGGCGGCTGTTGCCCTGGCTGCTGCCCCTGGGCCTGTTCACCCTGTGGTGGCTGGCCAGCCGCAATGCCTGGATGAGCGAGCAGATCCTGCCGGCACCGGCATTGGTCTGGAGCAGCGCGCTCGAGCTGGCCGGCGGCGAGCTGTGGAGCCATCTGGCGATCAGCCTGCAACGGTTGGCCTGGGGCCTGCTGGTGGGCATCGGCGCCGGTGCCCTGCTCGGCGCGGGACTGGGTTCCAGCCGGCGCCTGGAACGCCTGGTGTTCCCCACTTTCTCGGCCCTGTCCCAAGTGCCGACCCTGGCCTGGATTCCTCTGTTCATGGTGTTTTTCGGCATCGGCGAACTGCTCAAGCTGGTGGTGCTGGTCAAGGCCATCGTGGTGCCGGTGACCCTGCATACCCTGGTCGGCGTGCGCGACGCCCAGCCCAAATTGCGCGAGGCCGCCGCCGTGCTGCGCCTGCCGCCACACCTGCTGATCCGCCGGCTGGTGCTGCCCGCCGCCCTGCCCGCCTTCATGGCCGGCGTGCGCCTGGCCCTGGCCGCCGGCTGGACCTCGCTGCTGGCGGTGGAACTGCTGGCCTCCAGCGAAGGTATCGGCTACCTGATGGTCTGGGCGCGCCAGCTGTTCATGCTGGATATCGTCTTCGTCTGCATCGTGGTGATCGGGGTGATTGGCGTGGCCATGGACCGCGGCATCGGCCTGCTGGACAAGGCCCTGGTGCACTGGCCGCACCCGGCCATCGCGCAGATCCGCCGCGGCCCGCGCTACCAGGGCTGGCAACGCCTGCAGCCGTGGCTGCTACCGCTGTTCCTGCTGGCGCTGTGGCAAGTGGCGAACCAGCTGGAATGGGTCGACGCCAATATTCTGGTGAGCCCGCTGGCGGTGCTGCAAACCACCTGGAACGGCCTGCTCGACGGCAGCCTGTCGGGCGGCCTGGGCCTTAGCCTGCGGCGCACCCTTGGCGGCCTGTTGCTGGGCGGCGGCCTGGGGTTTGCCCTGGGCCTGCTGCTGGGCCTGTCGCCTCTGAGCGAACGGGTTCTGGGGCCGACCCTGGCGGCGCTGCGGCAGATCGCCATTTTCGCCTGGGTGCCGCTGCTCACCGCCTGGTTCGGCCTCGGGGAGCTGGCGAAATGGGTATTTGTCGCGCTGGCCGCGTTCTTCCCGCTGTTTATCGCCACCCAGCGCAGCGTCGCCAACCTGTCGCCGCAACTGACCGAGGCGGCGCAAGTGCTGCGCCTGAACCTCTGGCAACGCCTGCGCCGCCTGGTACTGCCGGGTGCCGCGCCGGGGATTTTCGCCGGGTTGCGCCTGAGCCTGATCTACGCCTGGCTGGGGACCATCGGCGCGGAATATTTCATGCCGTCCAACGGCGGCATCGGCAGCCAGATGATCGGCGCCCAGCAGCTGCTGCGCATGGACCTGATCATGGCCGGCATGCTCCTGGTGGGGCTCACCGGCGCCCTGCTCAACCTTATTGGCCAACAGCTCGAAACCCGCGCCACACGCTGGAGACACGCATGAACGCACCCGCACCTTCCCCCATCGTCAGCTTCAGCCATGTGGGCAAGACCTTCGAGGTCGCCGGCGGCGAGCTGGAGGCGATCCGCGAATTCAACCTGGAGATCGCCGAGGGTGAATTCGTCGCCATCGTCGGCTCCAGCGGCTGCGGCAAATCCACCCTGCTGCGCCTGCTGATCGGCCTGGACACGCAGTTTCGCGGCGAGATCCGCGTCGATGGCAAGGCCGTCAGCGGCATCGGCGGCGAACGCGGCATCGTGTTCCAGGAACACCGCCTGTTCCCCTGGCTGACAGTCGCGGAAAACATCGGCCTGGGCCTGGTCAACGAAGCCCTGAGCGCCAGCGAACGGCAAACCCGCATCGCCGATTTCATCGAACTGGTGGGCCTCACCGATTTCACCCGCGCCTACCCGCACCAGCTGTCCGGCGGCATGGCCCAGCGGGTGGCCATCGCCCGCGGCCTGGTGGCCAGCCCGCGCATCCTGCTGCTGGACGAACCCTTCGGCGCCCTCGACGCGCTGACCCGCCAGCAGATGCAGGACGAGCTGCTGGCGATCCGCGAACGGGCCAGGATCACCACGGTGCTGGTCACCCATGACGTCGAGGAAGCGATCTTCCTCGCCGACCGCGTGGTGGTGATGGAACCGCGCCCCGGCCGGATCAAGCGGGTGGTGGACATCGCCCTGCCCCATCCGCGCCAGCGCAGCAGTTTCGACTTCCACCAGCTGCGCGAAGAACTGCTCCACGAACTGACCAGCGACGATCACTACCAGGTGCCTTTGCCCGCCCAGATCCGTGACCTGCCACTGGCCTTTATTGCTTGCTGATAAGGAGTGAATAAATGCCGCAACGTCCCAACTTCCTGGTGATCCTCGCCGACGACCTGGGCTTTTCCGATCTCGGTGCCTTCGGCGGCGAAATCGCCACGCCGAACCTCGATGCCCTGGCCGAAGGTGGCCTGCGCCTGACCGACTTCCACACCGCGCCGACCTGCTCGCCGACTCGTTCCATGCTGCTCACCGGCACCGACCACCATATCGCCGGCATCGGCACCATGGCCGAGGCCCTGACCCCGGAACTGATCGGCAAGCCGGGCTACGAGGGCCACCTCAACGACCGCGTGGTGGCCCTGCCCGAGCTGCTGCGCGACGCCGGCTACCAGACCCTGATGAGCGGCAAATGGCACCTGGGCCTGACCGCCGAACTGGCGCCCCATGCCCGCGGTTTCGAGCGTTCGTTCTCGCTGCTGCCCGGCGCCGCCAACCACTACGGTTTCGAGCCGACCTACGACGAACACACCCCGGGGCTGCTCAAATCCACCCCGGCGCTGTACATCGAGGACGACCGCTTCATCGACCCATTGCCCAAGGATTTCTATTCCTCCGACGCCTTCGGCGACAAGCTGCTGCAGTACCTCAAGGAGCGCGACCAGACCCGGCCGTTCTTCGCCTACCTGCCGTTTTCCGCGCCGCACTGGCCGTTGCAGGCGCCCGAGGAGGTGGTCGCCAAGTACCGTGGCCGCTATGACGCCGGCCCCGAAGTGCTGCGCCTGGAGCGCCTGGAAAAGCTCAAGCAACTGGGGCTGATCGAAGCCGATGTGGAACCGCACCCGCTGCTGGGCCTGAGCGCCGAATGGGCGGCCCTGAGCGAGCAGCAACGGCAGGTTTCCGCGCGGGCCATGGAGGTCTACGCGGCGATGGTCGAACGCATGGACTGGAACATCGGCCGGGTGGTGGACTACCTGCGCCAGCAGGGCCAGCTGGACAACACCTTTATCCTGTTCATGTCCGACAACGGTGCCGAAGGCGCGCTGCTGGAAGCCTTCCCCAAGTTCGGCCCGCAGCTGTTGACCTACCTCAACCAGCACTACGACAACAGCCTGGACAACATCGGCCGCGCCAACTCCTACGTCTGGTACGGCCCGGCCTGGGCCCAGGTCGCCACCGCGCCGTCACGCCTGTTCAAGGCCTTCACCACCGAAGGCGGGATCCGCGTGCCGGCGCTGGTGCATTACCCGCAGCTGGCGCTCAAGGGCCGGATCAGCCATGGCTTCGGCACGGTCATGGACATCACCCCGACCATTCTCGACCTGGCCGGCGTGCGTCATCCGGGCAAGCGCTGGCGCGGCAAGGAGGTGGCGCCATTGCGCGGCAAGTCGTGGCTGGGTTTCCTGTCCGGCGAAACGGCGCAGGTGCATGACGAACACACGGTCACCGGCTGGGAACTGTTCGGCCGCCGGGCGATTCGCCAGGGCCAGTGGAAAGCGGTGTACATCCCCGGCCCGGTGGGCCCGGCGACCTGGCAGCTGTACGACCTGAGCCAGGACCCGGGGGAGATCCACGACCTGGCGCAGCGCGAGCCGGGCAAGCTCGAGGCGCTGATCGGCCATTGGCAGCAATACGTGGACGAAACCGGGGTGATCCTCAGCGCCTCGCCGTTCCAGCCGGATTGAGGCCCTTCTGTAGCCGCTGCCGAAGGCTGCGATGGTCCGGGGCACGCTGGTCGCAGGACCTCCTAGGGCCTTGAGATCGCTGCGGCCGTACCGGCCGATCGCAGCCTTCGGCAGCGGCTACAGGGCGCAAGGCGCCGGGGTTGCGGCGCCAGGGCAATCGCTATCGCGGGCAAGCCTCGCTCCTACAGACGCCCTGTACTTGTAGGAGCGAGCTTGCTCGCGATTGGCCCTCAAATGCGATCCATCACGCCCCGACTCCCCGCACCGCCTGCGCCGCCACCTGTTCCTTGCGGATAAAGCGGTTGGCCCGGCCGAAGGTGCCGAAATCGTTGAAGCGCACGCCCATCTCGGCCATCACCTTGTGCGCCACCGGCGCGGTCAGTTGGCGGATGTAGAAGGGTTCCTTGACCACGAAATGGTGGATGCCATGGGTGCTGCCGAAATTGAAGCAGAACGCCTGCAACGGCCACAGCCACCAGGGGTTGAGCACCTGGGTCTGCTGGATCACGTTGCCCGCTTCGATGTCGCCGTAGTAGTGCATGTTCGAGCTGACGAAGTGCAGGCAAAAGGTGCGCAGCACGTTGGGGCCGACGATCACCACCACGGCCATATCGAGCACCTGCATCACCGCCAGGGTGCTGGCCGACCAGTCGATGGGCGCGCCCAGCAGCGCGGCGACGCCATTGGCGGCGTGGAAGCCGAGAAACACATACCAGGCCCCCCAGTGCAACAGCGCCAGCGGTGCGTACACCTTGAGGGTGCGCTTGAGGATGCTGCGCTTGTGCGCCCAGGTCCTTGCGCGCAGGGTGCGGATCAATGACGACATGACATTGTCGCCAACCATCAGCAGGCGGGCGATGCCCCAGGGCTCGCCGTTGGTGATGGCGCGCTCCTCCATGTCGGCCTCGGTGCCGGACACCTTGTGGTGATTGAGGTGCAGATGGCGGCGGATCCACGGGTTGATGGTGCTCGGCCGCGCCAGCCAGACCAGCGCCAGCATCAGGTTGTGGGGGACGCGCTGCTTGCGGAAATACATGCTGTGGATCAGGTCGTGTTCCAGCTCGTGGGTCAAGGAGGCGAAAAACGCGTTGAGCAGCAGGCAGGCCCACCAGGCCAGGTACCCGCCGATATAGAGCACCGCCGTGCCGATCATCCCGGCCAGGGCCAAGGCCAGGATGCCCGCGCCCAGCGTGTCCTGATGCTTGAGCAGCGGGTAGCGCTCGCGCAACTCGACGCCCCTGGCCAGCACCACCTCACGAATATGCGCCGATCGTTGCTGAGCATTCAGCCGGTCGGGACTTGCAGAAGTACCGTACATGCTTCCATCCTCTGGTTATTGATGTTCGCATCCTGCCCTGCGCCCACGCGCCGGGCGCTAGCCGCGGACGCCAACCTGTTGACCGGACGCGCCAACCGCCATGACCGAACCCACTTCCCTCGCCAGCTGGACCCGCGCCCTGCGCAAGCAGCTCGATGCCCTGGGCCTCGACAGCACCGCGTTGTGCCACCAGGCCGGCCTCGACCCACAGCTGATGGACGATCCCAATGCCCGTTACCCGCTGTCGGCCACCACCCGCCTGTGGCAGCTGGCGGTGCAGGCCAGCGGCGACCCGGCCATAGGCCTGCGGGTCTCGCGCTTCGTCAGCCCGACCACCTTCCATGCCCTGGGTTATGCGCTGGTGGCCAGCGGCAGCCTGCGGGAAGTGTTCGAGCGCATCGTGCGTTATCACCAGGTGGTCAGCGACGCCCTGGAGCTGGAGCTGACCCGCACCGAGGACCGCTATCGCTTTCGCCTGAAGGTGCCCGAGGGCAACCCGCAGCCGGCGGTCGAGGCCATCGACGCCTTTGTCGCGATCTACGTGCGCACCTGCCGCAACCGCCTGGGCCGCGACTACGCGCCGCTGGCGGTGTACCTGCGGCGACCCGAGCCGGCGGACCCCAGGCAATGGCACACAGTGTTTCGCGCGCCGGTGTTTTTCGGCGCCGACGAGGATCGTCTGGAGTTCGGCCTGCACGATTTCGACAGCCACCTGGACGACGCCAACCCGGAACTGGCCGAGCACAACGAAGCAGTACTCAAGCGCACCCTGATGCAACTGCAACCTTTGACCTGGGAGCGCAAGGTACGCGGGGTGATCGAGGCCCAGCTGCCGGAAGGCGAACCCTCGGCGGAACGTGTGGCCCAGGCCCTGCACCTGAGCCTGCGCAGCCTGCAACGCCACCTGGCGGACGAGGGTTGTCGCTTCGACACCCTGCTCAACGAATGCCGGGAGAACCTCGCCCTGCTGCACCTGCGCGACCCGCAATGCTCCCTGAGCGAGATCAGCTACCTGCTGGGGTTCGCCGACGCCAGCAGCTTCAGCCGCGCGTTCAAGCGCTGGACCGGGATGACCCCGGGGCAGTTTCGCGATGGGTTGCGTTAGCCGTGGATTGGCGGTGGTAGGGCCGGCCTCATCGCGGTCTGCAGCTCACCCCCCGGCCAATATCCGCAACCGCGCTTCGTCGAGGATCTCGATCTCGCCGTAACCCAGCTTGAGAATGCCTTGCCCCTGCAAGTCCTTGAGGATCTGGTTGGTGGTCTGGCGCGACAGCGACAGCAGCAGCGCCAGTTGCTCCTGGGGCAGGCGCAGGACCCGCCTCGGGGTGTCGGTCTCGCCGTAGCCGCGGGCGATCATCAACAGCCGGTTGGCCACCCGCGCCGGGGCCGGCATCAGGCTCAGCTGTTCGAGGTTGATAAAGGTCAGGCGCAGTTTATGGCTCATCAACAGCGCCAGCTGCCGCCAGTATTGCGGGTGTTCGTCCAGCAGTTCGAGCAGCGCCGCCTGGGGCACATTGAGCAGGCTGCACGGGCCCACGGCATAGGCGTCATGGGTGCGCGGCTGGCCGTCGAACAGGCTGATCTCGCCGAACCAGTGCGGCGCCTCCACCAGGCTCAGCAGCGCCTCCTTGCCCTCCTCGCTGACCGCGCCGATGCGCACCGTGCCTTCCAGCACCGCGTACAGGCCGCAGGGCGGATCGCCACGCTGGAACAGCCGTTGGCCCGGCGCCAGCGAGCGTAAACGGGCATTGGCCAGCAGACTATTCTGTAATTGAACGGGCAAGCGGCTGAACCACTGGCCACTCATCAGGCGCTCACGCCAGACCTGCATCTTCATCGATTGCGTTATCCAAACGGGCAGCGAGCCGATTGTCGCCTAGCCGACAGAACCGGCGACCGGCGCAGGGCATGATTCGATCACCCTACAGGAGGAACAACAATGAAAAGCCTCGTCGACCATCTCAGTCAATACGCCGCCTACCACCGTGATCCGCGCAACATCGCCAGCCACTTTATCGGCATTCCGCTGATTGTGCTGGCCGTCGCGGTGCTGCTGTCGCGCCCCGCCTGGCCGGTCGCCGGGCTGTGGCTTTCGCCGGCGCTGCTGCTGGCGCTGGCGTCGTGCGGGTTCTACCTGCGCCTGGAACTGCGCCTGGGCCTGCTGATGACGCTGCTGATGGGGCTGTCGGTGTGGGCCGGCCATGGGCTGGCGCAGCAAAGCACCCTGGTCTGGCTGGCCAGCGGGGTGGGCATGTTCGTGATCGGCTGGGCGATCCAGTTCGTCGGTCATTACTACGAAGGACGCAAGCCGGCCTTTGTCGATGACGTCTCGGGGCTGATCGTCGGGCCGTTGTTCGTGGTGGCGGAGCTGGCGTTTCTGCTGGGGCTGCGCCAGGCGCTCAAGCATGAGATCGAGGCGCGGGCGGGAGGGGTGCGGGTCAATCCGAAACGTGCGCCGATTTAGATCGCAATCGCGGGCAAGCCTCGCTCCTGTTTCTTCTGTAGGAACGAGGCTTGCCCGCGATGCCTTTGCCTTTTAGATATTGGCGACCTTCTGCCAGACCTTGGGCTTGAAGAACAGCGTCTCGCCCTTGGCCAGCCCGACCAGGCTGTCATGGTCTTTCACCACTTCGGCCTCGATCAGTTCGCTCTGCCCTTCGACCTTCAAGGTCACCCGCGTGGTGGCGCCCAGCGGACGGATATCGCGCACTTCGGCGGCGTGGTGATCGGCCAGTTCGGAGCGCGACAGCGACACTTCGTGCGGGCGGAACAGCACATGGTGGTCCTCGCCCAGGTGCAGGCGATTGGAGTCGCCGAGGAAGTGGTAGACGAAGTCGCTGGCCGGGTTCTCGTACACCTCGCCCGGCGAGCCGATCTGCTCGATCACGCCCTTGTTCATCACCACGATACGGTCCGCCACTTCCATGGCTTCTTCCTGGTCGTGGGTGACGAATACCGAGGTCAGGTTGATGTCTTCGTGCAGCCGCGCCAACCAGCGCCGCAGCTCCTTGCGCACCTTGGCATCCAGGGCGCCGAAGGGTTCGTCCAGCAGCAGCACTTTCGGCTCCACCGCCAGGGCGCGGGCCAGGGCGATCCGCTGGCGCTGGCCACCGGACAGCTGTTCCGGGTAGCGGTCGGCGAGCCAGTCCAGCTGCACCATGTTCAACAGCTCATGGACCTTCTCGGCGATCTTGCTTTCGCTCGGGCGCTGGTTTTTCGGCTTCATGCGCAGGCCGAAGGCGACGTTGTCGAACACGCTCATATGGCGGAACAGCGCGTAGTGCTGGAACACGAAACCGACGTTGCGATCGCGCACGTCGTGGCCGGAAACGTCCTCGCCGTGGAACACGATACTGCCGGCGTCCGGGGTTTCCAGGCCGGCGATGATCCGCAGCAGGGTGGTCTTGCCGCAGCCGGACGGGCCCAGCAGCGCCACCAGCTCGCCGCTCTGGATGTCCAGGTTGATGCTGTTCAGGGCCTTGAAGGCGTTGAAGTTCTTGCTGACGTTACGGACTTCGATCGACATGATTCATTCCTCCGCGGCGCTGGCGCGCAGGCGGTTGATACGGTTTTCGCTCCACTGCTTGAGCAGCAGGATGAAGAGCGCCAGGATCAGCAACAGGCTCGCGACGGCGAACGCGGCGACGTGGTTGTATTCGTTGTAGAGGATCTCGACGTGCAGCGGCAGGGTGTTGGTCACCCCGCGAATGTGCCCGGAAACCACCGACACCGCGCCGAACTCACCCATGGCCCGCGCGGTGCAGAGCACCACGCCGTAGATCAGGCCCCACTTGATGTTCGGCACGGTCACATGCCAGAACATCTGCCAGCCGTTGGCCCCCAGCAGCCGCGCGGCTTCCTCTTCCTGGGTGCCCTGCTCCTGCATCAGCGGGATCAGCTCACGGGCGACGAAGGGCACGGTGACGAAGATGGTCGCCAGGACGATGCCCGGCAGGGCGAACACGATCTGGATGTCGTGATCCTGCAGCCACGGTCCGAACAGGCCCTGGGCGCCGAACATCAGCACATAGACCAGGCCGGCGATCACCGGCGACACCGAGAACGGCAAATCGATCAGGGTCACCAGGATGCTCTTGCCGCGGAAGGTGTATTTGCTCACGCACCAGGCGGCGCTGACACCGAACACCAGGTTCAGCGGCACCGAGATCAGCACGGCGATCACCGTCAGCTTCAGGGCCGACAGCGCGTCCGGCTCGAAGATCGCGGCGAAGAACGCGCCGAGGCCGAGCTTGAGCCCCTGGGACACCACAATGAACAGCGGCAGCAGCAGGAACAGGGCGAAGATCAACCAGCCGAGGCCGATCAGGATGCGCCGCGAGGTGGCGCTGCCACGACGGTCGGCGTTGGCCGAAGAGGCTGCGGAAATGGACGATTGGGACATGGTTCGCGCCTCCTTAAGGTCGTTCGATGCGCCGCTGCAGCAGGTTGATCAGCAGCAACAGGACAAAGGAAACCACCAGCATCAACACGCCAATGGAGGTCGCGCCGGTGTAATCGTACTGGTCGAGCTTGACCATGATCAGCAGCGGCAGAATTTCGGTTTTCATCGGCATGTTGCCGGCGATAAAGATCACCGAGCCGTACTCGCCGACGCCCCGGGCAAAGGCCAGGGCGAAACCGGTCAGCCAGGCCGGCAGCAGCGCCGGCACCAGGATGTGGCGGAACACTTGCCAGGGTTTGGCGCCGAGGCAGGCGGCGGCTTCTTCGACTTCCCGGGGAATGTCGGCCAGCACCGGCTGTACGGTGCGCACCACGAACGGCAGGGTGACGAAAGTCAGCGCCAGGGTGATACCCAGCGGGGTGTAGGCGATCTTGAACCCCAGGTCGGTGGCGAACTGGCCGACCAGGCCGGTCGGTGCGTACAGCGCGGTCAGCGCGATACCGGCCACGGCGGTGGGCAGGGCGAACGGCAGGTCGATCATCGCATCGATGATCTTGCGTCCGGGAAAGCTGTAGCGCACCAGCACCCAGGCCAGCAGCGTGCCGATCACGCCGTTGATGATCGCCGCGTACAGAGCGGTGCCGAAGCTCAGCTTGAGCGCGGCGAGCACCCGCGGCGCCGAGACGATGGCCCAGAACTGATCCCAGGTGAGTTGGGCGGCATGCACGAACATCGCCGCCAGGGGTATGAGCACAATCAGGCTGAGGTACACCAAGGTGTAGCCCAGCGTCAGCCCGAAGCCGGGTATGACGGGGGAGATACGACGCGACATAAAAGTCCTTGGTTGACACGCAAAGCCCGGAAACGAATCCGGGCCTATTGCTCTGGCGGTTCGGCGAACCCCGGATGTCTTGCTGCCGGGGCTCGCCACTGAAGATTACTGCGCCTGGTAGATCTGGTCGAACACCCCGCCATCGTTGAAGAATTTCGGCTGGGCAGTTTTCCAGCCGCCGAAGTCCTTGTCGATGGTCACCAGGTCCAGTTTGGGGAACTGCTGAGCGTATTTGGCCGCGACGTCCTTGTCCCGTGGACGATAGAAGTTCTTCGCCGCGATCTCCTGGCCGGCCGGGCTGTACAGGTGTTTGAGGTAGGCCTCGGCGATCTCGGTGTTGCCCTTTTTCTCGGCGTTCTTGTCCACCACCGCCACCGGTGGCTCGGCGAGGATCGACAGCGAAGGCACCACGATGTCGAACTTGTCGGCACCGCCGTCTTCCTTCAATGCCAGGAAGGCTTCGTTTTCCCAGGCCAGCAACACATCACCCTGACCGTTATTGACGAAGGTGATGGTCGAGCCGCGGGCGCCGGTATCCAGCACCGGTACGTGCTTGAACAACTCCTTCACGTATTCCTGGGCACGGGCTTCGCTGCCACCGGCTTTCAGGCCATAGGCCCAGGCGGCGAGGAAGTTCCAGCGGGCGCCGCCGGAGGTTTTCGGGTTCGGCGTGATCACCGACACGTCTTTCTTGATCAGGTCGCCCCAGTCCTTGATGCCCTTGGGGTTGCCCTTGCGCACCAGGAACACGATGGTCGAGGTGTAGGGCGTGCTCGCATCCGGCAGGCGTGTTTGCCAGTCGGCCGGCAGGGTCTTGCCGAGCTTGGCGATTTCATCGATGTCGCCGGCCAGCGCCAGGGTCACCACGTCGGCGCGCAGGCCGTCGATCACCGCGCGGCCCTGCTTGCCCGAGCCGCCGTGGGATTGCTGGATCTTGACGTTGTCGCCCGGGTGTTCCTTTTTCCAGAAGCTTGTGAATTCGCTGTTGTAGTCCTGGTACAGCTCGCGGGTCGGGTCGTACGACACGTTGAGCAACTCGTAATCCTTGGCAACGGCGGAACCGGCAAAAACGGCGCTGGCGAGGGCGGCCAGGGCATAACGGCGAATCGACGACATGATGGAGCTCCCGAAATTTTTTAATGTGCTGGCATTTTTCTTATGGCGAATCAGGCCCGCATTCGTGGGCGAACGCTGGGGTTCAGGCTGGGGGTCATGGATGACGCCCTCCGGTGGTCCAGTCGGGCCTCTCGTGGCGAGAGGTGGTGCGAAATTCAGCTTGGCTTGTTGCCGGGGTTTTGCAGGCGGAATTTTTCCTTGCGTTCGATCTGCACGACCTGGGCGTTGTGCACGGTGATTTCCACCGCGCCGAAACGCAGGTCGCGCAATGCGCTTTGAATCTCGCGCAAGATGGTTTGTTCGTCCTGGCCGTCAACGCTACGAAGAGATGCGCTCATGGTGTTGCTCCTGAATGAGATGTGCCTGGCAGTGGCGGCACTGCTTGCGGCGTGAGGGCAATAGTAGATAGGCGCAGATATTCTTAAAAATACTATTTAAGAATGTTTATATAACCAGAAGAAATTATTTGAATTGACGCGGGGTTGCGTCTCTTCAGGCGGCAGAAAACCTTGTAGCCGCTGCCGCAGGCTGCGATAGGACCGCAGTCCTCCTGCGTCCTTGCGAGCGCCACGGCCGTTCCGGTCGATCGCGACCTGCGGCAGCGGCTACAGGGTGGAATCGATGCAAGCCTGGCAATCAGTGGATCTGCGGCACCCGGTTCCATTCCAGTTGCGCCGCCGGCACCGGGCGGCCGAACCAGTAGCCCTGGCCCAGGTCGCAGCCCTGGTCGAGGAGGAAGCGCGCCTGCTCCACCTGTTCGATGCCCTCGGCGTGCACCTGCATGCCCATGCTCTGGGCCAGGGCGATGATCACCCGGGAGATCGCCGCGTCGTCTTCGTCCCCCGGCAGGCCGGCGACAAAACCCTGGTCGATCTTCAGCTTCTGCACCGGCAGGCGCTTGAGCCGCAACAGCGAGGAATAACCGGTGCCGAAGTCGTCGATGGCCAGGCGCAGCCCCAATTCGCGCAGGCGGTGCATCTGCTCCAGGGCGACTTCCGGGTCTTCCATCACCGCGCTTTCGGTGACTTCCAGCTCCAGGTAGGCCGGGTCCAGGCCGGTGTCGTGCAGCACCTGGGCCACCTGCTGGTACAGCTCGCGGCGGGCGAACAGGCGGCTGGAGACATTCACCGCGACGAACGACAACGCCATGCCCTCCGCCTGCCATTGGCACATCTGCCGACAGGCCTGCTGCATGACCCAGGCATCGATCTCGGCAATCAGCCCGGCGCGCTCGGCAATCGGAATGAACTCGCCAGGCGGTACCAGGCCGCGCTGCGGATGCTCCCAGCGCACCAGCGCCTCGACCCCGACCAGGCGGCTGCTGGCAAGGTCGTGCACCGGCTGGTAGAACACCCGCAGCTCCTGCTGCTCCAGGGCGCGGCGCAATTCGAAGGCAATTTCCACCCGTTGCTGGGCGTGGGCCGTCAGTTCTTCGGTGTACAGCGCGTAACTGTCGCGCCCGGCGCTCTTGGCCTTGAACAGCGCCGTGTCGGCATTGCGCAACAGTTGCTCGGCGCTCAGGGCATCGCTGGGAAACAGGCTGATGCCGATGCTGGCATTGATGAACAGCTGGTTCTCGTCCATCAGGAAAGGCTGCTTCACCCCGTCGATGATGCGCTGCGCCAGCACCGCGGCCTGCCCTGGCTGCGCGCAGCTCTCGACCAGCACCGCGAACTCGTCGCCGCCCAGCCGCGCCAGGGTGATGCCCGGGCCGAACATGCCTTGCAGGCGCTGGGCCACGGCCTTGAGCAAGCGGTCGCCGACAGTGTGCCCAAGGCTGTCGTTGATCATCTTGAAATGGTCCAGGTCGACCATCAGCAACGCGCAGCAGCGCTTGTGGATTTGCGCCGACGCCAGGGCCTGCTCGGCACGGTCGGTGAACAGCAGGCGATTGGGCAGGTCGGTCAGCGCGTCGTGGTGCGCCAGGTGGGCCAGTTCGTGTTCAGAATCCTTGATCGCGCTGATGTCGGAAAACACCGCGACATAGTGGCTGAGCTGGCCGTCGTCATCGCGGATGGCGCGGATGGTCTGCCACTGCGGGTAGATCTCGCCGCATTTGCGCCGGTTCCAGATCTCGCCGCTCCACTCGCCCGTGGCGTTCAGCGAATCGAACATGGCCTGGTAGAAATCCGCGGTGTGATGCCCGGACTTGAACAGGCTCGGCTGGCGGCCCAGCACCTCGTCGCGCTGATAGCCGGTGATCTCGATGAACGCACGGTTCACATGGACGATCTGGCCCCGGCGGTCGCTGACCAGCACCCCTTCGCGGGTGCAATCGAACACGGCGGCCGCCTGGCGCAGACGCTCGCGGTCCTCGCGCTGGTGATGCCGCCAGGAGTCGGCGCCCAGCAAACGCAACAGACGGCCCCGCGCGATGAAGATCAGGACCGCGCTGACCAGGGCCCAGAGATACCCGTTGATCAGTTGCCAGCGCGCCAGATCGTTCGACTCATCGAAGAAACTGCTCAATAAATGACCACTGAACTGCAGCCACAACACGGACAGCAAGAGATAGAGCAAGGCTGCGCGCAAAGCGTCGCGGGAAGAAACCGACATAAGGTCGTCAATGTCCTTACGAAAAGCTTGGAATTATAGAGGAAGAAACATCTCGCCACTCTTATCTGAAAGGGCGACTGGTTTTCTCTGTGGGCTCGGTGATAATGCGACTGCTGTTTTTTCTTTATCGAGGGCCCTACAGCCTATGTGGTACGAAGGTTTTCTTGGCTTGTCGGCCTGGCAACTGGTGGCAGTCACCCTGTTAATGACTCACGTGACCATCGTTGGCGTCACGGTTTACCTGCATCGCTATTCAGCCCACCGCTCCCTGGAGCTCAATGCCGGCCTGAAACATTTCTTCCGCTTCTGGCTGTGGCTGACCACGGCGCAGAACACCCGCGAGTGGACCGCCATCCACCGCAAGCACCACGCCAAATGCGAGACCGAGGATGACCCCCACAGCCCGGTGATCAAGGGCCTGTCCACGGTGCTGCGCAAAGGCGCGGAGCTGTACCGCGAAGAGGCGAAAAACCCGGAAACCCTGCGCATCTACGGCAAGAACTGCCCGGACGACTGGATCGAACGCAACCTCTACTCGCGCTACAAGCTGGGCGGCGTGGCGCTGATGGCGGTGATCGACCTGCTGCTGTTCGGCACCATCGGCATCACCATCTGGGCGATCCAGATGATGTGGATCCCGGTCTGGGCCGCCGGCGTGATCAACGGCCTGGGCCACGCGGTCGGCTATCGCAACTTCGAATGCCGCGACGCGGCCACCAACCTGGTGCCCTGGGGCATCCTGGTCGGCGGCGAAGAGCTGCACAACAACCATCACACCTACCCAAACTCGGCCAAGCTGTCGGTGAAGAAGTGGGAGTTCGACCTGGGCTGGGCCTGGATCAAGGTGTTCAGCTTCCTGCGCCTGGCCAAGGTGCAGCGGGTCGCGCCGATCGCCCACCGGGTCGAAGGCAAGGGCCACCTGGACATGGACACGGCGATGGCGATCCTCAACAACCGTTTCCAGATCATGGCCCAGTACCGCAAGCTGGTGATCGCGCCGCTGGTCAAGCAGGAGCTGGACAAGGTCGATCACTCGGTGCGCCACCAGTTCCATCGCGCCAAGCGCCTGCTGTCGCGCGAGACCAGCCTGCTGGAAGAGCGCCACCATGCGCGTATCCAGAACATGCTGGAGCACAGCCAGGCCCTGAAAGTGATCTACGAAAAACGCCTGGCGCTGCAGCAGATCTGGGCCAAGACCAGCTCCAACGGCCACGACATGCTGGCGGCGATCAAGGACTGGGTCCACGAAGCCGAGGCCAGCGGGATCCAATCGCTGCGCGACTTCGCCAGCCAGTTGAAAACCTACTCGCTGCGCCCCGCCACCGCCTGACGCTGGCCGTTCACCCGCCATGGCGAGCCCGGCTGCCGTGGCGGGTGGGCTTCGCTGCCCACGCCGCCCCATGAGTTCCAGCCCGTCATCCGCGCCACCGTGACCGCCCAGCGGCTGCCGGCTCCCAGACCGCGGCAAACGGGAACTTCGTCGCCAATCCCCTATCTCAAGCAACACTTCGCCATCCAGGCGGGTTTTCCGTGGCCGCTTCGTTTCCCGAGCGGTGTGCGCTTTGAGATCGGTGCCGATGGTCAACAAGAACCCACAACTCCCATCCGCTTTTCCCCAGTGGCCCGAGGCCGCGCAAACCCTGATGGCGCTGATGCATGCCCAGGGCGAGGTCGCCCGGCTGACAGAACGCGAACAGCTGTTCAGCTCGTTGCTGGTCAGCGTCAATGCCGTGCTCTGGGCCTTCGACTGGGAAGCCCGCCAGGTGCTTTACGTCAGCCCGGCATATGAACGCATTTTCGGCCGCTCCGCCGGCCTGCTGCTGGCCGACGCCAACGAATGGCGCGACAGCGTCTACCCCGACGACCTCGAATACGCCGAGCGGACCCTGGCCCAGGTGCTGGAAAAAGGCGCGGTGGAAGACCGCGAATACCGCATCATCGATGCCCAGGGCCAGGTCCGCTGGCTCAGCGACAAGTGCTTCATCAATCGCAATGCCGCCCCCGGGGACCGGGTGATCATCGTCGGCCTGGCCGAGGACATCACCGAGAAAAAGCACCTGGAAACCGAGCTGCAACGCCTGGCCACCACCGACGTGCTGACCCAGAGCAGCAACCGCCGGCACTTCTTCGAATGCGCCAACCGCGAATTCGAGCAGGCACGCCAGCAAGGTACGCCGCTGGCCTTCCTGTTGCTGGATATCGATGACTTCAAGGTGGTCAACGATACCTACGGCCACCCCGAGGGCGATAACGTCCTGCAACGCATCGCCGAGACTGGCCGCGCGACCCTGCGCCGTGGCGATCTGTTCGGGCGTATCGGCGGCGAGGAATTCGCCGCCCTTTTCCCCGGCTGCGCCCCGGACATGGCGCGCCAGGTTGCCGAACGCCTGCAGCGGGAAATCCAGCGCCTGACCTTTAGCCATGGCGAGGAGCAGTTCAGCATCACCGTCAGCCAGGGCCTGACCAGCCTCACCGCCGACGACGAAAACCTCGACAGCCTCTTCGCCCGCGCCGACGCGGCGATGTACGAAGCCAAGCGCCAGGGCAAGAACCGGATCGTTTCGGGGTAGCTCGCGACTGCAACCCACCGTAGCCGCTGCCGAGCCCGCGAGGCTGCGATCGGCTGCGCAGCAGTCGTAAAACCCGGCAACTTGATCTTCCTGGCGAACCGCGTGCCCAGGTTTGGCGAGGACTTCGTCCTCGATCGCAGCCTCGCGGGCTCGGCAGCGGCTACAGGATTGCGCGGTGTCCTCACGCTTCTCGCGTATCGGTTTTACGCAAGCGAACCAACTCCGGCAGGCCGATCTTGAGCAGGCGCGCGGTCTTGCTGTCGGCCAGTTCTTCGAGGCCCTCGGATGGCCGCAGGCGGGCGAGCTGGGCGGAGAGGTTCATCACCAGGGCCTCGCGGGAATAAACCCCGCCACCGAGCTGGTAGGCCGAGGCAATCAGCTCGCGCAGCTCCAGCGGCAGGCGCCAGCGGGTACGCAAGGCCGAACCATAGGCCGCGCCGAACTGTGCCAGGGCATCGCCGATCTCTTCCATGTCGTCCAGCGCGCCACCGGCCTGTTTCCACTCTTGCAGGCAACGCAGCAGCGCCAGGTCCCCCAGGCGATGCAGCAGGCCGGCGCAATAGCAGCGCTCCTGGTCCAGGTCCAGCAGGCGGGCCAGGGTCCGGCCGTATTCCGCGGTGTGCAGCGACAGCTCCCAGTAACGCTCGGCGTAATCGCCCAGGGCCGGGTCGCTCAGGCGCGCGCTGCGCTTGAGCGCCAGGCCGAGAATCAGGTTCATGCTCTGCCCGGTACCCAGCCGTTGCAGGGCCTGGGCCAGAGTCTGCACGGCGCTGCCATGGTGCTGGGCGGCGCTGTTGGCCGCGGCGATCAGCACCGCGTTGATCTGCGGGTCGGTGCGCACCTCTTCTTCCAGCAGCTTGAGGTCGAGACCGTTGGGGTTGAGGCTGCGCTTCACCGCCAGTTGCACATCGGCGAGCAACGGCGCGCCGTCGGCCAGCTCGCGGCGGCGCTCGAGAAAGGTCCACAGGGTCATGCCCGGCGCCAGGGTCGGCACCTCGCACGACACTTCCTGGCCGGGGTCCAGCAGCAGGTCCTGCAGGCGCTGGGTCAGGCCTTCCATGTTCAGCGGCTTGGTCAGGTAGGCCGTCGGCGCCAGCGGCAGGGCTTCGCGCACGCTGGCGCTGTCGTTGCGGCTGCTCATGAGGATGAACGGCAGCACCGGGTTGCGCTTGCGCTGGCGCACGCTGCGCAGCAGGCCCAGGCCGTCGACGCCGGGCAACTCCCAGTCGGCGATCACCAGGTCATAGGGGTTTTCGGCCAGCAGTTGCAGGGCTTCCTGACCGTCGGCGCATACATCCAGCCGCGCGTCGCAACGTACATTCAACAACACCTGCTTGAGCAAATCGCGCGACCAAGGGTCCGCCTCGGCAATCAACACTCGCGGTACAGCGGGTAAATCCACAGCAGTCATGCAGCACGCTCCCTGGGCAATCCCTTGCACCTTAGTCAATGCCGAGGCTTGCATACAACGCAAATGCACTGCGCAGCCTCGTTCGGCACAAAAAAACCCGCCGAGGCGGGTCTTTTTGTCGATCGGGTCACAGGCGGGATCAGAGCTCGGAGAAGCACTCTTCGATGATCGCCAGGCCCTTGTCCAGCTGCTCGTCCGGCGAGGTCAGCGGAACCAGCACGCGCAGGACGTTGCCGTAGGTGCCGCAGGACAATAGGATCAGGCCCTTGTCGCGCGCCTTGGCAACAACCTGTGCCACGGCGGCCGCGTTCGGCTTGTGGCTGTCGCCGTTCTCGAACAGCTCGACCGCAATCATCGCGCCCAGGGCACGCACGTCGCCGATGACCGGGTACTTGGCCTGGATGGCCTTGAGGCCGGTCACCAGACGCTCGCCGACCGCCTTGCAACGGTCCAGCAGGTGCTCTTCCTCGAACACTTCCATCACGGCCAGGGCCGCGGCGCAGGCGATCGGGCTACCGGCGTAGGTGCCGCCCAGGCCGCCTGGCGCGATGGCGTCCATGTATTCGGCCTTGCCGCAGACACCGGCCAGCGGGAAGCCGCCAGCGATGGACTTGGCGAAGGTGGTCAGGTCGGCGGCAACGCCCATCTGCTCCATGGCGAAGAAGGTGCCGGTACGGCCAGCGCCGGTCTGCACTTCGTCGGCGATCAGCAGGATGCCGTGCTGGTCGCACAGGGCACGCAGGCGCTTCATGAACTCTTTAGGCGCGACGTAGAAACCGCCTTCGCCCTGCACCGGCTCGATGATGATCGCGGCGATGTCACGTGGCTCGGCATCGTTCTTGAAGATGCGCTCGATGCTGGCGATCGAATCGTCGATGCTCACACCGTGCAGCTCGTTCGGGTACAGCGCGCGGAAGATGCCGCCTGGCATCAGGCCCATGCCGGCCGAGTAAGGCACGACCTTGCCGGTCAGGCCCAGGGTCATCATGGTGCGGCCGTGATAGGCGCCGGTGAAGGCGATCACGCCGGCGCGGCCAGTGGCGGCACGGGCGATCTTCACCGAGTTTTCCACGGCTTCGGAACCGGTGGTCACCAGCAGGGTTTTCTTGGCGAAATCGCCCGGCACCTTGGCGTTCACTTTTTCGCACAGTTCCACGTAAGGCTCGTAGGCCAGGACCTGGAAGCAGGTGTGGGTCAGCTTGTTCAGCTGCTCGGTCACCGCGGCGACGACTTTCGGGTGCAGGTGGCCGGTGTTGAGTACGGCGATACCGCCGGCGAAGTCGATGAACTCGCGACCTTCAACGTCGGTTACCGTGGCGTTCTTCGCGGAGTCGGCGAAGATCGGGTGAATCTGGCCAACACCGCGCGGTACGGCGGCTTCACGGCGTTTCATCAGGGATGCGTTGGTCTTGCTCATAGTGTCCTCATTCGCCGCTCATCGGTCGGCGTGGTTCAAGGATGACGTGGCGGGAAGGCAACCGCGGCAGCATGCGATGATCGACTGCCCCGGCTATCCCGGCCACTAACTGAAAGATCGTTTAAAGCGACGCCAGGGGACAGCGCTCTCGTGCCCCTGGCGTTTAAAACCATGCCTTGGCGCGGGTATCAGATGCCCAGGCAGAGGTATTTGATTTCCAGGTAATCCTCGATGCCGTACTTGGAACCTTCACGGCCCAGGCCCGAGGCCTTGATACCGCCGAACGGCGCGACTTCGTTGGAGATCAACCCGGTGTTGACGCCGACCATGCCGTATTCCAGGGCTTCGGCCACACGGAACACACGGCCCAGGTCGCGAGCGTAGAAGTACGAGGCCAGGCCGAACTCGGTGTCGTTGGACATCGCGATCACTTCGGCTTCGTCCTTGAAACGGAACAGCGGCGCCAGAGGACCGAAGGTTTCTTCCTTGGCCACGGCCGCGTCTTTCGACACGTTGACCAGGATGGTCGGCTCGAAGAAGTTGCCTTCCATCGGCTTGCCGCCGGCCAGCAGGGTCGCGCCTTTGCCCAGGGCGTCGGCGATGTGTTCCTGGACCTTGGCCACGGCTTTTTCGTCGATCAGAGGACCGGTGGTGGTGCCTTCTTCCAGGCCGTTGCCGATCTTCAGCTTGGCCACTGCGGCCTTGAGCTTCTCGGCGAAGGCGTCGTAGACCGAATCCTGGATGTACAGGCGGTTGGCGCAGACGCAGGTCTGACCGTTGTTGCGGTACTTGGAGATGATCGCGCCTTCGACGGCCTTATCCAGGTCCGCGTCGTCGAACACGATAAAGGGCGCGTTGCCGCCCAGCTCCAGGGAGACTTTCTTGATGTCCTTGGCGCATTCGGCCATCAGCTGGCGACCGATTTCGGTCGAGCCGGTGAAGGACAGCTTGCGCACGATCGGGTTGCTGGTCAGCTCGCCGCCGATATCGCCGGCGCTGCCGGTGACCACGCTCAGCACGCCTTTCGGAATGCCTGCGCGGTGCGCCAGCTCGACCAGGGCCAGGGCCGAGAACGGCGTCTGCGACGCCGGCTTGATCACCATGGTGCAACCAGCGGCCAGGGCCGGGCCGGCCTTACGGGTGATCATCGCCGCCGGGAAGTTCCACGGGGTGATGGCCGCGGTCACGCCGATCGGCTGCTTGATCACGATCAGGCGCTTGTCCGGCTGGTGGCCGGGAATCACGTCGCCGTAGATGCGCTTGGCTTCTTCGGCGAACCATTCGATGAAGGAGGCGGCGTAAACGATTTCGCCCTTGGCTTCGGCCAGTGGCTTGCCCTGCTCCAGGGTCATCAGGCGACCGAGGTCGTCCTGGTTTTCGATCAGCAGCTCATACCAGCGACGCAGCTTGGTCGCCCGCTCCTTGGCGGTCAGCGCGCGCCAGGCCGGCAGGGCCTTGTCGGCGGCTTCGATGGCTCGACGGGTTTCGGCAGCGCCCATCTTCGGCACGGTGCCGAGGATTTCGCCCGTGGCCGGGTTGTTCACTTTGATGGTCTGGCCGTTATCCGCGTCGACCCAAGCCCCATCGATGAAGGCTTGCTGGCGGAACAACTGGGCGTCTTTAAGCTGCATGTCGGTTTCCTTAACAGCACCGCGCGGGGCGGAGCGAATTGTGATTGTTGAAAGGCGCCTTGACAGGCTGCCGTCAGGAAAAACTGTTACCGGGCTCAAGCACAGAAATAGCGCCTGTCAGAATAGACGGGCGGATCGGCTCTTGGACAAGAGCGTTTGAAATCTCAAACGAATCCTAGGGTCAACCAGGGGACAGGGCAATAGGCTGTTCGAAAAAAAGAACGAAAACGCCGCTTTGGCAGAATCTTTCGGATCAACGACACCGCCCCGGCGATTGGGAGCAGACGCCCCTACAGGGGTTGGGCGTGCCAAACGCAAAAAACCCCGCAGCCGGAAGGCTGCGGGGTTGTTCCAGGGCCAGGCCTTAGGTGAACGACTTGAGGATCGTCAGCAGGCTGGCGAGGTTGTCGCCGACACCGCCCTGGGCCATTTTTTCGGTGGCCGCCGCGCCTGCGGTGGTGTTGACGCTGTAGATCTGCATCACGCCCTGGTTGGTCGCCGCCTGGGCCAGGGTGTTTTGCTGTTGCTGGGCCGAGACCGAGTTCTGGAACAGGATCGCTACGGATTGCCCCAGGGACTGGTAGATGGTGCCCATCGACATGGCCGGCGCTTCGGCCACGACCTTGACGTTGGTCTGGGTCACGGCGTCGGTGATTTGCGGACTGACTGTACTCATAGGTGAAACTCCTTATTAAGAAAGAACAACTTCCGTTAGCGCTCGCCCGATCAAGGGTTGAACGATTTGAGGACCGTCAGCAGGCTGGTCAGGTTGTCGGCCACGCCGCCCTGGGCGACTTTTTCGGTCGCCGCCGCGCCGGCGGTGGTATCGACGCTGTAGATCTGCATCACGCCCTGGTTGGTGGCGGCCTGGGCCAGGGTATTTTGCTGCTGCTGGGCGGAAACAGCGTTCTGGAACAGAATCGCCGTGGCCTGGCCCATGGACTGGTAGATGGTGCTCATCGCCATCGCTGGGGATTCGGCCACCACTTTGACGTTGGTCTGGGTGACCGCGTCGGTAATTTGCTCGTTGACTAATGGCATGGTTCAACTTCCTTTGTTTAGTACACGGCGGGTTCCGTGTTAACCAATGAACGTGGCAAAACACAGGCTGTGAACGAGCAAATGCTCAAGGGTCCTGCGGCGCGTCGCCTGCCTGGTCGATACGGGAAAGCACCGCCTCGACCTGCTGCACCAACCCCAGCATCCGCGCTTGCACGGCTTCCTCGACGGTCTGGCGGATCAGCTGGTTCTGCGCGCTGCTGAGCATCCGCATAGGCTCCTCCGGCGCATCGATAACCGTCGCCTGTCGCTTGGCCGCCAGCCACTGGCGGATCACCGCTTCACGCTGCTGGGGACTGCCCAGCAGGCTGCTTTCGCTGACCCTGGCCTGCTCCATCAAGTCGCGGGTGCGTTGTCTCTCGCTCTCGATCAAATGCTGGGTCTGGTTGAGCACCCGCTCCATGACACCCGTGCGCGGCTCGCTGCGCATCCAGGCTTCGAGAATCTGCTTTTCGCCCGGGGACAGGCTCAGGTTGAGCGCATCGGCCAATTGATAAAGACTCGCTAGCGAGTCGGAATTTTCCTGGGGCATCTCGGCCTCCTCCTTGCTCATTAAAGAACGTGCTGCTGCCCAGTCCCGGAGGGCTCCGGGACCGGGTGTTCATGACGCCAGGACGGCGTGACTCAGGACGGCGGCGCGCCGCGATTGGCCAGGGTGTTGCTGTACTTGGCGATGCTCTCGTCGATCTTGTCGATGGCAATACCCGCCGCTGTCGCCTCCAGGGCGCCAGCGGCCGCGGCAACGGCGGCGGCCGCCCCCACCAGCAGATCGGTGGCCAGGGCGCCCAAGGCGTCCTCGGCGGCTTTTTCGGGATGGTTTTCGACGATGTTTTTCGTCATCTGCTCGAGCAATACCGCCTGGGCCGCCAGCGCCAGCTTGCTGACCCCGTCGAAATAGCCCGCCGCCGACTGCGCGACCAGGCCGGCGGCCTGGCTGATCATCATGTCCGGGGCAATGGCGATCTGCGCCGGGGCGTAGCTGAAGGTCTGCGCGTTGGTGAACTGCACCGCCTCGACGATCTGGCTGTTCAGCGCATCGGTGCTGCCGGTCGGCAGCGCCGCGACCTGGACCATCATGTAGTCGTTCATGCGGTCCATCACCGTGCGCGGCGACTTGCTGGGAGTACTCGGTGGCGGGGAGTCGCCCGCTGGGGTGGGATCGGCAACCTGGGGCCCCGCAGCCGTAGGCTCGGCGGCTTCGGGATTGCTCGGCCTGGGATTGCGCGGCTCGGTATCGCTTGGCTTGGGATCGACCGCCTCGGGGTCGGTCGCCGACGTGGCGTCAGTCTCCGGCTCGACGGCGGCAGCAGGTTTTTTCTTGAACCAGAACATGAGGCATCTCCCCAGGCGTCAAGGCTTCTCGCCGATCTGCATGATCAGCGACACCGCCTTGGAGATCACCGCATTGGAGATCTGATTCAACGCCTGCTGGCTGTTGACCGCGTTCTGCAGGGACAGCCCCGCCGAATGGCTGGCCACCTGATACAGCGAGGCAATGGCCTGGGCCGGCGCCTCGGCCACCACCTTGACGTTGGTTTGCGTTACCGCGTCGGTAATCTGGCTGTTGACCTCTGGCATACATCTCTCCTTGATGGAAGGCGCCAGCGCAGGCGCGCTGGCGGTGAACTCGTCGACGGTTTCAGGTGCTCATGACACAAGAACGCCCGGCATCCACGGCTGTGAACGCAAAAGCGCTGTCAACGCAGCGCCGCCCGCAGCAACTGCACGCGCTTGCGCACCAGGGGCTGGGCGATGCCCAGCTCGGCGGCGATCTGCGGGTACGGCAATTCCTCGACAAAACGCATTTCAAACAACCGCCGCTGGAGCAATGGCAGTTGCTCCACGCGATTGCCCAACTGCACCAGTCGTTCGAACCGCTCGGTGTACTCGAACACCGACAGGCAAGGCGCGGCGAGAAGGGCCTGGTGATCGTGATCAAGGTCGATCGAATGATCGAACAGCTGCCCTTCACGCTTGCTGCGCCGCAGGCTGTCGAGAAACACATGGTCCAGCACCAGAAACAGAAAACCCTGCGGCTCTCGTATGCGTTCCGGGGAACGCCTGAAGAACAGCAGGGCTTTTACGGCCGTGTTGGACAGCCACTCCTGGGCCAGAGCCAGGTTGCCCCTGGCTCGCCGGTTGGCCCGGCGCATCAGCTCGGGGTACACCGCTCGCCAGCTTGCCTCGAACAACCGGTCGACCGCCGCCACTTCACGAAAAGATCCCATCGCCAGCACTCCCTGTGCATTCCTTGATGAGCCGACAGTCTCTGATCGCGCAGCAGGCGTTCGCTGTTACCTGGGGAACAGCTGGACAATTAATTCAGCGAACAGGCCTTGCGCCGCAGATGCTCGACATCGTTGATCACCAGCCGTCCGCTCTGGCAGCTGATCACCCCCGAACGCCGCCACAGCTGCAACTGGACATTGAGCTTCGGCCGGCTGGTGTTGAGCATCGAGGCCAGGATGCCCTGGTTGCGCGGCACCGCCGCACAGGTCGCCGGAGCCAGCTCGAAGTCATCGATATTGGCCAGCAGGAACCGCGCCAAACGTGACTCCAGGCGGTGCAGGCAAACCAGTTCGAGCAACTCCAAGATCTTCATCAGGCGGGTCATCAGCAGCATCAACACGCGCTGCCAGAACAGCGGCTCGTCGTACAGCACCCGGAAATGCCGCCGCCCCAACAGCAGCACCCGGGTCGGGCCGCAGGCGAAGGCCGAGGTTTCCCGGGCGTGGCCCTCGATCAGCGCCGACTCGCCCACCACCTGGCCGACGCCGGCGCTGCCGACAATCTGTTCGCGCCCGTCCGGGCCATGAATCACCGAATACACCTGCCCTTCGGCGACCAGCGCGATGAAGTCCAGCGCCTCGCTCTTGAGGTAGAGCACCTCCCGGTCACTCAACGAGCGCTCCACGGCATGGGTGGCCACATAACGGATCAAAGTGTCTGGTAGCCCCCTGAACAGATCGGAGCGTGCCAGCAGAGTCTGACGCAACGAAAAATCGAGCATTACCGCGCCTTTTGAATGCATGCGTTCGCCTTGACTGGTAGGAAATCGCTGCGCGAGCACGCAGCGGTTAGAGCGCTTGAAGCCATAGAGCAAAGCAAACAAAGGGACGTCCGAGAGGAGGACTTGTGAATGGGGCGAGGGGGCTTTCGGGTATCGCAAAGGACAAGATAAACAACGAGGCAACGACCAATCATCACGCGAAAAAAAACCGCATGGACGCCCCAAGCCGACATGGGTATGATGTCGCCCGCACTGCACTCGTAGCTCAGCTGGATAGAGTACTGCCCTCCGAAGGCAGGGGTCGTGGGTTCGAATCCCGCCGAGTGCGCCAGCCAGAAACGCAAAAGCCCCAGGTCGCATGGCCTGGGGCTTTTTCGTTTCCATCCGTTGAGTCGATCGAAGAATCACCGAGGCGTGTGCCGACCCACGCCTCGCGGACAGGAGGTCCCGATGCTGCGCCATCCTTTACTCGACCAGCCCTACCAGCCGGACCTGCGCGCCTGGATCGGCGGTTTCATCGGCTATGACATGCCTGCGGCCCTGGATGCCGAGCTGAGCCGCTACGACCCCAACGACCCTGATGATCGCGAACACCTGATCCGTCATTACTGCCTGGCGCGCTTCAACGCCCGGGAGAACTTCCGTCACCGGCAGCGGTTGGTGGAGGTCCTGCAAGCGGCGCTGGACGATCCGGATTTCGACTTTCAGGAAGTGTGGGAGCCCATTGAAGACGATTACGAATACGATCAATGGCCCGCCGGCTGGCCGGCGCAGATCGACGACAGCCGGGACTTCTTCCAGCGCCTGCTCCTGGCGGCCCGGCAGCTGTGGCACGACGACCTGACACGCGCCCGGTTACCGTCCCTGACCGAATGCCGGGCGATCCCGGAGCGAGATCGCGGTTCCCGCGACTGGCTGTTCAGCGTCGATAATCCCCAAGCCTGGAAAGCCGTATTCGACGTAGCGGCCACGCCCTACGACCTGCATACCCCGGGACCACAGTTCCAGGGCGAGCAACTGAGCCTGCAGTTGGCGGGCGCATTGCATCGTCAGTCCCTGCCGTCCACCTGGCCGGCCAGCCAGGCGCTGACCTATTGCCGCCTGGACCTGAAGATCCAGGGCATCAGCGAACTCCAAGTCAGCGGTACGCGTTTCGACGGGCGTATGCGCACCCAGCTCACGCGCTTGCAGCCTGGTTATTACCTGCGCCTGGACATCGGCTTCGACTGCGTCATCGAATGCGTGGCGCAGTCCGTCGGCATCGCCAACGTCCAGGGCTCACGAGAGGAAGAGCGGCATGAACAGCAACTTTGAACGGGCCCTGGCGCGCCAGGAAATACCGCAGTTCTTTCGCGGCCAGGGTGAGTACCTGACCCGGGACGGCGATTGGGACGAGCACCTGTTCTGCATCAATTGGCCGGGGATATTCGCCTACCTGCGCGATAACGCCGACGGCGAGCAGCAGTTGAGCGCCGGCTTCGAGCTCTATGTCTACAGCATCGAGGAAAGCTTCGAGGACTGCTTCGGCCTGCGGGAAAACCTGTTCGGCTATTACTCGACCCGGGCTCGCTGGGCGCCCGCCAGCACCGATCTGCTGGCGCAGCTGCCAGCACCTTGCCGACGACGAATAGTCCAGCGCCTGAGCTGGTATCGCTGGCAGCTGGAAAACCACGCCCGATTGCTGCCGGAGCGGGCCCGGCGCATGGCCGAGGACGGTGCCGCCGCCGAGTTCATCGACCTGCCCGCTTCGCCCTACGCCTGAACGCGCCTGCCACCGGCCGGTGGCTGGGCTACCGCCCTCAGATATTCCACTGCCGCCCACCCAACCTGCGTTTTTTTCTATCTCGAGCTCTCCCCTCCACAATCAGCCCCGCCCCGAAAGCCCTTTAGGTATCTCCAATCTTTTTTGCGATGATGCCTCCCCTGATGCCATTCACGCGCCCGGCCCACTGCCGAGCGCATACCGTTTCCCGCCAGACTCATGGAAGACCCCAAACGATGAATATCCCGACCCTTTCCGGCAACACCGCGCCCTCTCACCAGGCGCGTTATTACTACGGGCCCAACTACAAGAAAATGACCCTGGCGGGCCTGGTCTTCGGTGGGCTTTCGCTGTTCGCGGTGTTCGGCACACCCAGCGAGAACAACAGCGTGATCCGGCTGATAGAGGCCCTGGGGCTCAATGGTCATCTGGTCATGCAACTGCTCGGCGTCCTGGGCGTGGCCATGACCGTCGCCGCCGCAGGGGCGCTGATCTTCCTGCGTGGCGCCGGCAATCGCTATGTGGTGCTGACGGACAAGAAGCTGGTGGCCCCGGTCAGCAACTTCAGTTCGAAGATCCGCGAGATTCGCCTGATCAATATCTCGGACGTCGAGCTGGTGGAGGTCTTCAATCAGCGCTTCATCCGCGTCCAGCACAGCGACGGCAAGATGGAACTGGTGGAGAACATGTTCAAGAACCAGGAACTGTTCTACGACTGCTACAAGGCGATTGCCCTGGCCATCGAGGCCAAGGGCCAGAACGTGAAACGCGCGCCCGCCCGCAAGTAACCGCGCCGGGTTTCAGTCTGGCGTCTGCCGCTGCGGCGCCGCTTCATCCTGATCCGCGGCAGGTTGGGCCTGTTGCGGGTCTTCATCTTCTTCACCGGCCTCGAGCAGAAAGTCCTTGCGACTCTCCTTGATGGCCTGGCGGATATCCGCGCCCTTGGTCGGGCAATTCAGCAGTGCAGCGATACGGTCGATGCGTGGCGCCATGGCCAGCCTCTCACTTTCAGGAAACTGGCTCGATAGTGCGCGTTTTCGTGGTGCCAGGCCATTACTTGCGCGCGTTTTGCCCTCAGGGTTGCTGCAAGGCCTCCAGGCGCTCGGCAATTTCCTCGTCGGGGAAGCGCTGCTTCAGGGCGATGATGTACTGGTCGGCGATCTTGTCCTGGCCGGTCTTGCGCAGCCGCAACACCTCGCGCAGGGCGTCGTCGAGGATCGACTCCGACGCATGGCGTTCAACCGGCTCCTTGCCCTGCTCCTTACCCGGGAATGACGCCAGGTGCCCCAGGGACTCATAAGGCTTGGCGGTGAAGGCTTCGGTATCCCGGGTCAGCGGCAGGCCCGCCCCGGGTGCCGCGGGAGCGGGTGCCGACAAGGCGCCAGCGGCCGTATCCGGCGTCGCGGCCAGTTCGAAGCGGTTCGATGCTTCCATGGTTGATTCCGCATGGGCGGATTCCGCAAGGGCAGCGCCGGCTGGCGCGGACTCGGCCTGGCGCCGTGCAAGCTGCGGGGCAGCGGCTTTTGCCACGGGTGCCGGCGCTGGAGCGAATGCCTGGCTCGGTGCCGGTTCTGGAGAGCGCTGCAACACACCCAGCAGCAGGGTCACGCCGAACAGACCGGCGAATGCCACTTGCCAGCGCGGCTGGCGGCACAGATCGAACCAGCGATGCCACAGGGAAGGCCGGGGCGCCGGGGCTTCGCGCCGGGCCGTGGCCATGATCAGGGCGTCGAGGCTGGCCGGCGGTTCGCCGTGGCTGTGCTGGCGAATGTGCTCGAGCATGCGCTCTTCTTCGGTAGGGGGAAGCTGTCGGGCGTCAGTCATGTCAGTACCTCCTCGGCCAGGAGCCGACGCAGTTTTTTCAGCGCATAACGGAAGCGGCTTTTCACCGTTTCCAGCGGCGTATCGGTAAGGCTGGCGATCTGCGGCAACTCCAGTTCGCCGTGGGCGCGCAGCAGGAACACTTCGCGCTGGTCGGCGGGCAGATCCTGCAAGGCGGCGTCGATGCGTTGCCGTTCACGGCTCAGGCTCAGGTGTTGTTCCGGGCCGCTGGCGTCATCGGCCAGGTCGTGCAACTGCTCGTCGTAGCTGTCGTGCAGCGGGTTGCGCAGGCCGTGCTTGCGCCAGTGGTCGATCAGGCGGTTGCGGGCGATCTGGTACAGCCAGGTGCGAAAACTGGCCCGGCCCTGTGGCGCACTGGTGGTGCGGATCAGGCTGAGCCAGGTGTCCTGGTAGACCTCGTCGGCCAGCTCGGCCTTGTCGCACAGGCTCAGCAGGAACCGGTACAACCCCTGGCGATGCCGCTGGTAGAGGACCTCGAAGGCGGCGCTGTCACCCGCGCGATAACGCGCCAGCAGCGTTTCGTCGCTGCTGGCGGGCTCTGGTCGATTCGCCGCAGGCATGGTCGTGCTGAACTCCTTCGGGTGGCTCGTCATGACGTTATTCACGGCGGCTCAACGCCTCCCCGGAACGCCCCGGCTGATTCGCCGGAGCGGCAGTCTGCAGGCTCTGCGCCAGTTCCACCAGCTGCACGAACTCGCCGCGCAGGCCGAAACGGTCTTCGCCCTTGGCGCCGCGGGCCAGGGCGACGGTGTCCTTGAGGCCGAAGTCGCCGGTGTAACGAGCGTCCTTGAGCTGCTGGGCGAACGCCGCCACGGCTGCGGCAAATCTTAGATCATCGCTGGCCTGGACGAGTTTGCCGTGCTGTTGCGACGCCAGGATCGGCCGCTCGATCAGCCGGCTGCCGCCGCCCTGCGGTGCCTGGTAGCGTACCCGCAGCATCGCCAGTTCGTCGTTCTTGATGCTCGATTGCGGCTGCGTGGGGGCCTGGCCATAACGCAGCGGCTCCAGCCAGCCCTGCTCGCCCTTGGGCACGATTTCATACAGCGCGGTGACCGTATGCCCGGCCCCGATCTCGCCGGCATCGACCTTATCGTTGTTGAAGTCCTCGCGTTTCAGCGCGCGATTCTCATAACCCAGCAGGCGGTATTCGCTGACCTGGGCCGGGTTGAATTCCACCTGCAATTTCACGTCCTTGGCCACCACCGCCAGGGTCGAGCCGAGCTGGTCCACCAGGACTTTGCGCGCCTCGCGCAGGTTGTCGATATAGGCATAGTTGCCATCCCCGGCGTCGGCCAGTTGTTCCATCAGGTGCTCGTTGTAGTTGTCCACGCCAAAGCCGAGGGTGGTCAGCGGCACACCGCTTTTACGCTGCTCGACGGCCATCTGCTTGAGGCGGTCGAAGTCGCTGATGCCGACGTTGAAGTCGCCATCGGTGGCCAACAGGATGCGGTTGATGCCGTTCTTGATGAAGCCTTGCCGGGCCATCTGATACGCCAGCTGGATGCCCGACGCACCGGCAGTGGAACCGCCCGCCGTCAGCTGCTCGATGGCATTGCGGATCTTCGCCTTGTCGCGCCCGGAAGTCGGCTCCAGCACCACCCGCGACTCACCGGCATAGACCACCAGCGACACCCGGTCCTGTTCGCGCAACTGGTCCACCAGCAGCTTGAGGGTGCTTTGCACCAGCGGCAGACCCTCGCGACGATCCATGGAGCCGGACACGTCCACCAGGAACACCAGGTTGGCCGGCGCCAGTTCGGCAACGGCGCGATCCGAAGCCTTGATACCAATGCGCAGCAGACGGGTGTGGGGGTTCCAGGGCGACGGCGCGATCTCGGTGGTTACGCCAAACGGCGAGCCGTCGCCGGGCAGGGCGTAATCGTAGGGGAAGTAGTTGACCAGTTCTTCCAGGCGCACCGCGCCTTGCGGCGGCAGGCTGCCCTGGTTGAGCAGGCGCCGGACATTGGCGTAGGCACCGGTATCGACATCGACGCTGAAGGTCGAGACCGGAGCCTGCGCCACGCTGTGGATCGGGTTGTCCGGCAGGTTCTGGTACTGCTCCCGCGGTTCGGCGCGATAGCCGGCGGGTAGCGATTCGCGCGTCATCATCGAGGTGTGCCCGGGTGCCGGGGCGAGCGCCTTGGCGTTGTTGTATCCGGCCAGGATCACATCGGCGCGCGGGGCCTCGCTCGGCGAGGGCACGGCGGCCTGCGGCTCTACCGCCTCCGGCGCAGGCAAGGCAGCGCCCCGGGTGTCCGGCGAGGACGGGCCGCAACCGGCCATGGCCAACAGCAACCCGGCGGCGCACCCCTGAACGGCGGGGCGAAGGTAGTACGGAGGAAGGAACATGGGGGCTGACCTCGGGAGAAATTGATCCATTCCCCCCTTCAGACGAAGCCCCTCGGCGATTCGGGTTAAGCCCCCGGAAAAAATTTCTGCTTAGCGCAGATAGCGCCGCACCACACTGCTGTTACGCAGCACGTGGCCGTTGATCTTTTCCAGCAGCTGGGCGCGGGTCAGGCCGGCCGGCAAGGCGTCGGGCGCCAGCTCCAGGGCGTAGATCTGGATGATGTAGTGATGCGCGCTGTCGCCCACCGGTGGGCAGGGGCCGACGTAGCCGGTGGTGCCTTTGCTGTTGGTGCCGCCCACCCCTTCCAGCGTGCCCTTGGCCCCCGCGCCCGCGGCGATCTGCCGGGTCGTGGGCTTGATCCCGTAATGCACCCAATGGTCGATACCCTGGCCTTTGGCGCCGTCCGGGTCGTGCATCACGATGGCGTAGCTGCGGGTGCCTTCCGGGCCGGCGGTCCAGGCCAGGGCCGGCGACAGGTTATGCCCGCCGCAGCCCTTGGCATCGCTGGCGCTGGCCGGGGTGAACAGGCGGTTGTCCGAGACACCGGGCACATTCAGGGTGAAACGCTCCTGGGCCTGGGCCGGCAGCTGCAGGCACAGCAGGACGGCGCCGGCGGCCAGCCAGGTATTGAGAGAGGCAAAACGGGACATACGCGAGCACCTTCTGCGAATGGGTTCATCGGAGCCTGGAAACAGGAGCCTGGAGACTATAGCTGCGCGGCGCAGCGTTGCGCTTGAGCAATATTGGCGCTGATTGAGCTTGAGCCGCAGCCGCTTGTAAACGAAAAAACCCCGGTTTTTTTCAGCTCCGGGGCTTTTTTCGACGAGCGCCGGGATTTTTACCCGGCCGCCCTGATCCTGCCACCGTCAATCAGCGGCTGAATCAGCGTTGCACGGCATCCGCCAGCAACGACGCATGCGGCTGGCGCTCGGGGCTCAGGCGCAAGAAACCGGTGGTGACAAGGCTGATGCCGCCCTCCTCGTCGTTATGCACCGTCATGGTCCCGGGCTGGCGCATGCGCGCAAAGTTGGCGGCACTGAGCTTGAAGCTTTCGCTCAGGCGCTGGTCGTCCAGCGCCGGCGACGGCAGGCGGCGCCGGGCAAAACTTTTGCTCTTGCGCTGCTGGTAACGCGCCCAGAGGATCAGCACGGCGGCGTTGAGCAGGGCCACCCACAGGTAGATCTGCAAGGTGCCCAGCGCTTCCAGCACGCCGACCTCGATACGCGGGCCGTCGTGGGTGTCGATCAGCGGCCACAGGCCGCGTACCAGCAGGTACAGCAGACCGATCCAGGCCAGCACGGTGAACGCCGCATCGACGATCACCAGCAATGGGCGTTGACGGGTTCTGATGATTTTCATCAGCGAGCCTCCTCTTCATCATCTATCGGCTTGATGCCACGGTCGGGGCTGACCCAGCGCGCACGCTTCTGGTGTTGGCTGAACAGCACCTTGGGGAAACTGACAAGCGTGGTGAACAGGCTGACGAGCCAGAACACCAGGGGGTACCAGACCACCCAGAACATGGTCTTGCCCAAGCCCTTTTCATACCGGCGGTCGATCAGGATGCTGACCGCGAACTGCAGCAGGCAGACCATCGCCAGCACCAGCCCGGTGAAGGCCGGCGGCATCAGGCGGTCGACGGCGATGGCCTCGGGCATGACGATGAAATGGCCGACGCCCCAGAAGATCACCGACAGCAGGAAGGTGAAGGCCCAGCCGGTGGACAGGCAGTATTCGAACAGCAGCGGCCACAGGTAGCGGTGGCGCCATTGCCAGATCCCGCGGATGTTCTTGAACAGCACCTCGGCGCCACCCTGGGCCCAGCGCAGGCGCTGCTTCCACAGGCCGCGCAGGGTTTCCGGCATGAGGATCCAGCACAGCGCCCGCGGCTCGTAGAAGATGCTCCAGTGATCGAGTTGCAGCTTCCAGCTGATGTCGATGTCTTCGGTGATCATGTCCGGGCTCCAGTAGCCGACCCGGTGCAGGGCCGAGCGGCGGAAGGCGACAATCACCCCGGAGACCGTGAAGATCCGTCCGAACACGCGCTGGGTGCGCTTGATCAGGCCGATGATCGAAGAGAACTCGCCCACCTGGACCCGGCCCACCAGGGTCGAGCGGGTGCGAATGCGCGGGTTGCCGGTCACCGCGCCCAGGCGCGAATTCTCCAGCAGCGGCGCCACCAGATAGGCCGCGGTGTTCGGCGCCAGCAGCGCGTCGCCGTCAATGCACACCAGGTATTCACTGCGCGCCGCCACGGCGCCCATGCGCAGGGCCACGGCCTTGCCCTGGTTTTGTGCCAGGTGCACCACCCGCAGCCGCGGATCTTCCAGCGCCAGGGCGTCCAGCACTTGCGCGGTGTTGTCCTTGGAGCCGTCGTTGATCGCGATGACTTCGATATTCGGGTAGTGCTGGGCCAGCGCCGCGTGGATGGTGTCGGCCGCGTTGTCGCCCTCGTTGTAGCAAGGGATCAGGATGCTGATCAGCGGCTCGCCCTTCAGCGGCGGCGGCAGGGTGTCGTCATTCCAGGGCCAGTGGCGTTCCCAGTGCAGCCAGAAGTACAGGCCGCCGGCGATCCACAGGCCGGACATGAACAGCGGATAGAAGAACACGAAGTCCATCAGGAACTGGCCGGTCACCAGGAAGATCAGGCCCAGCGGCACACCGAGGACAATCGCCAGGACGAGCAGGGCTAGCAGTCGATCCAACATGATTTAAGGATTCCACTTGGTGGAGAGCGCGGGACGGATGGTCTTCAGGTCCGGCGAGTTCTCGAGAAAGTTATCCGGGTAGTAGCCGAAACTGGTCGCGCCCTGGCGCTTGAGCCGGCCCATCCAGTCGGCCATCTGCGCGGCGTCGATATCGCTCGCCGGTTTTTGCGCCCAGTCCCGGGCCTGCAGTTCGAAGACGGTACGGTTGAGCGCGCCAGGACGTGCCTTGACCGTGGCCACCAGTTGCTCCAGCCAGGCACCGGAAGCCTTGCGCTGCTGGCCCTCCATCAACGGCATGGCCATCGGCGCGGTCCAGTCGTAATTGGCGAGGAAGTCGTCGAGGTTCTGGGCGAACCAGGCTTCGCTCTGCGGGTTGAGCATCGGCTCGGCGAACAGGTTGCGCGCGGTCAGTACCTGCGGCCCACGGATCGCCTTGACCTTGGCGGTCAGCTCATGGGTGAAGTCGATCAGGTAGCGGCTCTTGAAGCGGGTCCAACGCTGCAGGGTCGCCGGATCGGCGCGCAAGGCGGCGATCGAACCGGGCAGGCCGTTGGCGGCGTAGGTGCGCAGGGCTGCGGGGCTGGCGTCTTCGAAATCGGAGAGCACCGCGTCGTCGTGGTAGAGGATGCCGTCCACCGAGGTCAGGCGCGCCACGTCTTCGTAGATCTCACCGATTATGCGCCGCACCTGCGGGTCGAACGGCGACAGGCGCCGGTACTGGTCCGGGTCGGGCGCGACCTGGCCGGTTTCCGGGTCCCAGCGGGTCACGCGCGGCAGGCTAGGGTCGAGGGCGAAACTCAGCACCGGCATCCAGGCGAACACCTTGACGTTGGCCCGGGTGCGCAGTTGCCAGGCGACCCGGTCGAAGATATCGGCGCGCACCGGTAGGTGGCGGTTGGCGAAGTACAGCGAGTGCACCAGACCATCGCCCTTGGGGTCGGCGAAGGCTTGCAGGAACACGGTGTTGACGCCCAGGTCGGCCATGCGCTGGACCAGCTTGCCGAGGTTGATTTCCTGCTGCTGCGGGTCCGGGTCGTAGACGTTGTCCAGGTCGACATGGGCCACGCGCATCGGGTTGCTGGCCTCGACGCCGACGACGCTGTTGGAGAAGTGGATGGCGTCCGGGTCCGAGGACACCAGGAAACGCGGGCTGCTCATCAGGTTGTCGAGGGCATCGAGGCCGTCGTCGAGGGTCAGGGCCATGTCGTAGCCCTGCTCGCCCACCACCCGCAGCGCGGTGCCGTCGGCGGCGCCATAAGGCCAGACCCAGACCCGTGGGCTGTAGCCGGTGGCGGCGCGGATTTTTTTCGAGATGGCGGCCACGTCGCTGCGCAGGCGCGCCTCGAATTCGGCTTCGCTTTCATAGCGCCCGGTGCTGGCGTCATAGCGCCGGGCGGCGGCGGCCGGTTGCAGGTTGCCCTGGGGGTTGGCCAGCACGCCCTTGTGGTTGGCATCGGTGTGGGCGGCGATTTCCACCAGGCCGGAACGGGAGATCTCGCGGACCTGCTGCCAGGTCAGGAAGTCCGAGCGCTTGCGCGGGGTGCCGGCAAAATCCACCGGCTGGTTCAGCGGGGTATCGACCCACGCCCCCACCGGCGCCAGCAGCGCATGCCAGTTATAGCTGCGCAGCACCGGCAGCACGCGGGTGTAGAAACTCGCATAACCGTCGTCGAAGCTCAGCAGCACGGCCTTGGCCGGCAGCTCGGGGCCGCCTTTGCGCGCCGCCATGATCTGGTCCACGGTGACCGGCTGGTAGCCGTTCTCGCGCAGCCAGGCCAGCTGTTCGATCAGGCGCTCGGTGCGCACGGCCACCACCGCCTGGTCGGGGTCGCGGTCTTCGACGTCGTGGTAGGCAATGCCCAGCACGTGGTTTTTCGGCCACGGGGTTTCGCTGGCGGGCACCGGGCGCTGCGCCGGCGCCAGGAAATCCGCGGCGGGCTGGGCGCAGGCGCTGAGAATCAGGGCTCCCAGCAGGAGGATGCAACGGGTCATCGGAGGCATCTTCGGACTCTTCTAGAAGCGGTAGGTAAGGTCGAGGAGCAGGCGCAGGTCGGTTTCCCGGTCGCCGTCGTAAGGCCGGTTGAGCACGCTCAGGGCGGCCCCGGCTTCGAACACGTCGTTCCAGGTCACGCGCTGGCCATAGCTGAGCAGGCCGATCGCCCCGGTGGAGTAATCGCGCTGGCTGTAGGTACCGGCGCCCACCTGGAACTGCTGGCTCCAGGAGGTTTCGTAGCGGTGATAGAGCACGTGGTTGACGTTCACCGTCGGCAGGACCGTAAAGTCCGACTTGGGGTTGAAGTAGGGCGTGTCTTCCTTGCTGTTGCGGCTGGCGCCGACTTCCAGGCCCAGGTCGACCTGCACGTGGGGCGTGGCATAGACGCCCTCGCGACCGGTGAGCACCGCTTCGAAACGGTTGTTGCCATCGCTGAAATGCGAAGGGCTCAGGGCCAGTCGCCATTCCCGGCTCTCGTTGGCCCGCCAGCGCACGAAGCCGCTGCCGCCATTGGCGTAGATGTTGCTGTTGAGCGCCCGCAGCGGCGTGTTGGCCGACAGGTATTCCAGGCTGGCGCCGTACTGCCAGTGATCGTCGATGTCGCGGGCCAGGGACAGCCGCGCGCCCTGCTTGTCGTCGAAGCCGTAGGAGTGGTTGGAGACTTCCGCTTCCAGGGTCATGTCGCGGGTCCGGCGCTCCACGCCGATACGCTGCCAGCGGTGATGCCCGGTGCCTTCCTGGAAGTCGCCGGTGGCATAGCCGAGGCCGCCGAACAGGCGCCAGTCTTCATTGATCGGCGGGCTGTAGAGCACCGTCTCGATGCCGAAATCCTTGCTCCCGGAAACCGCGCCGGCGCCGCTGTTGCCGCCGCCGTAGCTCTTGCCGCCATAGGTCTCGACCCGCAGCTCGGCCATGTCGTGCACTTCGCGCTGGCGAGCCAGGCGCTGCACCTGACGGTTGTCGGGATAACGCTGCACCACGTCGTCGGTCAGGGCATCGAGCTGACGCCATTCCTGCAGGTCCTGGGCGGTGTGGCCCTGGGCGACCTCGAGGCCGACATCGCGCGGCGCCATGCTCTCGGTTTCCTTGAGCAGGCCCTCGGCGCGCCGCGGCCAGTCCCGGGCCTGGTACAGGTTGGCCTGGGCCACGCGCAGGCCGATATTGCCCGGCGCCTGGTCCACCAGGCTGGCCAGGCGCTGCTCGCTGCCCGGCAGGTCGGCGCTGTAGGTGCCGGACTGCGCGGCGAGCTGCTGGGCGTCCATCCATTCATCGTTGGGGTTGCCCACCGGCAGGCCCTTGAGCTCGACCCGCGGCTTCTGGTTCCTGGCCAGGTCGTCGGCGACCTGTTGCGCTTCCTGCGGGCGGTCGCTTTCCAGCAAGGCGTAATACAGCGCGGTGCTGTCTTCGACGCGGTCGCTGACATCGGCATCCGGCGCCGCCAGCACCTGGCGATAGAGGTCGCTGGCGATCTCCGGCTGGCGCTGGTCCAGGTAGGCGGCCGCCACCCAACGCCGGGCGTAGGTGGGGATGGCCACGTCTTCGGCGGTCAGCTTGTGGTACTCGTCGATTACCTGGGCGGTGCGCGCCCGGGCCTTGAGCGCGCCCATGCGGTCGATGCGCCAGCGGGTCACGTCGTCCCTGGCCGCCGGGTCCGGGGTCCAGGTGGCGAGCAACTGGTCGTAATCGGCCAGGGCACGGTCGGCGATGACATAGCGCTCTTTCTCGCTGCGGGTCGCCAGTTCGGCCAGGCGCACGCGCTCGGCGGCCAGGTCGCCTTGCAGGCGACGCTCGATCACCGGATCGATCAACCCCGGGCGCTGGCGGGCCAGACGCAAGGCCGGTTCCGGCAGGCGGGCCCGTTGCAGGGCGAACACGTATTCGCGGGCGACTTCCGGCCGGGTACCGGCGCGGACGAACGCCTGGTCGAACTCGAACAGCGCGTCATACGGCGAACCGGCGCGAGTCAGGGCGTAGCCCAGGGCCAGGCGGCGGGTGGCGTCGTCGGGCTTGGCCGCCACCAGCTCGCGGGCACGGCGCACGGCTTCCTCGGGCTTGCCAGCGTCGGCCTGGGTCAGGGCCAGGCCCAGTTGCAGGTCGGTATTGCGCGGGTCGCGTTCGAGGGCCAGGCGGTACACCTGGATCGCCGCGTCCCAGCGCTGCAGGTTGCGGTAGGCCCGGGCGGTGGCAGTCAGCGCCTGGATCGGCAGCACCCGGCCACGGGCCTGGGTTTCATAGACATTCACGACTTCGGCGTCGAGGCCGGCCCAGCTGGCGATCTGCAGGTGATCGCTGACCAGCCCGGTGCTCAGCCGTTCGGCCGGCACCTGGCGCAAATGGCTCAGGGCTGGCGCATAGCTGCCGGCGCGGGCGTCGAGAATCAGGCGGTCGTACGCTGGGTCGGCGAGGGCCAGGGTCGGCCACAGCAATTGGCTGCATAACGTCAGGCGCAGCAGCGGTCGCAAACCATAAAGGCGAACAGGATGAACAATGAACGGCATTTCTTCAGCATCCTTACATGGCTAGCCGGGGTCTTGTGTCCCCCCGCCTGATACGTGCCAGGAAGCCGAATCAGATGACTCGGCCAGATTGGGGCGGAGTCTTCCATGCAAGGCTGATGCGGATGTGCAAATGCAATATTTCTTCAGATTCGTTTCTGCGCGAATCCGCGAACGACGTGGCCTGTAGCCATGTTCGAGGAGGCTCTGGGCGGGGATTCTCCAGCCGGATGCAGGCAAAAAAACGCCCGGCAGCTCCGTGGAACGGAGGCCGGGCGTTTCTGGCTGAAAACCCCGTGGAGGGGTTTTCGAGGCTTACTGGATGGTGACCGGGCCCAGTTTACTCATGACAAAACCGACGAACTGCTCAGGCGTCATTTTCTGGCCGTTGAAGTCCACTTCGTTGTTGGCATAACGCAGCTTGGAGACGATGTCGTTGCCTTCCAGCTTGGCCAGCTGGGTGCCCAGCGCCATGCCGCTGACCATGTCGGCGGCCATGCTGCCCTGGTCGGCGATCGCCTTGGCGTCGGTCACGCCGTCCAGCTGCGCCTGCACCGATGCCATGTCGGCGATCATCGGCTTGGACAGCAGCAGGTTCAGGTCCAGCTGGGTGAGCAGTTGCTTGCTCAGTTCGGCCGGCGGCAGCTCCATGGATTGCGGCTTGTTCAGGTCCACCACCAGGCTCAGGCGGCTTTCGCCATTGGTGGTCTTGAACGAGAGGTTTTCCAGGGCGATATGCGGCTGGGCAGCCAGCAGCTTGTCCAGGTCAGCCTTGACCTGGGCCTGCTCGGCCTCGCTCAGGTTCAGCTCGGGCGCTGGCTCGCCGGCGGCTTCGGCCGCGGCGACGGCGTCTTCGTAGGGTTGCAGCTTGCTCTGGTAGACCTGCATCAGCGACATGCCGGAGGCGATGTCGAGGTTCTTCATGCTCCAGGTCATTTGCGCCGAACCGACGGCTTTGCCGTTGAGGGCGACTTCGCCGATCTTGTACTCGGCACGGCCGGCCAGGTGGGCGCCAGTCTCGTCGGTGGCGCTCTTGATCTCAGAGTTCTTGAAGCTGAGCACCGACTGTTTCTCGCCGAACGTGGCCTTGGTGCTGGTCAGCTCCAGGGTGTTTTCGCCGACGTAGAAGCCATAGTTGCTCTTGGTCAGGTTGCTGGCCAGGGTCAGGCCGTTGAGCTCGACCTGCACCGGCGTCTGGTCTTCGGCGACGCTGTTGAGCTTGAGGCTGTCCATGTAGCCATCGGCCTTGACCTTCTGCGCTTCGGCGCTGGTCGAGAGGTCCAGCTTCAGGCCGGAGAACTTGAGGGTCGACTTGTCGTCCAGGGCCGTGTCCAGCGGCAGCAACTCCAGGTTGCCGGTGGCGGAGCGGTCGTACCCCAGGTTGACCACGCCCTTGAGCGGGGAAACATCCTTGGTGGCGGCGAACCATTTCTCGGTCAGGGCGTTCTTTTCCAGCTCGTAGTGACTGGTGGCCATGACCGGCAGCCATTTCAGGGTCATCAGGCGCGAGAACGGCAGCGGGCCGTGTTCGATGCGGTCGACAAACACCAGTTCGACGCCCTCGGCGCTGTCGCCGAACATCTCGCCCTGGCCCTTGAGGCGGTAGCGCGCGGTGCTGCTGAACAGATTGCGCTCCAGCGATACCAGCTCCAGGCTGGCGGTACCGTTGGAACCGACCATGGCGGCCTGGAGCTCCTTGTTGGCGTCGGCGATAGAGGTTTGCAGCACCCCTTCCAGCTTGGTCCCGGTATACCAGGCGCCGCCGGCACTGATAGCGCCCACCGCGACGACGATTCCTAACAGTACGCCTGCTGATTTATTCATTATTTGACCCGATCGATCCGTTGTTGAATGTGTGGTCGTCTTCCCTGAACCCGGCACGGGTTGTGGCTCGACTGTGCGTAAAACTGCCGAAGATTAGCACCGGCCAGGCCAGGCGGCCCAACCTTTCCATGTGAAAAGTCGTGAACAGGGGAAGCTGAAAACACAGCCTGTAGCCGCTGGCGCAGCCTGCGATCGGCGGCGCAGCCGTCGCTGGGCCAGACGGCGCGTTTCTTCAGGCAGATCGTGGA